>CP158972.1:312500-625000 GCA_040429635.1 Tamlana crocina | reverse complement strand
CATAATATGCTTAATATCCTTTTGCAAATAATGGGCCGCTGGTAAAATGGAGTCGTAGTTGGGTTTGGCATAAAAATACAACGACCCCGTTAAAAAATGATTGATGCTATCGGTAACATAAAACTGAGCAGGAGAAGCTACATCGCCTTTTACTTCGGCAAAGGCACCGTACACTTTCCGCTCTTTATTTTCATATGCCGTAACGGGAATCTCGTCGGCTTTAATGGTATGTTTTTGGGTGAAGTTTTGTGCATCTCTTAAAAAATCGTTTAGATTTTTTTCATCTGCGCCAATAGCTTTGTAAGTTAAAAAAATAGTGCCCTTCATGGAGGGGTATTCTAAATTTACACCGAAACTTTTTGTTGCCGAAGGCACTTCAGAAACTTCGATGTTTTGAGCCAAAGTGTTAACCCCAAATGAAAATGGCAATTCTAAACCATCTTCAACGTATTGCGCTTCGGGATATTCCAACCTTAACTGGGCCTTGGGTTTGGGAACATAATCGTCTCCACAAGACAGAAAACACACAAAACCAACAACAGTAAAAGTTTTTAAAAAAAGGGAATTTTTAATATTTAGAGTCATTCGTTTTTTGTGCATTTCCAAGTTAGCTTGCAGTTGATTGTATGGTAAATTTAACGAGTTTAATTCGTTTTTTATCCAACGCCTCAATAGTGAAAACGTAATTTTCAAAATTTATTTTACTGTTCAGCTTTGGGAAACTTCCCGAAATTTCCAGTACAAATCCAGCAATAGTTTCGGCTTCGCCTTTTTTATTTTCGAAAAGGGTTTCGTCTTCCAACTTTATGATTTTATAAAAATCCTTTAAAGCCGTTTTACCCTCGAAAACATAGTTGTTTTCATCGAGCTTGGAATAGGTTAAATCTTCGTCATCAAACTCATCGCTAATATCACCTACAATTTCTTCAATAATATCTTCCAAAGAAATCAATCCCGAGGTACCTCCATATTCATCAACCACAACGGCCAAATGCACTTTTTTGTCTTGGAACTCTGCCATTAAATCGTCCAGCTTTTTGTTTTCAGGAACAAAAAACGGCTCCCGGATCAATGAGGTCCAATCGAATTGCTTTTTATCGATGTGGGGCAACAGATCTTTTACATAAAGAATGCCTTCAATGGTATCGATATTGTCACGGTAAACCGGAATTCGCGAATAGCCATTTTCAACTATACTGTCCATAACATCTTGATATTTCAACTCAATATTGAGCGCAAAAATATCAATACGCGGACGCATCACCTGTTTGGTATCTGTGTTTCCGAAAGAAACAATGCCTTGCAGAATTTTATGTTCTTCTTTGGTGGTGTCTTCCTCACTGGTCAGTTCCAAAGCTTGCGAAAGTTGATCGACGCTAATACCCGATTTTTGCTTGCCCAATTTATCATGAATCGCCAATGTAACGCCACGCATGGGCAAACTAATGGGCGACAAAAGCACATCCAAAACCTTGAGCGGATAAGCCATAAATGTGGCAAACTTTAGGTTGTTTCGGCTGGCATAGATTTTTGGCAAAATTTCACCGAAAAGCAAAATCAGGAAGGTAACAACAACTACTTCAACCACGAATTTTATTTCTGGACTGGCTAAATTACCGAAAAGAAAATCGCCCAAAAAGGCAAACAAAATAACAATGGCAATATTTATAAAGTTGTTCGCCACTAAAATGGTGGCCAATAGTTTTTTAGGTCGCTCTAACAGTTTAGCAATAATTTCTATGCGTTTGGATTTTTGTACCAAGCCGTCTTTTATCTGTTCTGCAGTTAATGAAAATAGAGCCACCTCAGCGCCAGAAACAAGAGCAGAACACACTAACAGCACAAACAAAAGCGCTAAACTAAATGCCACCGAATAATCGATGGTAGCAATCAAGGAAATAAAACTCGCGGGGTCAGGATCCAACTACTGTAGCTTTAGTTAAACATAGGTTTCTCGATAAACTACCGAGTGCGGAATTAAAACGGCAGATCATCATTATCGTCTTGAATGGGTTGATTTTGTGAAGGCTGACTTTCAGTTGGCTTTTGTGGCATTGAAGCATTTGATGCCGCCGCATTGTTTTCACTTTCCTTTTTGGTAGTGAGGAACGTAAAATCGGTGCACTGTATTTCGGTTGAATACCTATCGTTTCCACTATCGTCCTGCCATTTTCTGGTTTTTAACCGGCCTTCAATGTACACCTTATCGCCTTTGCTCAAATATTTTTCACAAATTTCGGCGCCTTTGTTTCTTACCACAATATTGTGCCACTCGGTATTTGTAATGCGTTCGTTTGTTTGCCTATTGGTATAGGTTTCGTTTGTTGCCAACGGAAAACGCCCAACACACCCGCCACCATCAAAATAGTGCATTTTTACTTCATCTCCCAAATGCCCAATAAGCATCACTTTATTTAACGTTCCAGACATAATTTTTTCTTAATTCAAGAGAGCAAATGTAACCAATTGCCCATCATTTTTTTAAAATTAATAAATTTTTGTGATTGGCATAAATTATCAATCAAAAATTAAACGACTCTATAAAATTATCAATCAAAACCGGTACCGCATAATCGCGTACTTCGCTTACGGGAATCCCGGGTTCGGACAACTTTTCCACATTTACAATCCAAAATTTAGTGTATAGATGGCGATGCGACAATTTATGGACCACACAGTCCTTATTATATAGTGTAAATGTAAAATCGCTTCCTTTAACCAAATCGTGGCTTTCAATTAATGGTTTAAACGCAGTGGCATCGTAATTTTTAATGGTCTCCACTAACGGAAATTGGTATAAATTCCGCCAAATGCCTTTGCCTACTCTTTTTTGAAGAATGGTTTTTCCGTCGTCTGAAACAAATACTAAAAAATTGAAATATTGCTTTTTCGCTTTCGCGGATTTGTTTTTCACCGGTAATTTATCAATCCGGTTGCTACTGAAAGCCACACAAGAATTTTGAAACGGACAGCTATCGCAGTCGGGATTTTTAGGCTTGCACTGCGTTGCCCCGAACTCCATAATAGCTTGGTTGAATTCGGCCGGATTCTTTTTATCAATTAGTTCTTGCGCCAAAGCTTTGAATTCCTTTGCGCCCTGCGATGTATTTATTGGTGTATCTATTCCAAAATAGCGCGACAGTACTCTATACACGTTTCCATCAACCACCGCGGCCGCTTCGCCAAAACAAATAGACGCAATGGCACTGGCTGTATAATCGCCAACACCTTTCAATTTTAACAGTCCTTTATATGTATCAGGAAAAGCACCGTCCAATTCGTTTGCCACATATTTGGAAGTAGCATGCAAATTTCGAGCACGTGAATAATACCCCAAGCCTTGCCATAATTTTAAAACTTCACTTTCTTCGGCGGAAGCCAAATCAAAAACTGACGGGTATTGAGCAACAAAAGCTTCATAATATGGTAAACCTTGCTTAACTTGTGTTTGCTGTAAAATAATTTCCGACAACCAAATATAGTACGGGTTTTTGGTTTCGCGCCAAGGCAATTTACGTTTATTTATTGAATACCAGCTTGTTATGGTTTTTGAAAAATTCATCAATCATTAAAATAAATCAAACAAAAGTAAACCTTTATAATATTAAATTTTAATTAATTAGGTTTGAAATATTGAATATTTAATTCCTATATTTGCATCCCTTTTATAATTAATAGTAACATAAAATATAATATTAAAATGACGAAGGCTGATTTAGTAGCGAAAATTTCTGAGAAGTTAGGAATTGAAAAAGGCGATGTTCAAGCAACTGTTGAGACATTCATGGAAGAAGTAAAGACTTCTTTAGAAAGCGGAGATAATGTTTATTTAAGAGGTTTTGGAAGTTTTATCATTAAAACTAGAGCAGAAAAAACTGGTAGAAATATTTCTAAAAATACAACAATAAAAATTCCAGCTCACAATATTCCTGCATTTAAACCTGCTAAAGTTTTTGTAGAGGGAGTAAAAACAAACGTTGACGTAAAGTAACAACACATAGCCAGCACTGTTCTGGCATTAAAATAAATCATTAATTTAAAAGACACTATTTATGCCAAGTGGTAAAAAACGTAAAAGACATAAGGTAGCGACGCACAAGAGAAAGAAACGTAGACGCGCTAACCGTCACAAAAAGAAAAAATAAATCAGAAAAAGTAGTTAGATCAGCTACTTTTTTTGGTTTAAAAACAAAAGTTCTTTGAAATGAGTTCATTTATTTTTTTAGGCACTGTTTTGGGTGCTTGATGAACTCCACGGATACTTAAAAATCCTGTGAAAAAATAATGTATAATCCATCTGTACCATTTGGTTTTTAGTTGATGGTTTTTAGTTGCTAGTTCTTAAGCATTTGCTTTAACTTAAACTTTAAACTTTTAACTTTTAACTGGACCGTATGGATAAAAATTAACAAAATGGATAAAGAATTGATCATTAGATCTAGTTCCGAAAATGTTGATTTTGCCTTATTAAAAGATGGAAAACTTATTGAATTACAAAAAGATGAAGATAGTAACGACTTTTCGGTTGGTGATGTGTTTATAGCCAAAATTAGAAAAGCCGTTCCTGGACTAAATGCCGCATTCGTTAATGTGGGCTACGAAAAAGATGCATTTTTGCACTATCACGATTTAGGGCCAAAACTACCTTCACTTTTAAAATTCACAAAACGTGTAAGCACAGGTAAACTAAAAGATTTTTCTTTAAAAAACTTCCCATTCGAAAAAGATATTGAGAAAGACGGTAAAATTACTGACGTCTTAAAATCTAATCAATCGCTATTGGTGCAAATCGTTAAAGAACCAATCTCTACCAAAGGCCCTAGGATAAGCAGCGAGCTTTCCATTGCGGGCAGGTACATTGTATTGGTACCTTTTTCCAACCGTATTTCCATTTCACAAAAAATAGAAGACCGCGAGGAAAAAGACCGCTTAAAACGACTTGTAAAAAGCATTACGCCGCCAGGTTTTGGCGTTATAGTGCGTACCGTAGCACAAGGCAGAAAAGTAGCTGAACTAGACAAAGATTTGCAAAATTTGCTCAGTCGATGGACGGCAATGTGCAAAAAGCTACACAAAGCTCACCACCCCAGTAAGGTATTGGGAGAAATGAATAAGGCCTCGTCTATCCTACGAGACATATTCAACGATACCTTTACCGGAATTACTGTGGATGACGAAGAGCTTTACATTCAAATTAAAGATTATTTGCAAGAAATTGCACCTAAAAAAGAATCAATAGTTAAACTGTATCAGTCTAAAGTTCCCATTTTTGAAAAATTTGGAATTGAACGACAAATAAAAACCTCGTTTGGCAAAACGGTTTCTATGGCCAAGGGCGCCTATTTGGTAATTGAACACACCGAGGCCCTGCACGTTATAGATGTTAACAGCGGTAACCGCTCCAACAAAGCCAACAGCCAAGAGGATACAGCATTAGAGGTCAACTTAATAGCAGCTACCGAAATAGCCCGCCAATTGCGACTGCGCGATATGGGCGGTATCATCGTGATAGATTTTATTGACATGACCACGGCAGACAACCGGCAAAAACTCTTCAACCATCTTCGCGATGAAATGAAAGACGACAGGGCCAAACACAAAGTACTGCCCCCGAGCAAATTCGGATTGATACAAATAACAAGGCAACGGGTTCGCCCAGAAATGAACATTAAAACCCGCGAGGAAGACCCCAACGGTGCTAATGGCTCTGAGGTAGAAGCACCTATTGGATTAGTGCAAAAAATAAACCACGACCTTGAACGACTATTTAAAAAAGACTATAAAAAGTTGACTTTAAACACACATCCTTTTATAGCAGCCTTTTTAACAAAAGGTTTTCCATCTGTACGTTCTAAATGGTTTTTAGAACACAAAAAATGGGTAAAAATTTTACCAAGAGATGCTTACACATACCTAGAATACCACTTTTTCGATAAAGATGGTAATCAAATTAAATAACTAAAACCCGCTAACTTAATAAGTTGCGGGTTTTTTATTTTTAATGGTTTCCAAATGCTGTGAACCTGAAAAATTCATATATTTAGTTTGTAAAAAATTTCAACTAAATTTGATTTTATTTTTCAGGCATGATAACATCTGTATTTGATACCGAATCCAACATTCTCGAAACAAAATTTAAAAACGATGTTGATGCCGTTGATGTTCTTCTTTATTTACAAGAATTTGAAGTGAACACCTCTTATCCAAGAAAGTTAAAAACCTTAGTTACTGCCACGGATGCCGATTTTAAATTCACAATAAAGGACTTAAAATCGTTTAACCAAGTTAAAAATCAATCACTAAAACAATACGAACTGGTTGTTTCGGCAATTATAATAAACAACCCCGTTGCAGCGGCTCTTAGCACCGTGTACAGTACCTTGGCCAACAACAAAAAATATAAATTCAAAGTATTTTCTACCCGTGAGGCTGCTTTGGTTTGGCTGAACAGTTTTGGTTTTTAATAAAACATCAACTAAACAGCCGGATTAGGAATTTCGGCATGTACCGCATTGATCTGCTCCAAAACACTATCATTTAAAGTAATATGTATTGAGTCGATATTTTCCTTAAGCTGTTCTAAATTTGTTGCCCCAATGATGTTACTGGTCACGAATGGTTGTTGGGTTACAAAAGCCAAACTCATCTGGGCTAGGGTCATGTTATTGTCTTCTGCTATTTTAAGGTAAAGTTTGGTGGCTTCGGTGCATTGTTCACTACTGTAACGCGCAAATCTCGGAAACAACTTTAAACGGGCATTATCGGCCGCCGTTCCTTTGATGTATTTTCCCGAAAGCACGCCAAAAGCCATAGGAGAATAAGCCAAAAGCCCCAATTCCTCGCGTATGGATATCTCGGCCATATCGCCCTCAAAATCACGATTTAATAACGAATATGAATTTTGAATGGTTTTCATTCGAGGCAAACCATGTATTTTAGATTCCTCCAAAAACCGCATGGTGCCCCAAGCTTTTTCGTTTGATATTCCCACATGCCTAATTTTACCCAACTTTATCTGATTTTCAAATACGCGAAGCACTTCATTAAAGTTATCTTCCCACTCGTCGTCGGGGTTATGCTTGTAATCTCTAGTTCCGAAAGTATTCGTTTCGCGTTCTGGCCAATGAATCTGGTATAGATCGATATAATCGGTTTGCAGTCGTTTCAATTCGGCATTAACCGCTTCCTCAATAGCTGCTTTTTTCAGACCCGTTTTTCGTATGTGCGCAGTGTAATCGCTTGGGCGGCCCACTATTTTACTGGCTAAAACCACGTGTTCACGGTTAGCTCTTTTTTTAAACCAATTGCCAATAATTCTACTGGTTTCCCCTTGGGTTTCGGGACTTGCCGGAACGGGATACATTTCGGCTGTATCAATAAAGTTAATGCCTTGCTCAAGCGCATAATCCAATTGGGCGTGCCCTTCTGCCTCTGTGTTTTGGTTGCCCCAGGTCATGGTACCCAGGCATATTTTACTAACTTTTATATCGGTTTTTGGTAGTGTAGTATATTTCATATTCTGTTATGCTAAACACGATTCAGCATCTTTTTTTAAATTTATTTTAAGGTCGGTAAAGATAAAAAAACCTTTCAGCCCAATAAAGTACTAAAAGGTTTTAATAAATGATTTATACTGTTAATATGATACATCCCGACAGCTATCAGGGCGTACCACGTTCACAATTATGGTTTAATTTTCGTTTAAAAGTTTTGAAAGTTCATCCAACTTGGGCGTTAAAATCACTTCAATACGTCGATTTTTGGCTCTGCCATCAGGATTATCATTTAGCGCAACTGGAGCAAACTCACCACGACCTGCAGCGGTAAGGTTTTCTGGGTTTATTTCACGGTTTTCTCTCAAAATATTTACAATTGAAGTCGCTCGTTTTGTAGACAAATCCCAGTTGGTAGTCAATGGGCCATTTCCAGAATACGGTACGTTATCGGTATGACCTTCAATCAACACAGCGATATCTGGATTTTGTGCCAAAACAGATCCCAGTTGCTCTACCGCTCTTCTACCTTCAGTGCCTACCGCCCAACTTCCTGAGCTGAACAACAATTTGTTTTCCATCGACACATATACTTTTCCATCGCGTTGCTCTACGGTTAACCCTTTACCTTCAAAATCAGTTAATGCACTTGAAATGGCATTTTTCAGGGCGGTCATCGCTGCATCTTTATCGGCTATCAATTTTTCCAATTCTGCCACACGACTAGAACGATCTTGTAATTCTCTTTTAAGTTTTTCCAAACGCGAATTTTCAGCTTCAAGTGCTTGTTCTTTTGCTTCAAGTTGTGCTAGCAATTCTCTGTTTTTTTGCGAGTTTTCAGCAATAGCCCGTGAGCTGTTTTTTTCCAAAGCCTCATAAGAATCTTTTAAATTATCCAAACTTGCTTTGGTAGCGTTATACTCGGCTTGCAAATTATCACGCTGGGCAACGGCTTCATCGTAAGCCGCTTTTAACTGCTTCAACTCATTTTCAGCAGCCGTGTTTGCTTTAGACAGTTTGTAATTTTCTCGGGCAAGATTTTTGTTTTCTTGTTTAAGGTCGGCATACTTAGCCTCCAAATCCTTATACACTTTTGGAGACACACAAGAAGCCAAAAGCACTAAACTAAGTGCAGCTAATAACGTTTTTTTAATCATTGGTTCGATTTGTTTGTTGTTAACACATTAATTAATTTTCAATTTCCAGCAGAATAGGACAATGGTCGCTATGTACTGCTTCGCTTAATATAACGGCGCGTTTTATGTTTTCTTGCAAAGGTTGTGCCACCATGGCATAATCCAATCGCCAACCTTTATTATTGGCACGGGCATTGGCGCGGTAGCTCCACCAGCTGTATTGCTGCAATTCAGGGTTTACATACCGAAACGAATCGATAAATCCGCTGTTGATAAAACTTCCAATCCACTTGCGCTCTGCAGGCAAAAAGCCGGAAACTTTGCTAAGTCCTTTGGGGTTATGGATATCAATTTCTTCATGGCAAATGTTGTAATCGCCGCAGATGATTAAGTTGGGAATATCCTTTTTTAGTTTATCGATATATTCCTGAAACATATCCATGTACTCGAATTTATGGCCAAGCCGTGCATCGTTGGTACCCGATGGTAAATACAAACTCATTACCGACACACCGTTAAAATCGGCTCTCAAATTTCTTCCTTCAAAATCCATCGACTCAATACCTGTGCCGTATTCAACGTTGTCAGGTTTAGTTTTACTCAAAATCGCCACGCCACTATACCCCTTTTTTTGGGCACTGAACCAATAATGATAATGGTAACCGGCCTCCTCAAAAATGCTTAAATCGAGTTGTTCTTTCATGGCCTTAATTTCCTGCAGGCAAACTACATCGGGATTTGCTGCCTTTAGCCAATCTATAAAACCTTTGTTTAATGCGGCTCGGATGCCGTTTACGTTATAGGATATGATTTTCAAACTGTTGAATTTTAATTTGTTCAGTTTCCAGACCTATAGGATTTTGAATATCCTGCAGGTCTTTTCAAGATATTTCCGCTAAAATAAATAATACGCTACTTTTACACTAGTTTAAGCAACAGGAGTTTTAACGAAGCTATTAACAAAATATTTTAAACGTTTATCAGTTTAAATACCAAATGAAAGGCATAATTTATATTCTGGCAGTGCTGTGGTGCTTTTGCGGATTTTCGCAGAGCCAAAACAGCAATTACAGAACCGTAAAAGTGCCTGCCAAAAACACCATTAAAATTGACAGCGTTAGCATAAATCCGCATTGGTTTTCGGTGCGGAAAAAAGACAGCACACTTATTGATTCGTCCTATTATGCGGTCGATTTTTCAAAAGCGATTTTACGATTCAAAAAAACAGTGGAAACCGATTCATTAATTATTAATTATTTGAAGTTTCCGGAGTTTCTCACTAAAACTTACCAACAGTTGGATGAAAACATTATTGTTGAAAACACCAACAACAGCCAAACCTTGTACAAGTTTCAGGAATCGAACGTTTCCAAAAACTATGTACCTTTTGATGGATTGACCACCTCTGGAAGCATTTCGCGTGGCGTTACCATTGGTAATAATCAAAACTCGGTTTTGAATAGCGAACTCGATTTACAAATTACGGGCAAACTGAATGAAAAAGTGTCGCTTCGGGCGTCCATTCAAGATGCCAATATTCCGTTACAGGAAAGTGGATACAGTCAACGATTGGATGAGTTCGACCAAGTATTTATTGAACTGTTCAGTGACAAATGGAACGTCCGTGCAGGCGATATCGATTTAACCAACACCAACTCATATTTCGCCAATTTTTCAAAACGTGTTCAAGGGTTGAACTTCAATCTGAATTTGGGAGATGATGATACCAAAACCAACATTTTTGCCGCAGGGGCTTTGGTTCGTGGGCAGTTCACCACCAGCCAATTCACCGCTCAAGAAGGCAACCAAGGCCCATACAAATTACAGGGACAAAATGGTGAGTTATTTGTGTTGATTGTTTCGGGCAGTGAAACGGTTTACGTAAACGGCACACCTCTAAAACGCGGCGAAAACGAAGACTATATTATCGATTATAATGCGGGTGAAATTATTTTCAACTCTACATTCCCCATTACTTCCGAAATGCGCATTACGGTTGATTATCAATTTAGCGACCGTAATTATTCCCGTTTTGTGGCTTACGGCGGCACACGGCACGAAACTGAAAAATTGAAAATTGGCGTTTCGGTGTATTCTGAAAACGATGCCAAAAACCAACCCTTGCAGCAAAATCTTTCAGAAGCCCAAATTGAAATATTGAGTAATGCCGGTGACAACCGTTCGCAAATGGTAGCGCCTTCGGAAATTAGGGAAAACCAAAACGACAACCGCATTTTATACAAAAAGGAACTAGTTGATGGCAACGAAATATTTGTGTTTTCGAACAACCCCGACGATGAATTGTACCGCGTTACCTTCTCTTTTGTTGGCGACAACCAAGGCGATTATATTTTAAGCAACACCTACGCCATAAATAATATTTTCGAATATAGCGGTGTAAACCAAGGTAACTATGCCCCCATTGTGCAGTTGGTGGCGCCTACCAAACTTCAAATTGCGGTAGTAAACGGACAATACACGCCTTCTGAAAAAACGCATATTGGTTTTGAGTTGGCAGCCAGCAAAAACGATTTAAACCTATTTTCGAATTTAGACGACGAAAACAACAACGGTTTCGCTGGTAAGATCACCGTCAAACAATCCATCGTAAAAACCGATAGCCTTTGGAATTTGGATGCTTTTGTGGACACCGATTTCATTCAAAAAAACTACCGAAATATTGAAGGCCTTTATAACCCCGAGTTTAACCGCGATTGGAATTTAGACACCAACAATATAAACGGTATCGGTTTTGGTTTGGGGCATCAAACTTTGGCGTATTCGGGTTTAAAATTATACCATCATCAAAAAGGTTTTGCAAACTACCAATTCGAGCATTTAAATTTTTCAGAAGGATTTAATGGAAACCGCCACGTTGCCAACATTAATTTGAATTTGAACCGATTCAATATCACGTCGTACTCCAGTTTTTTAAATGCGAATTCCACCGTAAACACGTCCACATTTTTACGTTCTCACAACCGCATTGTTTACCAAATGAAAAAGAGTTGGCTGGGAACAAAACTATCCATTGAAGACAACGAACAACGCGAAAAAGCCACACAAAACTTAACGGAACTGAGCCAAAGATTCAAATCGTACGACGTGTTTTTTGGGGTGGGCGACAGCACCCTAGTTTTTGCAGAAGTGGGCTATAAAAACCGAGTGAACGATAGCATCCGAAATAACGAACTGCAAAAGGTAAATACTTCGAATACCTTTTATTTGAATTCACGGTTGGTTCAAAATAAAAACACCAACCTATCGCTTTATGCTAATTACAGAACTTTAAAGAACGTAGATAGCGCCGTTGAAAATGAAAACTCCATTAACTCACGCTTGCAATTCAACCAAAAACTGTTCAACCAAATCATTAATTGGAACACTATTTTTGAGACCAATTCTGGCACATTGCCACAGCAGGATTTCACTTATGTTGAAGTAGAAGCTGGACAAGGCGCCTACACTTGGAACGATTACAACAAAAATGGCATTCAGGAGCTTGAGGAGTTCGAAATCGCACAGTTTCAGGATCAGGGAAAATACATTCGGGTATTGCTACCCAACCGCATTTTTATAAAAACCCACCAAAACCGATTGAGCCAAACGTTGACCTTTAACCCCGCACAATGGTCAGCTTCAAAAAACAAATCAAAAAAATTCTGGTCGCACTTTTACAACCAAACCAGTTATTTAATCGACCGAAAAACGAAACGGGAAGGCAACAGTTTTAATCTCAATCCTTTCAATAATAGCGAAGACGACCAATTGGGGCTTCAACTTAATTTTAGAAACGTGCTGTTTTTTAACCGCGGAAAACAGCGTTATACCACATCGTACACGTTTTTGGACAACACCACCAGAAACGTACTTTCTGTGGGATTTATTGAAAATGGCCTAACGAGCCACCAAATTAATTTCAATCATAAAATTGCTGTTAATTGGCTTATTAATATGCTTTCGGCGTTTGAAACCAATGAAAGCATCAGCGAGAATTTTGCCAGTAAGAATTACAATTTTGACGAAACGCGATTCAATCCTAAACTGTCGTATTTATTTAACGACAACTCCAGTTTCGATGTGTTTTACCAGTACGCCAGTAAGACCAATACTATTGGCAATGAAGAGTCGCTAAAACAGCAAAAATATGGGTTGTCGTTCAGTTTGGCTAGCAGTCAAAAAAGTGCTATTAACGGCGAACTGAACTATATTTCGAACAGTTACAACGGAAATGTAAATACGCCCGTAGCCTACCAAATTCTTGAAGGTTTACAACCTGGAAAAAACTTTACTTGGAGCCTTTTGGCACAAAAAAAACTGACTGATTTTTTAGATTTGAATTTGAGTTACTTCGGAAGAAAAACCGAAAGCAGCAAAACCATCCACACGGGATCGGTACAGTTGAAGGCTTATTTTTAATAGCTTGAAGCATCAATTTTTTCAAACACGGAAATAATGGTTTTTACCGCATCAATATAAAATTGGGGGTGGATATTTTCAAAATCGTCTGTGGGCTCATGGTAGTCTTTATGGTCTTCAACACCAAAATAGAGAAACGGGATACGCTCTTTGTAGAAGTTGGTATGATCGGAGGCATAAGTCCAATCCTCTAGACCGTCGTAGCCATCATGCCCTAAAACAAGATTTAACGATTTTGGAGTTTTTGTAGTTTCAACCAAATGCTTCAAACGTTTATTTTCCGAAGTTCCAGCCACAAAAAGTTCCTGTTTATCACTTCGGCTAATCATATCCATATTGATATTGAGGATAATATTTTTTAAAGGAATCACGGGATGGTTCACAAAATATTTAGAGCCTTGAAGCCCTAATTCCTCGCCATCAAAAGCAGCCAAAATAACAGAATGTTTAGGCGGATTATTCTTAAAATGTTCAGCAAAACTAAAAAGGGCACTAACTCCGGATGCATTGTCATCAGCACCATTGTAAATCTCGCCTCGTTTGATGCCTTCATGGTCATAATGGGCACTAATCACGATGTACTTATCTGGAAATTCGCTTCCTTTTACAAGTCCCAAAACGTTTACTCCGTTGTATTCGTTCCGTTTATGGATAAAGAAAAAAGGCTGCAGATAATCTTCAACTAACGGAGATACGTCCAAACTATAAAACTGATTGACGATGTATTTTTTGGTTTTTGTAGCTCCGTTGGTTCCGGTACGCCGACCTTCAAAAGCATCAGAAGACAGCGATTTAAGATGTTTTAAAAGCGATTCTTCGTTAAGGCAAGTTTCCTGTTTGTTGGATAACACCACACCTTGCGAATGGACAGATCCGCACAATAACACAAATAGCAATAAAAAAATAGCGTTTCTGTTCATCCTTATAAAAACTTCACTAAAGCTAATAAAAAAACCCAAGCGGTGAGCTTGGGTTCTATATTTTTACGATGAACAGCGTAAATTATGACATTGACGCTTTCATTAATTCGCGATTCATTCTAGCGATATTATCCAATGAAATACCTTTAGGGCATTCAATTTCGCAAGCTCCTGTATTGGTACAGTTTCCAAAACCTTCCAAATCCATTTGTGCCACCATGTTTCTTACACGGTCTACAGCCTCAACCTGTCCTTGTGGCAACAACGCATATTGCGATACTTTTGCCCCAACAAACAGCATAGCACTTGAGTTTTTACAACTCGCTACACAAGCTCCACAACCAATACAAGTTGCAGCATCCATAGCCTCGTCGGCAGCATGTTTTGAGATTGGAATAGCGTTGGCATCTTGGGTGTTTCCTGAAGTGTTTACAGAAATATATCCTCCCGCTTGTTGAATGCGCTCGAACGAAGTTCTATCTACCACTAAATCTTTTATTACCGGGAAAGCAGTGGCTCTCCAAGGTTCGATGGTAATGGTATCGCCATCCTTAAACATACGCATGTGCAACTGGCAAGTCGTCACGCCTCTATCCGGTCCGTGAGCTTCGCCGTTAATGTACATAGAGCACATTCCGCAAATGCCTTCACGACAATCGTGATCGAAGGCTACGGGCTCTTCACCAGAGCTTACCAATTGTTCATTCAACACATCCATCATTTCTAAAAATGACATATGCTCAGAAATATCAGTTACTTTATAATCGACCATTTGACCCTTTGCATTCGAGTCTTTTTGTCTCCAAATTCTAAGTGTTAAATTCATTTTTTTAGTTTTTGGTTGTTAGTTGCTCGTTGTTAGTTTTTAATCCAAAAACTAATAACTGACAACCATCAACTATTTATACGAACGTTGTTTCAGTTCAATATCCTTAAATTCTAATTGTTCTTTGTGAAGCACGGCATCAGCTGGTTCTCCTTTGTATTCCCAAGCGGCAACGAAAGCGAATTCTTCATCTTTACGTTTGGCTTCCCCTTTTTGCTCACCATCCATTTCTACAGATTCTTCACGAAAGTGT
This sequence comes from Tamlana crocina, assembly GCA_040429635.1. Taxonomy (NCBI): domain Bacteria; kingdom Pseudomonadati; phylum Bacteroidota; class Flavobacteriia; order Flavobacteriales; family Flavobacteriaceae; genus Tamlana; species Tamlana crocina. Next base: position 609,953 of record CP158972.1, on the reverse strand, counting down.
CCTCCACATGATTCTTCACGCATTAAAGCATCTTTAGCGAACAACTCACCCAACTCCAAGAAATCGGCCACACGACCCGCTTTTTCCAATTCTGGGTTCATTTCGTTAGCATTTCCTGGAACTTTTACATCTTTCCAAAACTCTTCACGAATTTGTTTGATTTCGGCCATAGCCTCTTTCAATCCTTTTTCGTTACGCGCCATACCAACTTTATCCCACATTACTTTTCCTAAACGTTTGTGGAAGTGGTCAACCGATTTTGTTCCGTTGTTATTTACGAAGAAATCGATTCTATCTTTAACAGCTTTTTCAGCTTCGTCGAATTCTTTGGTGTCCGTTGGAATTTTTCCTGTACGGATATCGTTCGCCAAGTAATCACCAATGGTGTATGGCAATACGAAATAACCATCGGCCAAACCTTGCATTAATGCTGACGCTCCTAATCGGTTAGCTCCGTGATCTGAGAAATTGGCCTCCCCGATACAATAGCATCCAGGAATGGTAGTCATTAGGTTGTAATCTACCCAAACACCACCCATGGTGTAGTGCGTTGCCGGGTAAATCATCATTGGCGTTTTGTATGGATCTTCGTCAACGATTTTCTCATACATTTGGAAAAGGTTTCCATATTTCGCCTCAACGATTTTCTGACCTAATTCATATATTTTAGCTGCTGAAGGATTCGATATATTCTGAATTTTAGCTTGCTCTTTTCCGTAACGTTCAATGGCCGAAGCGAAATCTAAATATACTGCTTCCCCAGTGGCATTAACTCCATAACCGGCATCGCAACGCTCTTTAGCGGCACGAGACGCCACATCACGAGGCACCAAGTTACCGAATGCAGGGTAACGACGCTCTAAGTAATAATCTCTTTCATCTTCCGATAAATCAGTTGGTTTTTTCTTGCCCTCACGGATGGCTATAACGTCATCCATGTGTTTTGGCACCCAAATACGTCCGTCGTTACGCAACGACTCCGACATCAATGTTAATTTAGATTGGTAATCGCCCGAACGCGGAATACAAGTCGGGTGGATTTGCGTATAACAAGGGTTAGCGAAATACGCTCCTTTTTTATGTATTTTCCAAGCTGCCGTAACGTTACTTCCCATAGCGTTTGTTGACAGGAAATACACGTTTCCGTAACCACCTGAAGCCACTACTACAGCATGGGCTGAATGTCTTTCTATTTCACCAGTAACTAAATTACGGGCAATTATTCCTCTGGCTTTCCCATCCACTTTTACCACATCGAGCATTTCGTGACGGTTGAACATCTCTATTTTTCCACGGGCAATTTGGCGATTCATGGCCGAATAAGCCCCTAGCAATAATTGTTGCCCAGTTTGCCCTTTAGCATAAAATGTTCGAGATACCAAAACTCCACCAAACGAACGGTTATCTAACAACCCACCATAATCACGAGCAAAAGGAACACCTTGTGCCACACACTGGTCGATGATGTTTGCAGAAACCTCAGCCAAACGATAAACGTTAGCTTCGCGCGAACGGTAGTCGCCACCTTTTACGGTATCGTAAAACAATCTGTATGTAGAGTCGCCATCACCTTGATAGTTTTTGGCAGCATTGATACCGCCCTGTGCAGCAATAGAGTGCGCACGGCGTGGAGAATCTTGGTAAGCAAATGCTTTTACATTATAACCCAGTTCAGCTAAAGTGGCAGCTGCCGACCCTCCTGCTAAACCTGTTCCTACAACAATAACATCGATATGACGCTTGTTTGCAGGGTTTACTAAGTTTATATGGTTTTTATAGTCTGTCCATTTATTTTGAATTGGACCCTTTGGTACTTTTGAATCTAAAGCCATTGTTATAAATATTAATGGTTTAAGTAATGATATAAAGCAATAAAAATAAACCCTAGCGGAATTATAATAGCATATGCTTTACCTATATTTTGTAATGTTTTTTTACGGCCAGCGGTAGACCCCATGGACTGAAATGCCGAGGTAAATCCGTGCAATAAGTGCATCGCCAAGAATACAAACGCCAGCACATAAGCCCCAACACGAATTGGGCTCACAAACTTATGCGTTAATTCTTCGTAATAACGGTAACCCTCTACACCCGCCATAGTTCCAGACCAGTCACCTTTAATGAACTTGGTGTTGATTTCTGGAAACCAAAAATCAATAAAATGTAAAACGATAAAAGCCAAGATAACCACACCGCTCCAAATCATGTTTCTGCTAAACCAGCTAGAATTGGCCGCACCATTATTTTTAACGTAAGATACTTGTCTGGCCTTTTTGTTTTTAATTTCTAAAATGAACCCCATTACAAAATGGAATACCACACCAAAAATTAAGACCGGCTGCAACGCAAATTGAACCAAAGCATTTGTTCCCATGAAATGAGACGCTTCGTTGAACAATTCAGGACTGAAAACCGATAAAATATTAATTGCAAAATGCTGAAGCAAGAAAAACATCAGGAAGAATGCAGAAAGCGCCATGGCTACTTTTCTTCCTATCGAAGATTTAAAAAATCCGCTCATTATAATAAAGTTAGTTATTTATTGCAAATGTATATCAGGAACGCATTTTAGGCAAATAAGTACACACTGTTTTTTCTATTTAGAATGGTTTTAAAGTAATGTTTAGCCCTGTAAAAAAGCACCTTAAGAGGTGCTTTCCTATGTATATTCCTTAATTTAATTGCTGTTACTTATTTAATATCATTATTCTACAACCACTTTTTTTCCAATAACTGTACTTCCTGAAAATATGCTCATAAAATAGATTCCTGTAGAAATTTGTCCCATATTTATAGCTTTTACTCTTGGTGCATTGGCCATATCGATATTCAAAATAGCCCTTCCACCAATATCGTACAGCACCACTTTGTCTAAATTTAACGCCGATCCGTTTTCAACATACAATATATCCCGTACCGGACTTGGGTAAATAGAAATCTCATTAGTCAACACTTCTTTAGTATCGACACCAAGCGAACAGCTTCCAGAATAGTCCTCCATCAACATTTGTCTACACATTTGGGTTGTAGTGCTATAATTTTGAATAATACCTGCTGCGGTTTCATTGCTGCCGCTTAAAAACCTTCTTTCTTGGGCAGGAGGAAAGTTAAAATGCATAACATCATTTGTATTAATAACGTGACCCAATTGATGGCCGTGCCCCAACTCATGCAGCGCTACAGATTCGAAATCCCATTCCAGCCCAGTTGGACCTGGACCAAAATTCCAATCAGCATCATTATCAAATACTATATCCAATTCGGTAACAACATCTCTAGTATCTCCACAACTTCCAGAAGTTGTTATACACACTCCCAAAAGGCCCTCATCCAAAGGATCATTTTCATCAAAAACCACAACATTAACGCCATCCTGCACCCCAACATTTACAGAGGTTGTTGACCCCATCAGCCAATTAATCCCTGTTTCACATCGCCACCTATCAAAGGCTCTTAAAAAAGCTTCCTTTGCCGGGGTATTGGCATCAAAATCCGCATTCATCTGCCAAGTCATGCTAGTCGCCCCACCAATGCCCACATGTTGAATTAAAACAGCACTACCTGACCGCTCATTATTAGACAATGCAAACGAAACCAAAAGATCATCGCCAGATGAAACCATTGAAGCCCCTTCATTGTCTGTCACTCTGATTGACCCGGTACCGGCCATTGATGGCACTTCAACCACTATCTCATCATCGTTCCAAGAAAGCACTTGCGAATCAAGAGCGACAATATAAGTGTCTCCACCATCATCTGCATTTTTAAATTCCACGGTTCCTTGAACTGTTCCAAAACCGCTGCCAGCAATGGTTAAAGGATCGCCATTTCCAGCCGTTACAGTTGCTGGGCTAAAACCTGATATATTTGGAGCCAATGCTTTATTACTTTGACTTTTCTTTGCAAGAGATTGTTCGTTTACATCAAACGAAATCAATTCCGTATAGGCTTGACCAGTAATATTCATAATTTGCCCATACAAACCAGAAGAAATCCTCTTATTTCGAACAAACGGATTATTAGCCGTATTACTCCTCAAATCATACCTATAAAACCCTTGCAAAGAGCTATAAGGCTTGTACTTTTTTAAGCTCGAACTTGTTTTTTTGGCCAATCCAATATTGTTATCATACAACGTAAACACGCCAACATCCCCTTTATTTAAACTTAAACTAGGAACCACTGTTTGTGTAATGTCTTCAACGGTTCCACCGGGAGTGACAATTTCAATTTGAAGGTTCGACTTTCCTTTAAACACTTTATAAACCTCAACTGTATTTATAGTTAGAATTTTATTTCGGTCTGCATTCCAAATCGATTTTTGCGATACTACTCGCCCTTCAACCACCAAAGTTGAATTTTCAACCTGTCTTTTAAGTGGCACTTTCATGAGCATGCCTTGGGCAAAGACGACACTCTCAGGTGAAAGCATCAAGGCTAAGGCAAAAAAAACCTTCAATAGTATTTTTTTTCTCATAAGGTTTTATATTTGGTAAAGTGGACTTTGCAAAGTCCACTTTACCAAATATAATGAAATATGGCGAGGTTTTGCTTAATTTTGCTACATTTAAGACTCACATAACATATTAAAAACACATTTTTAATGAAGTACTCCCCAATAGATAAATCACTTTTTATAAAAAGCAGAGAGAAATTCGCTAAACTAATGAAACCTAAGAGTTTGGCCGTTTTCAACTCCAACGATATTTACCCGATTAGTGCCGATAGCACCATGCCGTTTCAGCAACATCGCGATATTTTCTATTTGAGCGGTGTAGACCAAGAGGAGAGCGTTTTGGTTATTTTTCCTGACTGCCCGAAAGAAAAACATAGGGAAATTTTATTTCTGAAAGAAACCAATGAGCACATTGCTATCTGGGAAGGCGAAAAACTCACCAAAGAAAAAGCCTTTGAAACCAGTGGCATCAAAACAGTATATTGGCTACAGGACATGGAAAAAATATTGTTTGAAATCATGACCCAATGCGATACCGTTTATATAAACACCAACGAGCACTACCGTGCCAATGTAGAGGTTGAAACCCGAGAAGACCGTTTCACCAAGTGGTTAAAAGAAAAATATCCAGCTCACAGCGTAGCCAAGAGTAACCCGATTTTACAAAAATTGCGATCTGTAAAACAGCATACTGAAATTGAGTTAATCCAAAAAGCGTGTGATATTACCGAAAAAGGTTTCCGAAGGGTTTTAAGCTTTGTAAAACCCGGCATTTGGGAATACGAAATCGAGGCCGAACTGATGCACGAATTTTTACGAAATCGCTCCAAAGGTTTTGCTTACACGCCCATCATCGCATCGGGCAACAACGCTAACGTATTGCATTACGTAGAAAACAACCAGCAATGCAAAGAAGGTGATTTAATTTTGTTCGACACCGCCGCCGAATACGCCAATTACGCCAGCGACCTTAGCAGAACCATTCCCGTTTCAGGGCGGTACTCCAAAAGACAAAAGGAAGTTTACAATGCCGTTTTAAGAGTAAAAAATGAAGCCACAAAAATGTTGGTTCCGGGAACTGTTTTAACCGACTACCACATTGAAGTAGGCAAACTGATGACCAGCGAATTACTAAATTTAGGCCTGCTTGACAAAGCCGATGTACAAAACGAAAATCCAGATTGGCCAGCCTATAAAAAATATTTTATGCACGGTACCTCCCACCACATTGGGCTCGATACACACGACTACGGCATTATAACCGACCCGATCGAACCAAACATGGTGTTTACCGTGGAGCCCGGTATCTATATTCCGGATGAAGATTTCGGTATCAGGCTGGAAGACGATGTGGTTGTTCAAAAAACTGGCGAACCTATTAATTTAATGAAAAACATCCCGATTGAAGTGGAAGAAATTGAAGATTTAATGAATGCATAAAAAACTAAAAGAGCCGTTTTTAAAAACGGCTCTTTTTCGCTAAAACACTAATATTATCTTATAGAGTGACTAATTCAAATAAATAATCGTTTAGTTTTTGTAGCGTATTTATTTTGTCTTTCGAATCGATTAACAATGAAATATTGTTTTTGCTTCCTCCGTAAGAAATCATTCTAATTTTTACATCCTGCAAAATTTGGAACAATTTATAAGTATCCTGATGATTCACCACCGAGTGCCCAACCAAACACACAATACTTTGGTTTTTATCGACTTCGATGGTAGCAATTTTATCTAGCTCAACAAGAATTTTATCTAAATTTCTATCGTCATCAATGGTTAATGAAACTGCCACCTCCGAAGTGGTAATCATATCAATTGATGTTTTGTGTGCCTCAAAAATCTCAAACACTTTTTTCAAGAAACCGTGAGCCTGCAACATGCGCGCCGACTTAATCTTAATGGCTGTGATACCATCTTTTGCAGCAATGGCCTTAATTCCGTTTTCAGAAGTTGTACTTGAAATCAATGTTCCATGAGCTTCAGGATCCATAGTGTTTTTCAAACGCACCGGGATATGGTCTGCTCTAACCGGAGTCACCGTTTGCGGATGCAAAATCTTAGCCCCGAAATAAGCTAACTCGGCAGCCTCATCAAACGACAAATTTGAAATAGGATGGGTGTTTTCCACATAACGCGGATCGTTGTTGTGCATACCGTCGATATCGGTCCAGATCTGAACTTCTTCCGCTTTTATGGCCGCACCAATAATAGTAGCGGTATAATCACTTCCTCCTCTTTGAAGGTTGGAAATACTATCGCTGTCATCCAAACAGATAAATCCTTGGGTAATATAAATTTGGGCCTCTTCGGCATTATTAAACACCACGCTCAATTTCTCTTTTATATAATCTAAGTTTGGTTCCTTAAACTCGTCGATACGCATAAAATTCAATGCTGGCAATAAAGTTGAGCTTACGCCTTCCTGCTTTAAAAAACTGTTGAACATATAAGTTGAAAGCAACTCACCTTGGGCAACTATTTGGTTTTCTAAATCTTCTGAATAAGCCTCACCAGTGCATTCGTTTAAAAAAGCAAACACTTTAGCCACATACCCCTTAACATCCTCGTTCAAATCGGCTTGCGACAATAAACTATCAATAGTTGCTGCATAGGCATTTTTAAGATCATTTATTCTTGTAACAGCCTCATCAAGGTTTCCATTTTTTATTTCCTCTGAAATAGCCACCAGTTGATTGGTAGTGCCCGACATAGCAGAAAGCACCACAATCTTTTTATCACCATCGTTGATGATATTTTTTACGTTGGTCATGTTTTGAACCGAGCCAACCGATGTACCTCCAAATTTTAATACTTTCATGTGTTTATTTCTATTATTTTTCAGCGCCATGCTTCGACTGCGCTCAGCACAGGCATGTAACATCTATAAAATCATTCTTTTTGAAAACGACTCCTTCATCATAGATGTTTCATTTTCATCATTTTGAGGAGCAAAATTATAATTCATTTATATACCAACACTATTTTTTAAAAAAATTGTTTATTTTTACACATAATGTTAAATATTTAACAGTAATTTCATTATGAAGACGGTATCGAATTGTGTTGAAGACATTTTAATTGCACAACCCTATTTGGAGGAAGCACTTTCCAGAAATATTATCAATTTTAGCGCACTCGCTATTGAGCTCACAGAACCCATTAGCAAAATGCTAAAAAAGGATGTAAAACCGGGTGCGATTATGATGGCACTGAGACGCTACAATCCGCCCGTTGCTCTTTCCAATTCGGTTAAAATGAAACGTGTTATCCAAAATTTGGGCGATATTACGGTACGCTCGAACCTGACCGATTTTACGGTTAAGAATTCAGACACCATAATTGATAATCACGCCAAAATCTTGGAACGCATCAACCAAGAATCGAAACTCTTTTACACCTTTACCCGCGGAATCCACGAAAGCAACATCATTGTTTCCAGCAGCTTAAACGATTTTGTAAAAGACTCCTTAAAAAACGAACGCTTTTTAGCGGTGCAGGACGGGCTGTCGGCCATTAGCATCAACTTGCCACAAGACAATTCAAAAATTGCCGGACTCTACTATCACTTCTTTAAACGTTTGGCTTGGGAAGGCGTAGTGCTTTACGAAGTACTTTCTACCACCAACGAGTTTACCATTTTAGTTGAAGACGAATTTGTCGACAAAGCATTTACAGCCATTAAAAAAGTGAAAGCTTAGTTTTTTTTAAAGACATGACATTATCTTTGTCGAAGATAATGTCAATATGATTTTAGAACACAAAGGCACCAACATTTTTTACACCGACCAAGGAAAAGGAAAGGCTCTGGTTTTATTGCATGGCTTTTTAGAGAACGCCAACATGTGGGAACCGTTCATTCCAGAACTTTCGAAAAAAAATCGGGTGATCTGCATTGACCTTTTGGGCCATGGCAAAACGGGCTGTTTAGGCTATGTGCATACTATGGAATTGATGGCTGAAACCGTAGAAGCCGTCCTTAAAAAACTAAAAATACGCAAATCTACTTTTATCGGGCATTCTATGGGCGGTTATGTTGCACTCGCTTTCGCAGAAAAAAATCCAGATGCTTTACGAGGACTTTGTTTGATGAATTCAACCGCACGCGCCGATTCCGAAGAAAAACAACAAAACAGAGACCGAGCCATTTTAGCGGTTAAACAAAACCATAAAACCTTTATCCGGATGGCCATTGCCAATTTATTCCGTCCTAAAAACAGAAAACTATTTGCCGACACCATAAAGCAAATTACCAAAGAAGCCCAACAAACACCCTTGCAAGGCATTGTCGCCGCCCTTGAAGGCATGAAAATACGCGACGACCGCGAAGCACTCCTGCATTTTACCCCGTTTAAAAAGATGCTGGTTTTAGGAAAAAAAGACCCCGTTTTAGATTACAATTCACTGATTGCCCAAACCCAAAATACAGAAGTTAAGGTAGTGGAATTTCCTGATGGACACATGAGTCATATCGAGAACAAACACGAATTCCTACAAAAAATAATGCGTTTCATCGAAAATATATAACTTTTTGTCGATGTATTAAATTTTTATTTATAGATTTAGGCTCCCTAAAAACCTAAATCATGGAAAAACCTACCAACAAAACCCTGCTCATCCCAAGCATGTACTGCAATGTTTTTGGGCACAACTACCAAATCACAAAAAAAGTAACCTACCACGTAAAAGAGTACACTTGCAGCCGTTGTAAGAAGCAATTAACCACCAACAGTAATGGAAATTTAATCGAGCTAACCCCTAAATTTAAAGAGATTAACGCCATTTTGGAACGCATTCACCATTCCAGAACTGAACGTTTAAAGAAGAAAACACTCGTTTCGTCGATCTATTAAAACTAACAATCCACTTTTCAGCACTTTTTAATAATTTACATGCTCTCTCTAAAATTTAATTAATAGCGTAAAATGAGAAGCATCCACTGCAAAGTGTTCGGACATGATTTGAAACCCACAAAACAAGTTACCTATCATGTTACCGAATACCAATGTAAACATTGTAAAAAAGAGTTTACCACAAATAGTAACGGTCGTTTAACCGAACTAACTCCAAAATTCAAGGAAATCAACGAGGTTTTAGAACGCGTTCACAATAGGCGGCTTTTAAGAGCCGTGAATAAACAAACCACTTTCAATCAAGACCACTTATTGGTTTTTAGGCATTAAAATTTTTCCAACCTTGGGCTTTTATCGGAATTCTAGTATCTGCACGGGTAACTAGATGTATTCCTTCTTTCGCACCCTTCATGTGCCCAATAACCGTTAAATGCGGATTGGCTTTTATTTTCGGATAATCATCCTGTGAAATAGTAAACAACAATTCGTAATCTTCTCCGCCATTCAGCGCCACCGTTGTGCTATCAATATTAAACTCCTCGCAAGTTGAAATCACTTGGGGATCTAACGGTATTTTTTCTTCATACAAATCGCAACCCACTTCACTGTTTTTGCATAAATGTATAATTTCAGAAGACAAACCATCGCTCACATCAATCATCGATGTTGGCTTTACTTTTAAATCCTCCAACAACTTTACAACATCTTTTCTGGCCTCAGGCTTTAATTGCCTTTCAATAATATAAGTATAAAGCGATAAATCGGGTTGGTTTTGCGGATTCACCTTAAACACCTCTTTTTCGCGCTCTAAAACCTGAAGCCCCATGTAAGCACCGCCTACATCACCCGAAACCACTAACAAATCGTTAGGCCTAGCTCCGCTTCGATAAACTTCGTTACCCGTTTCAACTTCGCCAATAGCGGTAACCGAAATTAATAATCCGGTAGTGGAAGACGTAGTGTCTCCGCCAACAACATCAATATTATAAATAGACGCCGCGGTTTCAATGCCGGCATACAACTCTTCCACTGCTTCCAACGGAAAACGGTTCGATACCGCTATAGAAACCGTTACCTGCGTAGCCTTCGCATTCATGGCATAAACATCAGAAAGGTTCGCAACCACCGCCTTGTAGCCCAAATGCTTCAAAGGCACGTAACTTAAATCGAAATGCACACCTTCAACCAACATATCGGTGGTTACCACAACGTTTTTGTTTTTAAAATTTAAAACGGCCGCATCGTCGCCAATCCCTTTTATGGTCGATTTATGCTGAATTTTAAAATTCTTGGTCAGGTGGTCAATAAGTCCAAATTCACCCAATTCACTTAACGGTGTGCGCTGCTGGTTTTTATCTTCTATCATGCTGCAAAAATAAGAAGCTAATTTTGTTTTTGCTATTTATTAAAATAAAATCGTCGCCCACCTCTGTTCCCCGTCATTTCTTTGCATTGAATTCCCAAAACAATAAAAATCAAATGGGTTTATTAAACCTTAAAATTATCGGGTTTCCTTGGCATATTTACAAACAATTCCGCCTTTAACAATCAATAACTAAAAACTATAAAAGCATATACTAATATAATGTTAGGTTCTATGGTAATCCATGACTTATATTGTATATTTGCACTCTATTTAGAGTTAATCTATTTAATTATGATAAAAGTTTCTGAAACAGCTAAAAAGAAAGTGATAGAGCTAATGGCTGATGACGGCTACAATGCCGCTACCGATTACATTCGCGTGGGCGTGAAAAGCGGAGGTTGTTCTGGATTATCATACGATTTGAAATTTGATAAAGAACAACAAGAAGGCGATAAAGTTTTTGAAGACAACGGCGTAAAGATTATTGTTGACAAAAAAAGCTTTCTTTACTTGATTGGAACGACTTTGGAATATTCCGGCGGATTGAACGGAACAGGTTTTGTATTTAACAACCCCAATGCCAACCGCACCTGTGGTTGTGGTGAATCATTCTCGCTATAGAGGCCCATCCTAACCTTCCCCAAGGGAAGGCACTTAAAAAGAAAAACATGAGTAAATATACTGAAGACGATTTAAGAGAAGAATTAAAAACCAAGGAATACGAGTATGGGTTTTATACCGATATTGAGTCGGATACCTTTCCCAATGGTTTAAATGAAGATATTGTTCGGGCTATTTCCCAAAAAAAGGAAGAACCTGAATGGATGACCGAATGGCGCTTGGAGGCTTTTCGTGTTTGGCAAAGCATGGAAGAACCCGAGTGGGCGAACGTTAAGTACGAAAAACCAGATTTCCAGGCCATTTCTTACTATTCAGCGCCTAACAAAAAACCAAAATACAACAGTATTGACGAGGTAGACCCAGAACTTTTGGAAACCTTCAACAAACTGGGAATTTCATTGGATGAACAGAAAAAATTGGCTGGTGTGGCTATGGACGTTGTAGTGGATTCCGTTTCGGTAGCTACCACTTTCAAGAAGACATTGGCCGAAAAAGGCATTATTTTTATGAGTATTTCTGAGGCTATCCAAGAGCACCCAGAGCTGGTAAAAAAATATATTGGCACGGTAGTACCGAAAACCGACAATTTTTATGCGGCTTTAAACTCGGCTGTTTTCAGTGATGGTTCCTTCTGTTACATTCCAAAAGGTGTAAAATGCCCCATGGAATTATCAACATACTTCAGAATCAACCAAGCCGGAACGGGTCAGTTTGAGCGTACCCTCGTAATTGCCGACGAGGGCAGTTATGTAAGCTATTTGGAAGGCTGTACCGCACCAAGCCGCGACGAAAACCAATTGCACGCGGCTGTGGTTGAGCTTATCGCTTTGGAAGATGCCGAAATAAAATACAGCACCGTACAAAACTGGTTCCCTGGAAATGCCGAAGGAAAAGGTGGTGTTTTCAACTTTGTAACCAAACGTGGATTGTGCGAGAAAAACTCAAAAATCTCTTGGACACAAGTGGAAACCGGTTCAGCCGTAACTTGGAAATACCCAAGTTGTGTATTGAAAGGTGATAATTCGGTGGGTGAGTTTTATTCCATTGCCGTGACCAACAATTACCAACAAGCCGATACGGGTACCAAAATGATCCATTTAGGCAAAAACACTAAATCGACCATTATTTCAAAAGGTATTTCGGCGGGTAAATCGCAAAACAGTTACCGCGGATTGGTTCAAATCAATTCTAGAGCCGAAAACGCCCGTAACTTTTCACAATGCGATAGTTTATTGATGGGCAACGAATGTGGGGCGCACACCTTCCCATACATCGAAGCTAAAAATAAATCAGCCAAAATCGAGCACGAAGCCACCACCAGTAAAATTGGTGAAGACCAAATTTTTTACTGTAACCAACGTGGTATCGATACCGAAAAAGCCATCGCTTTGATTGTAAACGGTTTTAGTAAAGAGGTATTGAACAAGTTGCCTATGGAATTTGCCGTAGAAGCACAAAAATTATTGGAAATCAGTTTAGAAGGTAGTGTTGGGTAAAATGTCACACTGAGCGCAGTCGAAGTGTTTTAACAAAGTAAATTCACATGAAAAACATATTTTCAATAGCACTGATTCTAAGCGTTTTTTTAAGCTGTAAAAACGATAACAAATCAGAGCAAAAAGAAGAAACCAATACGATTAGCACCGAAAAGCAAAGCGACGGACTAACTTTATTAAAAGGCGAATTTGTGTATTACGACGGCGCAGCCGTTTTACAAACACATGCCAATATTTACGGTGTTTTTATTACCGACAAGCTAAAAGAGTTAAGCCAACGCGCCGAACAATATAAAAACGAACCAACCGATATGGTTGAAGTAGAAATAAGAGGAAAAATTACAAACCAAAAAGACGATAAAATCCTTTGGGAAAACAAGGTTGAAATTGCCGAAATACTCAACGTAAACCCGCTTCCTAAAGACAAAAACAACGTTGTAAAATTAGGACAAGAGTAGTTATGTTAAAAATTAATAATTTACACGCAAGTGTTGAGGAGAAGAGCATCCTAAAAGGGATTAACCTAGAAGTAAAGGCTGGAGAAGTACACGCCATAATGGGACCAAACGGTTCGGGCAAAAGTACTTTGGCTTCGGTAATTGCCGGGAAGGAAGAATATGAAGTATCAGAGGGCAACATCGAGTTTTTAGGTGAAGAAATTGATGAGCTTGCTGCCGAAGAACGTGCACATAAAGGTATATTTTTATCATTTCAGTATCCTGTTGAAATCCCAGGCGTATCGGTAACCAACTTTATGAAAACGGCCATTAACGAAACCCGTAAGGCTAAAGGTTTGGAAGAAATGCCTGCTAAAGACATGCTTAAACTCATCCGTGAAAAATCAGAGCTTTTGGAGATTGACCGCAAATTCTTATCGCGTTCATTAAACGAAGGCTTTTCCGGAGGAGAGAAAAAACGTAACGAAATTTTCCAAATGGCTATGCTAGAGCCTAAATTGGCTATTCTTGACGAAACCGATTCAGGTTTAGATATCGATGCCCTTCGTATTGTAGCCAACGGGGTTAACAAACTAAAAAGCAAAGACAACGCCGTAGTAGTGATTACCCACTACCAACGTTTATTGGATTATATCGTACCCGATTTTGTACACGTTTTGCACAACGGAAAAATCGTAAAATCCGGACCAAAAGAATTGGCTCACGAGCTAGAAGAAAAAGGTTACGATTGGATAAAACAAGAATTGGTTTAGCCAATTCTTGGGTTTAAAGTTTTTTGTTTCAGGTTTATGGCAACCATAAAACGATTTGAAGATTTAGAAATTTGGCAAGAAGCCAGAAGACTATTCAATCAAATTAAAGTTATTGCCAATGAAACAGGCTTAAAAACCGATTTCAGATTAAAAGACCAAATAAAAGCTTCGGCAGGTTCTGTAATGGACAATATCGCTGAAGGTTTTGAAAGAGATGGAAACTTAGAGTTCAGGCAATTTTTGTCGATTGCCAAAGGCTCAGCTGGAGAAGCCAGATCTCAATTGTATAGAGTTTTCGATTCTGAATATATTTCAGAAGAAAAGTTAAATATATTAGTTGATGAGTATGAAAAGTTAAGCAAAAGAATTTCTGCTTTCATTTCATACTTAAATAATAAAGATTTTAAAGGAAACAAGTTTAAATAAGTGCTAAAGGCGGTATCTGAAACCTGAAACCCCTAACAAGAAACTTGAAACCTGAAACAGTAAAACAATGGAATTAAAAGACAAATTAGTATCATCATTTATGGCCTTTGAAAACGAGGTGGATGTAGACGCCTACGTTCATGGCCTTAGAAGTGATGCCATAAAAATATTTGAAGAAAAAGGCTTTCCTACCAAAAAGGACGAAGCTTGGAAATACACCTCTTTAAATAAAATATTAAAGGAAGATTACAGCGTATTCCCAAAACGCGAAAAAGCTTTGGAATACAGCGAGGTTAGAAAATATTTTATCCACGATATCGACAGTTATAAAATTGTGTTTATCGATGGCAAATATTCATCACACTTATCGCAAACCACGCATGAGGGTATCGATGTTTGCTTGATGTCTTCGGCGCTTTCAAAACCAAAATACCGTTTGGTGATTGAAAATTATTTCAATAAAGCCGCCACAAAAGACAGCTTAACTTCATTGAATACAGCCTTCTCACAAGAAGGAGCGTACATCCATATTCCGAAGAACAAACTGGTTGAAAAACCCATTCAAATCATCCATTTTTCAACAGGAAACGAAGCCGCTACCATGTTGCAGCCTCGCAACTTAGTTGTTGTGGACGAGAATTCACACGTTCAAATTATCGAGCGCCACCAAAGTTTAACCGATAATGCCGTGTTGACCAATAGCGTTACCGAAATTTTCGCGAACAAACGCGCTATTGTTGATTATTACAAAATCCAAAACGATAACGACAATGCTTCGTTGATAGACAATACTTATATCAACCAAAAACTACAAAGTCACGTTTCGGTACACACATTCAGTTTCGGTGGAAAATTAACGCGTAACAACCTTAATTTCTTCCAAAACGGCGAGCATATCGACTCTACCTTAAAAGGTGTGACCATTATTGGCAACAAACAGCATGTGGACCACAATACTTTGGTGCACCACATCGAGCCTAATTGCGAGAGCCACCAAGATTACAAAGGTATTTTTGATGAAAATGCCACGGGTGTGTTCAACGGTAAAGTGATTGTTGAAAAAGAGGCCCAAAAAACCAATGCGTTCCAGGCCAACAACAATATATTGATCAGCGACAAAGCAACCATTAACACCAAACCACAGTTGGAAATTTTTGCCGACGACGTAAAATGTTCGCATGGTTGTACCATTGGTCAGTTAGACGAAAGCGCCTTATTCTACATGCGTTCGCGCGGTATTCCCGAAAAAGAGGCCAAAGGACTTTTAATGTTCGCTTTCAGCAACGATGTATTAAGCTCGGTTAAAATTCCTGAAATCAAACAACGCATCACCAAAATTATCGCCAACAAATTGGGCGTAAATATTGGTTTCGATCTTTAAATTTTTTTGAAGCTAATCCCGCTATCTGCTATATCTTTTTTGCTTTAATGGCAAAAAAGGATACCACTACTATCGGGGCTAACCCATCAGCCATGTTCAACGTACAAGACATCCGAAAAGACTTCCCCATACTTTCACGCAAAGTAAACGGGAAGCCTTTGGTTTATTTTGATAATGCTGCCACATCGCAAACCCCTAAACAGGTTATCGATGCCATTGCAGATTATTACTCAAACTACAACGCCAACATTCATCGTGGCGTACACACGTTGAGCCAAGAAGCCACTGATCTTTACGAACAGTCGCGCGAAAAAATAAGAGCCCATTTCAATGCCCAGTTTACCCACGAAATTATTTTTACTTCGGGGACTACACACGGCATTAATTTAGTCGCCAACGGATTTTCCGCTTTGCTGAAAAAAGGCGACGAGATTATCGTTTCGGCCTTAGAGCATCACAGTAATATCGTGCCGTGGCAAATGCTTTGCGAGCGCACGGGTGCTGTTTTGAAAGTCATCTCCATGAACGAGGAAGGCGAATTGTTGATGGATGAGTTCGACAACCTGCTTTCAGCAAACACCAAACTCGTTTTCGTCAACCACATTTCGAACGCACTAGGGACTATAAACCCTATTGAATACATTATTGAAAAAGCCCATGCCGTTGGAGCAGCCGTTTTAATTGATGGTGCACAATCATGTCCGCATATCAAACCCGACGTACAAAAACTCGATGTTGATTTTTATGTGGCCTCGGCCCATAAAATGTGTGGCCCAACTGGAGTAGGTATGCTTTACGGCAAAGAGGAATGGCTTAAAAAACTACCACCCTACCAAGGTGGTGGTGAAATGATTGCAGAAGTGACTTTCGAAAAAACCACATATGCCGAACTGCCCCATAAATTCGAAGCAGGAACCCCCAACATTTGTGGCGGTATCGTTTTTGGAACGGCCATCGATTATATGAACCAAATTGGTTTCGATGCCATTGCCAATTACGAAAATGAGTTGCTCCATTACGCTACCGACACACTTTTGGAAATAGATGGCCTCAAAATTTACGGTACATCCCCACAAAAAACCTCGGTAATTTCATTTAATTTGGAGGGCATCCACCCTTACGATGTGGGCTCGATTTTAGATAAAATGGGTATTGCCGTACGAACCGGTCACCACTGCGCACAACCTATTATGGATTTTTATAAAATTCCGGGAACCGTGCGTGCTTCATTCGCCTTTTACAATTCCAAAGAAGAAATTGATGCTTTGGTAGAAGGCGTAAAGAAAGCGAAAATGATGTTGTCTTAACTAGACACAAACCACCTGTGTTATTTCGATGAAATAAGAAAAGAACTTAACCTGCACTGAGCCTTTTCGACTTGAGCTTGTATCGAGCGCAGTCGAGATGCTCAAGATAAACTGGAGTTGAAATGAGAAATCCGCATAATGCTCAAATTCTACTTCTTAAAAAAACTAGAAATGTTATCAATTTGCAAAAACATTGAATAGCAACTTTTGTTATTGTATTTTTGTGCAAAACTTATCATTGTGACTATAGAAGAGATTCAAAATGAAATAATTGACGAATTTTCCATGTTCGAAGACTGGGAAGAGCGTTACCAATATATGATCGATTTAGGGAAAGAATTACCCCTTATCGACGACCAATATAAAACCGACAATAATATCATTAAAGGTTGCCAAAGTAAAGTTTGGGTACACGCCGAAATGAAGGATGATAAAGTAGAATTTACCGCCGATAGTGATGCCATCATCACCAAAGGCATTATCGCTATTTTAATTCGGGTGTTCTCTAACCAAAAGCCCAAAGATATTATTGATGCCGATACCAGTTTTATCGACAAAATCGGTTTAAAAGAGCATTTATCACCAACGCGTGCCAACGGACTGGTAAGCATGGTGAAGCAGTTAAAAATGTATGCCATTGCATACCAAACACAATTAAAATAGCGTTGAGGCGTTTAACTGTTGCAAGCAAGTAAACGATTAAACCAATAAACGCATAAACATTCTAAGGATGAGCCAAACAAGCATAGACACCGCCGAATTGGGAGAAAAAATAGTAAACGTTTTAAAAACCATTTATGATCCCGAAATTCCTGTTGATATTTACGAACTCGGATTGATTTACGACGTATTTGTTAACGAAGATTACGATGTAAAAATCTTAATGACGCTGACTACGCCCAACTGTCCCGTGGCCGAAACATTGCCTTTGGAGGTTGAGGAAAAAGTGAAGTCGCTCGATGCCGTAAACAATGCCGAGGTGGAAATTACTTTCGATCCGCCATGGACACAAGAATTGATGAGCGAAGAAGCCAAACTGGAATTGGGCATGTTGTAATAAAAAAGAATTCATCATTTAAGCGCGGTCACTGAGCGGAGTCGAAATGACCGTTCAAATTCAAAAACAAACTAAACAACACTATGTCTAAAGAAGTAGTAAAAAGCAGCGAAGGTTTTGAAGCCTTAAACCCCAATTTAAACCGCAAGGTGGTTCACTTAAATGATTTAATGGTTACGGTAATCGATTTTAACAACGGGCCTATGGCGCAACCCGACCCACCGCACAACCACCCGCACGAGCAGATTACTTATGTGGCCAGCGGTTCGTTAAAATTGTTTGTGGAAGACCGCGAATACCTTTTAAACGAAGGCGATGTGTTTAAAATTGAATCGAACCTAAATCATTCGGTGCAAACCTTAACGGAAAACGTTCGGTTAATTGACAGCTTCAACCCCATTCGTGAAGATTTTCTATAATTGAACGTCTATTTTAGGCATCAACAAAAAACGTAGTATCAAAATTTAACTTTTTGTCATTTCGAGCGGAGTCGAGAAATCTTTATGATGTTTTGCCGAATGACGAAAACATACATTTTATCCCAAATACCACATGGCAGACGAAATCATCAACCGCGTAGCGAACAGTAAACTGGTTACCGTAAACCTAGAGGATTACTATCCCAAAGGGCAACGTGTGCTTTTCGATATCAAAGATTGGCTCTTTGAAGGCTTCGTGCTCCGTGAAAAAGACTTTAGAAATCAAGTGAACGAACACGATTGGTCGCAATACCAAGACAGTTATGTGGCGCTCACCTGCACTTCCGATGCTATTATTCCGGGCTGGGCGTACATGCTCATCAGCATTCAGCTGGAGCCCTATGCCAAAAAAGTGGTTATTGGCAATTTGGAGCAATTGGAAACGTCCATTTACCAAGATATCATCCAAAATTTAGACGTTTCAGAATTCGAGGGCAAACCGCTCATCATTAAAGGCTGCTCCAAAAAGCCCGTTCCAGAAAACGCTTATATCATGCTGGCCACTAAATTAAAGTCAGTAGCCAAATCGATTATGTATGGCGAGGCCTGTTCTTCGGTGCCACTATATAAAAAGAAATAAAAAAGTCATTTCGAGAAATCGATATGTGACTTCTCCCTAAAAATGGGGTCTAAACCCCAACAGCCATTAATTTACTTAAACCTTAAACACTAATTTGAAAATGAAAAGAATCTTATTATTTGTATGTTTTATTGGAATGGTTTCGGCCAACGCCCAAACTAAAGAGGAACTGCAAGCCCAAAAGGCGGAAAAGCAAGCCGAGGCGAATGCTGCTCAAAAAGAAGCTAACGCCATTCAGGCAAAAATTGACGCCCTTCCCGGTTGGAGAACTGGTGCTTTTGGAACCATTGGCGGTAGCCTTTCAAACTTTAACAACTGGTACGCACAAGGTACGCCAAACAACGCTTCGGGAAATATTGGCTTTACCTTAAATGCTTTCGCTAATTTAATTGAAGATAAATTTTTCTGGAGAAACTCCTTAACCACGAACCTGAATTGGGTAAAGTTGGATGATAAAGACGACCCGAATGATGACGACAGCTTCAACCCCACTACCGATGTATTCAACCTAAGCTCTCTTTACGGTAGAAACATCACCAAAACTTTAGCGGCTTCTGGTTTAATGGAATACCGCACTACCTTATTGGATAACTTCAACGACCCAGGCTATTTAGATCTTGGTATCGGTGCCACTTGGACGCCCATTACCAACCTTATCGTTGTGATCCACCCCTTAAACTACAACATTGTTTTTGCCGATAACGATGCCGTTTTCGATTCGTCGTTGGGTGCTAAAATCGTGGCCGATTATACCCGCCAATTTGGTGCCGTTAACTTTAAAACCAATTTCTCGACCTTTCAAAGCTATAAGTCGGGCGACCTATCGAACTTTACATGGACCAACTCGTTTAGCTATACCCTTTGGAAAATGATTGGTGTTGGTTTCGATTTTGGATTGCGCAGCAACAAGCAGGAAGCCTTAAACTATGCTTTGGCGCAAGACCCACCAACAGCCACTGGTTTTGATGATGTCGATAACAAATTACAAACCTATTACACCGTAGGTGTTTCGTATAAATTCTAAAAATAGTTTTAGAACACAGACTAACTCTTAAAAAACGCCTCCTGCTTGCAGGGGGCGTTTTTTGTTTTGGAGATTGTTTAAATTTTTGTTTTTGTAAAGATTTACGACTATTTTCGTATAATCGTATTCAATTCCTTTAAAGACACATAAAGTATAAAACAACTATACTGGATTGATTTCATTACAAATGAAAGCTCAAAAGAAGTTGTACCTTTGGTAACACTTTATTTTATATAAAAATGAGTTACAATTTTATAGATTTATTCTCAGGGGCTGGCGGCCTATCCGAAGGCTTTATCAAAGCTGGCTTTAAACCAATAGCTCACGTTGAAATAGACAAAAAGGCTTGTGACACTTTAGAAACCAGATTAATCTACCACAAGTTAAACTCTGAAAAAAAATTAGATAGTTATTACGATTACATTTCGGAGAGTATTTCAAGGAATGATTTTTTAGAAAAATTTGGCACCCCGGAAATATCCAACTCAGTAATAAATATTCCCATTGGCGGCGATAACAACAAAATTATTTTCGACAAAATAGATAAGCTGGCTAAAGGAAAAGAAATTGACCTCATTGTTGGTGGCCCGCCTTGCCAAGCATACTCTTTAGTTGGACGGTCAAGAGATAAAAACCGAATGAAAAACGACCCTAGAAATTTTTTATATAAAGAATATGCAAAATTTCTAAAAAAGTACGAACCAAAAGTCTTCGTTTTTGAAAATGTCATGGGTTTAATCACCGCTGAAAAAGGAAGTTATTTTAAAAATATGCAAGCTTATTTTAAGCGTATTGGGTATGAACTAGACTATACAATTCAGAAATCTGAACATTTCGGCGTATTACAGAAAAGAAGGCGAATCATATTAATTGGCTGGAAAAAAGGTTTAAACTTTGAGTACCCTAAATTTAACAAAGTCCAAGAAAAATTTAACTTAAGCCAAATTCTTTCTGATTTAAAAAAACTCAAACCCGGAGAACAAAACAATGTCACAAAATATATCGGACCAACTACAAGTTACCTTGAAAAATTTGAGTTAAGAAACGGTGTTGACTTTGTAACTCAGCATATTGCGAGACCGCACAATGAAAGAGATTTAAGCATCTATAAAATAGCAATAAACAAATGGCTAAAAAAATCGGAAAGATTAAAATACCCAGATTTGCCAAGCACATTAAAAACTCATAAAAATGAGAAGTCTTTTGTTGATAGGTTCAAGGTAGTTGATATAAATGGACTTTCTCATACAATGGTGGCACATATAGCAAAAGATGGCCATCACTACATTTACCCCGACACTAAACAAGTTAGATCTATTTCCGTTCGCGAAGCAGCCAGAATTCAATCATTCCCAGATGATTTTTTCTTCGAAGGTGGCAGAACAGCCGCTTTTCGACAAATAGGAAATGCCGTTCCTCCTTTAATGGCTTTTACAATAGCTATTTCAATCAAAGAACAACTATGTTAAAAGAAAACAAAATAAAAGATGGCCTATATCAAATACGCCCAGCGGGAAGGCACATAATTACAATTGGTAGAGACTTAATCAAGGACAAATATGCTGCAATAGTCGAATTAGTTAAGAATGCCTACGATGCTGATTCTCCAAATTGCAAAGTTTCTTTGCTTCCATTTAAAAAAACTATCATCGAAAAAGGCAAAGAAGTAGAACAAGAAGGCATTAAAGTTATAATTAAAGATGAAGGTCATGGTATGACCTTTGAAACAGTTACTGAAAAATGGATGGTTCCCTCTACCGATGATAAATTAAATAGAGGTATAAGTCCCAAAGGTAGAATAATGCAAGGAAAAAAGGGTATCGGAAGATATTCTGCGTCAATGATTGGTGATGATATGGTATTACAAACCATTGATGAGAGTGGTGACTTAACAACTTTATATCTTATCTGGGAGCATTTTGAAAATGCTAAATATTTAAGTGATGTTGATGTTCTTATTGAGAATTACAAAACAAATGAATCAAGTGGAACAGAAATAATTATTGTTGGAGATGAAAACCATTTAGAAGAATGGTCTGCAAAACAAATCCAAAACTTAAAATTTGAATTAAAAAAATTAATTCCACCAATAGAAAAAGATGAAGAAGAGGAAACATCTACTGAAGACAACAACAAGTTTGAAATTCAACTTGAAATAGGTGATTTCCCCTTTAGTGAAGGGTACGCTAATTATACTGAGATAATAGAACCATATCCTTTATTTGAACTTTTCGATTATAGAATATCTGGCACGGTAAATAGTGAAGGAATAGCCGAATTAAAGTTTGAAAACAATCGAATTAAAAATGCCCCTAAAGAAATTTTACCCTCATTCGAAATACCATTGAACATTGAATCAGATGACGATATTACTAAAGGTAAATATTGTGGTAATGTAAAATTTGATTTTCGAGTTTTTGATAGAGACCCAAATTCGATAGATGGTTTAATCGAAAGAGGTTTAAAAGACCCTACTACAGGAAAATATGTCGGCAGAAGAGAGGCTAGAATTATACTAGACAAATTTAATGGTATAGGAGTATATAGAAATGGATTTAGAATTCGTCCATTAGGAGATGCCGGTTTCGATTGGCTGTTACTTGACAAGCAAAGAGTTCAAAACCCATCCTTAAAAGTCGGGAGTGACCAAGTTATTGGTTTTATCCATATTGAATCAGAGAATAAATCTGGATTGATTGAGAAAAGTGCCAGAGATGGCTTGAAAGAGAACTCACAATATGCTGGATTAATTCAAATCGCTAAAAGTGTTTTAAAAGAATTAGAAAATAGGAGGTTTGCTTATCGTCAAAGTGTTGGACTAGGTCGAAACAACAGAGATATTAACGAGAAAATAAAAGGTCTTTATAATTTTCAAGATTTACACGAAAAAATTAACAAGGAACTTGATACACTTGGTGTTGAAAAGACCAAACGAGACGGTATAAACAAATTAATTTCTGACAAAGAAAAGAAAAACAACAAAATTGCAGATGAACTGAAACAAGTTATTGCTCTATATCAAGGTCAGGCAACGGTTGGTAAGATTGTTAATGTTGTATTGCACGAGGGAAGAAAACCTTTAGGTTATTTTAAAAATCAAATTCCATTGATTAAAGAATGGAGTGAGGAATTAGAAAACGAATTTAGCCAAGATTTACTAGATAAAATTTTAAACAGACTTTCAGTCATTGATGAGCAAGGTAAAATCTTTATTGATTTGTTTGGGAAGTTAGACCCATTATCCGCTAAGAAAAGAAGTAGAAAGAAAGATTTTAATATTAGACAAGTTGTAGAAAATGTAAAAGATGTGTTTTTGTCGGAGTTAACTTCTCAAAGTGTCGACTTTGAAATAGATTGCGATATAAACTTAACAGCATTAGGTTGGAAAGAAGATTTTTATATCGTTTTTACTAATCTAGTTGATAATAGTCTTTACTGGTTTCAGAACATTACAGATAGAGAAAAAAGAATATCCTTTAAAATTTACGAAGAAGAGGACGACGACCTACTGATTATTGAATACCGAGATAATGGACCAGGTATAGATAAACATCTAATTGAAAGTGAAGTGATTTTTGAGCCAGAATTCAGTAATAAAACGGGTGGAGGAACAGGCTTAGGATTAGCAATTGCTGGTGAAGCGATAGATAGAAATGATGGTGAACTAAAAGCAATTTATTCCGAGACAGGCGCATTTTTTAAAGTTGAAGTAACGCTACAATAAAAATAATATGAATTTACTAATAGTTGAAGACGACAAAGCAACAATTCAGTCCTATCTTGACAATATTGATTCTTTTAACAAAAAGTCTGAAATACAAATTGATCCTGAAGTAAAGGAAAACTTGGCAGATGCTAAAAAGTCGCTCATTAGTCCAAATTATGATGCTGCAATAATAGATTTAAAATTATCTTCAACTTCAGGTGATTTAGAAGGTCTAGAAATCGTTGAAGACATTCAAAATAAATTAAGGTTTCCAATATTTATTGTTTCAGGAAGTTTGGGTCAAGTTGAACAAGAAGAAAATGCCTTTCTAAAAAAACGCTCTAGAGATGGCAGCTTCAAGAATATTTTAACTGAAATAATAGACATTCACAAAACCGGTGTAACAAAAATTTTAGGTAAAAAGGGCACCATTGAAGAATATTTAAATTCTATTTTTTGGAATCATATGTCTAACTCGATGGATTTATGGGTAAATGACACTACAAGAACAGCTTTGGAAAAAGAAAAATCACTTCTTCGTTACACTTTGCTACATATGCAAGAATATATAGATGAAGAATTAGAAAAATATCACCCTAGTGAATTTTACATAACAAAACCAATAAAGAAAAATCTTTTTACTGGAGACATTGTTACTTTAGAAAAAAATAGATTTTTAATCCTTACACCATCTTGTGATATTGTACTTCGAAAAGATGGAAACAGAAACGCGGATTTTATTTTATTTTGTAAAATTAAACCACTCCAAGATATAGTCGAAAACTACAATCTTTTGAATCACGATACATCACCAAATAATTCTAATAGAAAACGACTAATTGGTTTTTTTGAAAATAAAAAACAGAAGTATCATTTTATCCCAAAAGCAGAAGGAATTGAACCAGGTCTCATAGATTTTCAAGAAAAGTTAACCATAGCAAGCAATGAAGTGAATGAATTATTAAAAGCAAACAAAATAGAGAGGATTGCAACAATTTCTCAACCATTTTTAAAAGATATAATTTCTAGGTATTCAAATTATTATTCTAGACAAGGCTCCCCTGATTTTGATTCGAATGAAATATATAATTCAATTTTCATTCAAGTCAAATAACTTTTAATTTTAGGAACAAAGAACATCTAAACCATCAATCTACTCAAACCTCCGCTTCTTTTTCTTTCCGCCAAACAAACGTTTAAAAAAGCCATCGCGTTTTTCGGGTTCGCAGTTTAGGTCTTCCAAAACGGCTTCCGAAGGTTTTTTAAATTGAGCATTGGTAATGGCATTAAACTGGCTGTCGGCATTCAGTTTTTGGTAAAACTTCGCAAAAATGGGCAATGCCGAGTTGGCGCCCTGCCCTAGCCCAGTGGTTTTAAAGCCAATACTGTGGTTATCGTTGCCCACCCAAGTTACGGTGACCAATTGGGGCGTAATGCCCACAAACCAACCATCTTTATTGTTTTGTGTAGTGCCTGTTTTCCCCGCGATGTCGTTACTTAATCCGTAGGTGCTTCGCAAGCGTGCGGCTGTACCACTGTTTACGGTTTCCTTCATGATTTCCAGCATCACCTCGCGGGTGTAGTCGCTAAACGCTTCGTTGGTGTTCACTTTGGGTTTGAATTCGGCAATCACCTTGCCGTGCCGATCTTCAATTTTACTGATACTGTACGGCCTTACCACCTTCGAGTCATTAACATAACTGGCATAAGCTCCCGTTAGGTTTTTAAGATTGATTTCGGCCACACCCAAGGCCAACGAGGGCTCGTTCGGCAATTCTTTTTCAATGCCCAGTTTTTTTACCTGCTGATGTACTTTGTCAATCCCCACTTTATCCAAAACCTTTACGGCAATGGTGTTGACCGATTGGCTCAGGGCTTTTTCTAAAGTGTAGTTGATATGCGGGTCTTCATCTTCACCGCCCGAATTACTGGGCGTCCAATCGTCGTAATTGGTATAAGTCACCTCGGCCAACGAAAAGTAGGTACAGGGTTTCATACCGTCCTCAATGGCAGCCGTATAAACAAAAGGCTTAAAGGTAGAGCCCACCTGCCTTTCGCTTTGCGACACGTGGTCGTACTTAAAAAAGCGGTAATCGATGCCACCAATATAGGTTCGAATGGCTCCCGTGCTGGGCTCGATGCCCAACATGCCCGTGTTTAAGAATTTGAGGTAATGCCGCAAACTGTCTTTTAGCGTGATGCTTTTTACGGTATCGCCCGCCCAACTGAACAATTCCACCGGGCGTTTTTTAGCCAATGAATCCTGTATGGTTTCTTCGGAATGCCCCTGCACTTTCAGTTTTTTGTAAATGGGTAAATTTTGCATCGCCGCGTTGATGAGGCGTTCGTTGGTGTTCCATGGAGCACCTTTTCCGTGGGAAGTTTCAAAATCGGCTTGCAATTTCGCCATGTGTTCTTTCATGGCTTCCTCGGCCAAAACCTGCATATCGTAATCCAGCGTGGTGTGCACTACCAGTCCGTCTTTGTACAAATCGTATGCCTCGCCGTTGGGCTTTTTTATGGAATCCAGAACACCGGCCAGTTCCTTTTTTACCTGCTCACGAAAATAAGGTGCCACGCCCAAATCGTGATTGAACGAACGATAGTTTAAAGCCAATGTATCGGCTTGATACACATTCAAGGAATCTTCTGAAATATAATCATATTTATACATTTGATGCAGCACCACATTGCGGCGCTCTTGGCTGCGCTGCACATTCAACCGCGGATTGAAATAATGGTTCGCCTTGAGCGTGCCCACCAAGGTTGCGGCCTCGGGAATGCTTAATTCTGAAGTACTTTTATTGAAGAATTTTTGCGAGGCACTTTCTACCCCATAAGTGTTATCGGAAAACGGTACCGTATTGAAATACAGTGTTAAAATATCATTTTTGGAGTAAATATCTTCAATCCGCTTGGCGATAATGGCCTCCTTAAATTTGTTAATGACCAAGCTTAAAAACGCATAATCTTTGCGCCCAAATAAATTCTTAGCCAATTGAAGTGTGATGGTACTGCCGCCTCCCGAAGATTTGTCCTGCAACAAAATACTTTTGAAGAACACCCGTAGTAAACTCACGTTATCTATGCCATCGTGCTCATAAAACCGAACATCTTCGGTTGCAATTAAGGCTTCAATAAGGTGTTTCGGAAAGTCGTGGAATTCCAACGGCTGCCGGTCGTAAATAAAGTATTTGCCAATCAGTTTGCCGTTTTTATCCAGTACTTCGGTGGCTTCTTCCTGTTTGATGGAACTCAGTTCTTCTTTAGTCGGGATACTCCCGAAAACACCCAAATAAATACTGAAATACAACACGATGAAAAAACCAACAACCGTAACAGCCAAAATGAGCGACCATTTAATCCATTTGTTTTTAAGTAGGTTTAAAATCCTGTTCATAAATAATAAACTCAATTAGTGTCAGGTTGAGTCTTTCGGCTTCGCTCAAGATAAACTAAAATCGAAACCTATAAAAACAACATTATTTAATAACCTTTCGACTCAGCTTAAGGTGACATTGGCACTACTTCATTGAATAACCAAAAAGGACATAATTACAAAACTTCTTTCCAAGCCTAACTTTCCTCCTCGTAATCGGGATACAAAAAGTGGTTGTACGGAAAACGCGTCACGTGGATTTCCCTAACCTCATCGTACACCCGTTTTTTGAAATCTTCCAAGTTCTGTTTATTTAACGCCGAAATAAACAAAGCATTGTTTCCTACCTTGTTCATCCAGGTTTTTTTCCACTCGGCAAGCGTGTAGTGTTTTTCATTGCGTTCGGTTTCCAAATCATCTTCATCGATAGGTTCGGGTTCATAGGCATCAATTTTATTGAACACCATAATAGTGGGCTTATCGCTACTATCTATTTCACCCAAAATTTTGTTTACCGAATCGATATGTTCCTCAAAATTAGCATGCGAAATATCTACCACGTGCAATAGCAAATCAGCCTCGCGCACCTCATCCAAGGTACTTTTAAAACTCTCAACCAATTGTGTGGGCAGCTTTCTAATAAACCCTACCGTGTCGCTCAACAAAAAGGGCAGGTTTTGAATCACCACTTTGCGCACGGTAGTATCGAGCGTTGCGAACAGTTTGTTTTCAGCAAACACCTCGCTTTTGCTAATCACGTTCATCAAGGTCGATTTTCCTACGTTGGTGTAACCCACCAAAGCCACACGCACCATTTTTCCGCGGTTGCCACGTTGCACGGCCATTTGCTTATCGATGGTTTCAATACGCTTTTTCAACAAGGCTATTTTGTCGCGCACAATACGTCTATCGGTTTCTATTTCGGTTTCACCGGGACCGCGCATTCCAATACCCCCTTTTTGACGTTCCAAGTGCGTCCACATACCACGCAGTCGGGGCAGCAAATATTCGCACTGCGCCAGTTCCACTTGGGTACGGGCATAACTCGTTTGGGCGCGCTGGGCGAAAATATCGAGAATCAAATTCGTTCTATCCAATACTTTTACATTCAGAATTTTACTGATGTTACGCTCTTGTGCCGCCGAAAGTTCATCATCAAAAATAGCGGTATCGATATCGTTGTCCTTTATAAACTGACGAACCTCTTCCATTTTTCCCGTCCCAATGAAAGTTTTCGGGTTGGGCATGTCCATTTTTTGCGTAAACCGCTTAATGGCATCGCCACCGGCCGTATAGGTTAAAAACTCCAGCTCGTCCAGATATTCCTTTAATTTTTCTTCGTCTTGATCTTTAGTAACAATTCCTATTAAAACTGCCTTTTCTAAACCCATAAATCTCTTTTCTGTAATGTACGCAAAGTTACATAAATAACTGCATTTTCTTTTTTATATCTTAAAGTCTATTTTTGGTGAATGATTGAAGATTTATCCAATATTCCCGTTCGTGACGATTTACAGACCATTGCGTTTTACAACCTCGAAAACCTCTTTGACGTTACCGACGACCACCTGATTAACGACGAGGCTTTTTTACCCAATACCAGACGAAAATGGACGCCCAAACGTTACGAAAACAAACTACGGAAGCTAAGCTTTGCCATTGCCAATATCGGTAGAAAAGAAACCGGAAAACCTCCGGCCATTGTGGGCTTAGCCGAAGTGGAAAATGCCAAGGTAGTTGAAGATTTGCTTAATGCCAAACATTTAGTCGAGTACAACTATAGCTACGTTCACTATAATTCGCCCGACGAACGCGGTATTGACACAGCCCTGATTTATGATGTTGATGCTTTTAAGGTGTTGCATTCTGAAACGTTTAGCGTGCCATTGCTCGATGAGGACGGACAACCCGATTATACCCGTGATATTTTACTCGTTTCTGGACTGCTCGATAATGAAAAAATCCATGTGATTGTGAACCATTGGTCCTCCAGACGTGAAGGTGCCAAAGAAACCGAATTTAAACGCATTGCTGCAGCCAAAAAAGTGGTAGAAATCATGGACCAACTAAAAGCAGTTGATGAGGATGCTAAAATTGTGATTATTGGCGACTTTAATGACGACCCGTCCTGCAACAGTATTGCGCACCTTGTGAACCATGGTCAACTGTACAACCCCATGGACATTTTACATACCTATTCCAGAGGCACCACCACCCATAATTTTAAATGGAATCTGTTCGACCAGATTATGTTCACCACCAACTTTTTTGAAGCCACGCCAAATACGCTAAGTTTCGATAAAGCCGAAATTTTTGATACCGATTTTTTAAAACTGAATAAAGGAAGGCACAAAGGCAAACCGTTTAGAACTTACGTTGGGCCAAAGTACAAAGGCGGATATAGCGACCATTTTCCAGTGTATGCGATTTTTAGGAAGTGACTTTTATGTCACCCCGAACTCGTTTCGGGGTCTTATCAAAATTCTATTCTAACGGAACAATAGCTCAGCGACCAATATCATGATTTAGAACTAAATTTCAACAGATTCCCATGCTTCAATCGGAATGGCACCAGAAATCAAACGGCCTGCAACAACACAAAAGCCAAACCTAAAATACCTAAAGGCAATAACCACAGTAGCCAAATGCTGTAATTCAGTTTTTTGTTTTTCAGCATTTTGGCATTGAGTACTTTTCGTTTTCGCCCACCGTATTTCATCCAATTTTTAAAATGAATGAAAACTACGGCCAAAACGAAAAGCGTCCACACTTTTCCGGCCGACATGGTATCGACATGCATACTCCTAAAGAACCCCGCAAAAAACACGCCCAAAACCAACAGCAAACTGCACTGCAAAAAGGTGATATAAAACACGGCAATACTATTGGCCTTTTTACTTTTTCTGTTTTTGTAATGCTGAAAAACGTGGTAGAACAGCGCGTCGAAAGTGGTCATCTCTTTTTTTGGCAAATATATTCTTTTAAGAACTCATTCTACATAATCTACACTAATTTCGTCAAGTTCGTAAACACCATCAAAACTATCTTGTCCGCTGCCCGTGTATTTAAAGGCGATGTAAATGGGTCCTGAGGCGCAGGATAAATCTACCGTTCCGGAATTGAACCATTCGGC
The DNA here is from genome assembly GCA_040429635.1 of Tamlana crocina. Taxonomy (NCBI): domain Bacteria; kingdom Pseudomonadati; phylum Bacteroidota; class Flavobacteriia; order Flavobacteriales; family Flavobacteriaceae; genus Tamlana; species Tamlana crocina. The sequence continues at coordinate 579,479 of CP158972.1, read as the reverse complement.
AAAACTATCGGTATCTTTCACCACATAAGCATCTGCCAGTACTCCCCAAGTGGCCAATGTTATTGTGGCTTCGTTGCCATCCCAATCTTGCGAATAGAGCACTTCCATATAACTGCTATCGGCCAAACTGTTTGAGGTTTTAAACCTAACGGTTACTCCTTGGTAGGCAACTAAATCAATGGCCGGGGTAATGAGCCAACCGATATTGCTCACATCGCCCGAACTGGCTGATTGAAACCGCGCCGAGCGCCCCAAAGAGGCATTGGACGAATTTGATGAATACCCCTCCCAGGCCTCGGTGCCCGCTTCAATATAGTTGGTCCAACCCTCAATTTCTATGGGACGGTTGTTGCGTTGCGGCTCAAAATCCTCATAAAACAAATTGTTTGTCCCTAAAGTGGAAGCAATACCACAAGTGAGTTCCATGGGGTCGCAACGCTCTGCGCTTTCAAAATTGATATCGGCCGAACTGTTTAAAATCAACACATTAAAATCATCTCCAAAATCACGACTAAAAATTCCGGCAATACTTCCTTTACCTTGCGGCACAATTAAAGACTTGAAATCGGCAAAGGTGCTGGTTTGCATCCTAATGGAAATGCCCGATTCGCAACTTTCCAACAGCCGGAAACCATCAAATTCATCGAACGATTCACTTGCAAAAGTGGCTCCCATTTCAAACCGATTGAGTTGCATATTATCCAATTGGATTAGGGTGTTTAAATCGGAACTGCTCAAATGGGCCAACCCAACGGTTTTTGGGATAATTTCAGCAATATCGTTACTTCTTAAAATGATGTTTTTATACTCGGCTGCCTGAATTTGCGACACATTAACCCCATCTTCCTTACCTATGGTTATCACACCATTTTCCTCACCAATGGCCAATCCGTTTAGTTTTACATATATTTTTTGCCCGAATTGATAGGTATCCGACAGGCTACTCACATTGATACTTACCCGAAATCCCAATCGTGGGTCGTTATCGGGACTGCTCCCATCGACTTTATTTTGAATGATGAGCTCTTCGAAAAAGTTCCCCGCTTTATCAGACGATACCACATAGCCTTCAATATACAAATCGGTTTCGTCATCGATAACGGCCAAACTATTGCCGTTGTTCACCGCCTGCTCGTACAGTGATTTTATAGCCTTAAACGTGGTGATTTGCGTTTGCGGAATTTCGGGTTCAGTAATTGAAATATCGGGCAAACCAAAATCGTCGTCCTGAACACAGGATGCCAAAAGCAGTAAAATTGCAAATAGCTCTAAAATTGATTTTATTTTTGTCATTGTATTGTCTTTTTGAGTATCAAAAGCTCATAATAGTTTTAATTTTCGTCAACCTGAACTCGTTTCAGGTTCTCACTTGAACATGAATATTAAAATTATGAGATTCCGAAACAAGTTCGGAATGACGGCTCTACTATAATTAATATTCATATCATATTTTCAAGTTCCTTTTTTTCAAATGTCGATTATCGACCTAAAACCTAAAGTTCAAATTCAAAAAATAGGTCGTGCCGCGACCATACCAATATTTGGGTCCGAAAACGGGAGTAGCCAAGGCTTTATCGTCGCGCAACTCACGGTAATTGGCGTTTCTGCCTTGCTCAAAACCACCTGTTTTATAAATTTCATCCAAAAGATTGTTCACACTGGCAAAAAGGCCTACATAATATTGCCCGATTTTCCACGATTTGCCGCCCACCAAATTCATCACCATATAATCATCAAAACGCTCTTGTTTCAGTAGTTCCTTTGCTAATGCTTCGTCGTAATCGTTAAATGCATTGCCATCAAAATCGGTATTGAAATTGGACGAACGCGTTAACGGACTCACGTCAATAAAGGTATTACTGAAAAAATTAGCGGTAGCTCCAAACCACCAATAATCGGGGTCGCGGTACTCAAAACCCACCGAATAGGCATTTTGCGGCCCCGATGCGAGTCGGTAATTCTTTAAGTTCGATGTTTCGAAATCTTTAAAGCCATCCACAAAACCCGCTTCGAGAGCTTCGTCGTCCGGCTCGGTCGAGAGGTATAAATTCGGGTTGTTATCATAAGTAAACTGCCCAACGGCTGCCGCGCCTTTCAGTTTTATGGTTGAAGTGACTTGAGCTTCAACACCCAATTCCGTTCCGAAATGTTCTTTCTCGATGCCCTGCAAAATCTCTTGTACAAACACGGCATTATCGCCTCCAATACCATCTGCAAAATAGAAGGATATTTCACTGGCATCTGAAATTTTGGTGAAATAGCCCGTGAGTTTGGCTTTTACAATTGGGGAACGGAAGATGTAACTGCCGTCAACCGACATGATTTTTTCTTCGGAAATATTGGGTACTACGTTATGGTTTTCACGGGAATTTGAAAAGGTATTTTGAATGGATGGCGGTCGCGACAAATACCCGGTATTAACATTGAACACATGCTTTCCCGAAAGTTTATACGTAAATCCGCCTTTTGCACCAAACCCTGTAAAATTTTGTTTTTCCCCTTTTCCAAAGGAACTATCGGGGAAACCGCCATTTTTGTAAAGCCCTTCGCGCTGGTACTGCGTATTTTTTAAACTTAACGCACCATAAAAATCAATTTTTTTATAAGTGAATTGTGCTTGTGCAAAGGCATTAATTTCGTTAGCGAAAATGTTGTAATGGTATTTGAATTTTTCGCCTTCGGAAACCAGTCGGTTGGGGTTTTGCAAATCGTTTTGGGATTCATTAATTTCAGTGGCAAAACCATCAATATCGAGATATGTTGAAGCCCCCAACAAATCTAAAACCTCGGCGAAATTTTCAGATTTTAAGTTTTTATAATTCACTCCAGCATTGAAAATGATGTGGTCGCTAATATTTTTTGTTAAAATAGAATTGATTGTGAATTGTTTGTCGTCCACGCGGTCTTCGTACAACGCATAAATGGCGTTTCTTCCATTTTGACTGTTAGTGATGTTCGCTTCGTACATGCTGCTCCAATCAATTTGCCCGTCATTTTGAAACGCCTTCAATGCGCCGTAGGCAAACTGTAAATCGTTCGGGAAATTACGTTCGAAATAGCTAGGCAATTTTTGATAATAGGCTGGGCTCGGGTTGGCACCGCCACCCTGCGGAAAACCATCCACCAAATCGGTGCCGTTGTAATCTAGCCGACTATTACCCATTTTTCCGAATTGATAGGCTACATTGGTATTTAAATTCGTTTTCGGATTCACCTTCCAATAGTAGTTCAGCATCACAATCGGTTCGTTGATGTCCTTGATTCGCGAATTCCGTTTTTCTCCATTCTGCCAGCCCCAATATTCGTTGTATTTTATACTTTTTAAATTGTAAATTTCTTGGGTGTTGGGCGATGATTTTCCGCGTCGGTTTGGGGTGTAAATGGCCGTGAAGTTCAAACTGTGGCTGTTGTTGATTTTCTTTTCCGCGGAAGCGAAAAAAGAATTGGCACTATACAGCGTGCCATCCTGATAGCCTTCGTTGCCCCAGCGCCGACCCAACGACACGGTGTAAGCCCAATTGTTTTTGAGCATGCCTGAAGCGTAAGTAGCCATAAGGCGGTTGGTGTAACTGCGATTGGAAGAGGAATAGGTGATGCGCCCGCCCGGTCGTGCCTGCGATGCCCGAACATTGATGTTTGTCGCCCCCAAAACACCGCCAAAGGTATAGCTTGAAGGCATGAGTCCCAATGCCAATTCCTGATTGCGGAGCACATCGTTGATGCCGCCCCAATTGCTCCATTGCGGACGGCCGTTGTAGGTTTTGTTCATTTCAATGCCGTTGATAAGCAGTGTACCGTTGTTGGAATCAAGTCCGCGCATTCTGAAAAACGACGAACTAAACTCAAATGCTGCGGTACGTTGGAAGACATCGAGCGAAGAAGCCAGAAGCCCTGAGATATTATCGGCGCCGCTGGTATCGTCATTCAGTTCGTCGTCTGACAATGTTATGGTGAACAAATCGGCTGCGTAGGCCGTGTTCCGTTCCAAAATCATATCGGAAATATTCACGGTTTCGCCTTCATTCACCACAATGGGATAGCGATTGGTGAGATAGCCTGTTTTGGAAATACGCAATACCTGCTCGCCCAAAGGCACATTGTCTTGAAATATAAATTCGCCCAAAACATTTGTGAGAACGAACTGTTCGATCTCCTCAATGGTAACGGTAACGCCTTCAATTGCCTCATACGAAAGTGCATCTTTAACACTACCTTTAATTAATGTTTGCTGTGAAAAAACAGGGATTGAGAACAGGCTAAACAGGAAAAAAAGTAATGTTCTATTCATTATAAAATCCAGGCAAAAAAGATGAAAAAAAGAAACACTTTGTGAAGAAATTTACAACATTTATAATAAACATGTAAATTTGGCTTAAGATTTGTTTTCAAAAACATTATGAAAAACACTCGATTTAGATTAATAAAAATCAGCCTTTTAGTGACGTTTATAGGTTTCTTCACCAATATTTACACGCAAGAAAAAAAATATAAAATCCATACGGTAGCTTTTTACAATCTGGAAAATTTGTTCGACACCATTAACAATCCCAAAAAGTTTGACGAGTACAGCCCCATAATGGAGTTAAAAACGAACAAACAGAACGCTTATCAGCAAAAAATTAAGAATATGGCCCGAGTGTTGGCAGACATTGGCCGCGATGTTACTGGGAATGCCCCCAGTATTATCGGGGTTTGCGAAGTGGAAAACAAAACGGTTTTGGAGGATTTGGTAAACGACTCCCTTTTGGTTGGTAACGATTACGGCATCATCCATTTTGATGCGCCCGATATCCGAGGAATTGATGTGGCTTTATTGTACCAAAAAAAGGCTTTTACGCCAACACATACCAGCACGCATGAACTGAAACTTTATGACAACGACACTCAAAAAAGGGACTATACCCGCGACCAACTTTTGGTGAGCGGCTTGTTGGAAGGTGAGCAAATTCACATTATAGTAAACCACTGGCCATCTCGGCGAGGTGGTGAGGCTAAAAGTGAGTATAAACGTATGGCTGCAGCTAAACTGAACAAATATCTAATCGATTCGCTACAAGTGATTGACCCTTATGCCAAAATTTTATCGATGGGCGATTTGAACGACAACCCCAACAACAAAAGCATAAAAAGCGTTTTAAAAGCGAAAAACAAACCCAGTAAAGTGGGTTTAAAAGGAATTTACAATCCGTATATGGATTTTTATAAAAACGGATTGGGCACTACAGCATATCGTGACAACTGGAGCTTGTTCGACCAAATTATGTTGACTAAACCCTTTCTGGAAAAAGACTACTCGACCTTGAGACTATATAAAGCCAGCATTTTCAACAAAAATTATTTAATTCAGAATGATGGCCCATACAAGGGCTACCCCTTTAGAAGTTGGAGCGATGGCGGTTTTAGCAATGGCTTTAGCGACCATTTTCCGGTTTATGTGTTTCTGATAAAGGAGCAATAAAAAAGACCTGATAAGTTTTTAAATCCTATCAGGCCTTTTATATATTATTAAAAGTATTCTAGCCCAACCAAGCACTCCAAGGAATTCTTGATAGTAAGAATACCAAGGCTATACTGTAAAAAATAGCAACGGTTTTTAATTTGGCTTTTGAGGTGAGTTTCTTTTTGTGCTTAGAATAACCGATAGTTATCAAGGCAACCGCAACAATATTAATAAATGGATGCTCTACCAAATACAAACGGTTTACGGCGTCTTTCATTACACCACCCATGCCCAATTCACTGAACAATTGCAAACGTGGCGACACAAAATACAGCACCAAACCTATTAACAATTGAATGTGCGAAACAATTAAGGTAAACAACGACTTTCTAAAATCGTTGGCTTCGTATTCCTTGTCTCCAAAGGTTTTAATAATGGCGTTAAACGTGGCGATTACTAAAACTAGCAATACTAAATAAGCCCAATAGGAATGTAATGATAGAACAACTTCGTACATAGAAATATTTTTAGTTAAAATGATTACAAATGTAACAATTAAAAGCTAAAAAAACCGCTTCGTTTTGAAGCGGTTTTTCTCTCTATAATTTTGTCTTAAAGCCATTTATTTTCGGCTTCAACACCGCCCCAAACCAAATTGACCAGGTAAGGGTTGTCTACAAAAGGATTTCTGTTTCCTTGAGCGGCGTAAATCACATCATTTCGTTGTTCTTCAAAAGGAGAAACGGGATCTTCAGCATTCCATTTTAAAAACAGTTCTATCCCTCCTACTTTATCAAACGTTTCACCATAACGAATATTTAAATAGAGTACCATTCTGGCCACATCTCCTTTCCATTGGTCTCCGGGGTACCATGTCTCACCTATTAACTGATAAGCACCATTCCCATCTGCAAACGGATAGTTTAACCTTAGGCTATTCACGTCGGCATCGCACGACCGCAAATGATGCAGGTCGGTAACAGCATCATCTGATGCTAACATCGATTGCGGATAAATATGCTCGGTATTAAAAGTTTGCGGGGTGTACGAATTGTTGCCCGAAGTGTATTCTTGCCAATATCTACTTTCACCAGAGTACATTAAAATAACATTGTCTGAATTACCCAAATCGGCATCGGCATTATATAAATAATTATGACGCTGTGAATACGACAAAATAGTGGTATGCTTTGTAACAGTGAGACTTTCTAATTCTTTAAAAGTTAAATCTTTGTCTTCTGAAAAAATCACGCCTTCGTAATACTCCTGCAACTGCGCAGGAATATTGAAATTAATGGCTTGGATTACAGTTACCGTTACGGTAGCGGTGGAGCAAGATGGCTCAGGACTATCGTCATCACAAATGGTGTAAGTAAAGGTATCGTCGCCTAAAAAATCCGTTTGCGGGGTATAGCTTACCGTGCCATCGGTATTTAAAACCACTGTTCCGGAAGATGATGTTCCGTCTACGGAAGTAATTTTTGCATCGTCAATAGTATCGTCGTTTTCGGTTAAACCCATTATTTGTCTGGTACTATTGTAGAGCGCCATTACATTATCATTCACTGCCACTGGATTTCCCTCGTCGGTTACAGTGATGGTTACCGTAGCGGTAGAACAATCTGGTTCATCATCACGGTCGCATAGCGTATATGTAAATGAGTCTTCGCCCACAAACCCTTCTGGTGGTGTATAAGCATACGAACCGTCACGGTTATCCTCAATAGTTCCTCCTTGCGTACTTGTAGCATCAAATGAGGATATACGGGCATTGTCTACCACGGTATCGTTACCTAAAATCCCTTTTATATCAACTTTTTTATCTTCGGTAGTTGTTGCAGCATCGTTAACCGCAACTGGCACCTCGTTGGGTTTTGGTTCCGGAATTGGCGTATCGTCATTACTTGAGCTACTGCAAGCGGCAAAAACCATTACCCAGAACATTACTACTATTTTTTTCATAAAATAATTTTGTTAAAAAAACCCCTTACCGATTTAAGGGTAAGAGGTTTTATATAATTTAAGGATTGAGGATTATTGTAAAACCCATACCCCGTTTGTTTTAATAACAGCGATATCTTCTGTACCGCTTGACCCGTTATAAATATCGTAAGTCACTACATATTTTTGGCCGTCTTCTGCTGAAGGATCTAGTTTACTTAAAACAACATCCATAGCTTCAGCGATCATTTCTGGCGTCCACTCAGCAGCATTACCTGGTCTTCTTTCAAAATTACCATAGTTTTCCATACTTCCTGTAGCTGCTGGATAAGTATCTTTTAAAGCCTCTACAATTGCTGTATAATCGGCTGGCACCAATGTGTATTTAATGGTATTATCTGGCACCCAAATGGTTCCGTCATGACCAAACTGAAGGGTTATATTAGCTTCATTTTCGTATGGAGCGAACGAGATTCCGTCGAAAACATAGGCTGCGGTATAACTCTCTGTTACACCTCCACCAACGTAAAGTTCGTACATTGACAACACAATATCTCCAGCACTTTTGGGGTTGTATTTATAAACATCTAAAAGTGCAATTGGAATTTTTTGGTTGGCTTCATCTTCACTTGTGAAGTTTGGAAAACCTTCTCCCATAGCTTCGTATTGGTCTTCAGTAAAACCTGTAAATTTAATCCACTCACCATCTTCGTAGGCAAAACCATCGGTTAATGTAGATTCACCTCCAGCATAGAAACGGTATCTTAAAGATACAAAATCACCATCTTCAGCATCTGGGTAAGTAGCATTCAAATATTGATAAATATGTCCACTTTCATCAAAATTACCATAAGTTTCACCTGTAATAGCGTTATGCTCTTCATCTGAAAGTTCGTAAACCTCTGCTTCGTAAGTATCAACAGGATTGTAAAGTTTATACGTTACTATAGCAGAAGACCCTTTACCTAATGCTGGATATTTATCGCTCAAAAAATCGGGCAATAATGCTTTCGCATCTTCTTCAGAGCTAAAGTTTCCGTATCCTAAATCTAAATCTTCGTAATCGTCATCACTCAATGTTAATACAACATCTCCAGAAACGACCAACTCGTTATTTTCATTAACTTCATTATGAATGTCTTCAAGTGGGTTACACCCAACAATAATTGCTGCTAATAAAATAGTGCAAGTATATATTATTTTTTTCATTTTCGTTTTTTTTAAAATTGAACTCTTAATCCTACGCTGTACGTTCTGCCAGCACCATAGTAAACTTGAGCAGCCGTTGAAGTTCCATCTATATCATTCGCATCAGAGATATACTCTGTATTAAATACGTTGTTAATCTTTCCGTTTAATGTGGCTTCAAATGGTCCCATATCAAATGTGTGACGCAAACCAACATCAAACAAACCAAAATCTGGCAACTTCCATACGTTTGGCAAATCAGCGCTTCCTCTGTTAGTTACATCGTAAGATGCATAGTTATCTCCTGCAAAGTTGTAATCAACATAAACGTTTGATTTTGGAGCTAATTTATAATCTGCACCCAAAGCAAAAGTGGTTTGTGCAGCATCACCAACTTTTAGGCCGTCTGCATAAACCTCAATAACGTCCAGTTCGTTTCCTGCTTGATCTCTAATTATAGAAGTAACATCGCTCTTCCATTTCCAGTTACCTAAAGAGGCCATACCTGTTACTGTTAACTTGTTTGTAGCTTTATATCTAAAATCTACCTCAACACCTTGATGTAAGGCATCAATACCTAACAAGTTATAAAAAAGTACTTCGTTGTTGGCTGCAGGTACAGACCCGGCATCTGCCTTATCTAACCAATTCGTGTGATAAATGTTAACATTAGCGCTTAACTTTTCGCTTCTGTAACCATAACCAATTTCTGCACTGAATACTTTTTCGTTAACAGCTTCTTCATTGGCCTCAATACCGTCTTCATCTAAAAATACTGAATCTAAGAAAGGTGCTTTAGAGAAATACCCAACATTAACAAACACGTTGTGATTCATATCGATATTGTAGTTACCACCACCTTTAACGCCAAAACCAACAAAGTTTACCTTATCAGAAGCTCTGCTACCAACAATCTCGCTGTTCATATATTCTTTTTGCTGATAGTTTGTATTAGAAATATCGGCAGCCATAAACACATTGAAAGAATCGTTTATTTGATACTCTGCTTGCCCAAACAAACCAGACCTCAACACAATCCCGTCGTAATCTTTGTTGTATCTATCTCCAACTGTTAAAGGCTTTCCAAAGGCAAATGTATCAGACTCGTTATCTAAAAAGAATTGACCTCCAAGTAAATCATCAACTTCGTACCAATGCGAACCAATGTAATAGCGGGCATCTAGTCCACCAGATATTACTAATTTATCGTTAATGGTATTCTTGTAAGTAGATAAAAGCCCGTACCACTCGTGCGAGTTTCTTGAAGAAGAAATAATATCGGTAGATCCCTCTACACCATTGGCTCTATTCTCTTCCATAATTCTATCAAAATCGATAGGCTGTAATCCTGTTGGCCCTAATCTGTATTCACCAGAACCTATTTTAGAGCCCTCATCTCTACGCCCGCCACCAGAACCAAACGAAGCATATAAGGCAGTAGATAATACCGAACTATCATCGATATTCCATAAGTGGTTTAAAGATATTTGCGGTTTATGGTAAAAGTTGAAGGACTGGTGGTAAACCTCACCATTTTTTATCCCCCAATCTTTGTTTGCTTTTTGTGGGCCAGAATCGGTTTGCTGTAATTCTGCAATAGTTGAGCGGTTAAAACGTTGTCCGTGCTCCTGTTGTGCTCCAAAAGCTGTAAAAGTCAATCTGTGAGCATCGTTTAACTGCTGAGCCAAACTTATAAAATAATTATAACCAGAAAACTCTGTGCCATCTACATAACCATCACCTGAAATCTGTGAGGCACTAACAGTAGCTGCAAAACCTTTATCTGATAATCCTGTGGAATAAGTCATTCCATATTTAAAGTAACCATCATTTCCTATTGATGAAAACACATTACCGCCTTGCTCTGCATCGGTACTTTTAGTGATAATATTTATGGTTCCCCCTACTGATGGAACAGCTACTTTAGAAGCCCCAAGACCTCTTTGAACCTGCATGGTTGAAGTTACGTCACCAAGCCCGGCCCAGTTGGACCAATAAACCACACCATTTTCCATATCGTTAACAGGCACACCGTTAATCATCACAGCAACGTTTTCAGAGCTAAAACCTCTTAAGTTAACTCTACCATCACCATAACCACCACCGGCTCTGGTAGCATAAACACCCGGCGTAGATTTTAAAATTTCAGGGAATTCCTGAGTACTCAGTTTTAATGAAATGTCGGCCGCTTTTATTGTTGAAACCGCCACAGGTGTTTTCCTGTCAACAGCTACCGAAGCAATAATTTGAACCTCTTCCAAGCCCACTTGGCTAGATTCCAGCACTACGTTTCCTAGAGCTACATCTCCAGAAAACGCGATGGTTTTTGTATTGTAACCAATAAAACTGATAACAACCTCTCCTGAAGAAGCCTGCGTTGAAAGTTTAAAGTTACCATCAAAATCGGTCGTCACACCATTTGAAGTCCCTTTCTCAATAACATTGGCTCCAGGAAGTGGGATATTGGTTCCCGCTTCAACAATGGTACCCGACACGGTACTTTGCGCCATTAAAACTGTAGAAAACAATAACACTACAGCGTACATTAAAAAATGCGTAGTTTTTTTCATAATTAATTATTTGAAATTAGTCGGGGCAAAAATACGCAATATCAATGTAATAAGATTATGATATTGTTAACAAACTTTAAATTTGTGTATAAAAAAACGGTGTAAATATTTAAAATATTCACACCGTTTTAGGGTTTTTTCGTTTTTTTTATCTAAAAATTACCGCTTTTGCTTATAATAATTCAATAAATTTTGGGTTGACGAATCGTGCGGGTTTGTTGCGCTATCGTTAAATTCCTGTAAAATTTTGTTTGCTAGTTGTTTCCCTAATTCTACCCCAAATTGATCATAACTGAAAATATTCCAAATAACACCCTGCACAAATATTTTATGTTCGTACATGGCTATTAGTTTCCCTAAACTTTCGGGAGTCAATTTGTTAATAAAAATGGTATTTGTTGGTTTATTTCCTTCAAACACTTTGAAAGCTATGACGTTAGACTGCGTACTTTCTGCAATAACCTGCTTTTCGGTCTTTCCATTTAACAGTGCTTCGGTCTGTGCCAAAAAGTTAGACATCAATTTATCTTGATGGTCTTGATTACCGTGCAACGACTCGGCAAAACCAATGAAATCGGCCGGAATTAATTTTGTGCCTTGGTGTATCAATTGAAAAAATGCATGTTGCGCATTGGTACCTGGCTCGCCCCAAATAATGGTTCCCGTTTGGTAATCGATGGGCTTTCCGTTTCGGTCAACACTCTTACCGTTACTTTCCATGATACCCTGCTGTAAATAAGTAGCAAACTGGTTTAAGTATTGCGAGTATGGAATAATGGCTTCGCTTTCGGCCTTAAAAAAGTTATTGTACCAAACACTAATTAAAGCTAATATAACAGGAATATTTCCAGCAAAATCTTCATTTTTAAAATGCTCGTCCATTTTATGGGCACCATTCAACAAACTGTTGAAATTATCGTAACCAACGGCTAAACTAATGCTTAAACCCACGGCACTCCAAAGTGAAAAACGGCCACCAACCCAGTCCCACATCGGGAAAATATTATTCTCGTCTATACCAAATGCCTTTACGTTTTTAATGTTGGTTGATACCGCCACGAAATGTTTTGCAATAGCTTCCTCTGAAGTTGATTTTAAAAACCAATCTTTTATCGTATTAGCGTTTGAAAGCGTTTCCTGTGTTGTAAACGTTTTTGAAACAATAACAAACAACGTGGTTTCGGGATTTAGTTTTTTGATGACTTCGTTTACGTGGTCGCCATCTACATTACTAACAAAATGCGTATTTAAATCATTTTTATAATATTGCAAGGCATCAATCACCATTGCTGGCCCCAGATCGGATCCGCCAATGCCTATGTTCACTACATCGGTAAACGCTTTTCCGGTATGGCCTTTTCGTTCGCCGTTTACTACCTCGTTTGTAAAGCCTTTAATCTTTTCCTTTACTTGATAAATTTCAGGCATGACGTCTTCGCCATCCACCTTAAAATTAGCCGTTTTAGGCGCTCTAAGTGCCGTGTGCAATACCGCTCGTCCTTCAGTTTTATTTATGGTTTCCCCTGAAAACTGGCTTTTTATGGCTTCTTTCAACTTTACCTCTTCTGCCAATTCCAGTAAAAGCTTCAGTGTTTCATCGGTGATTCTATTTTTTGAATAATCCACATAAAAGTCATCCCATTTAATGGTAAAATTGTTCGCACGATTGGCCTCTTTTGCGAATAAATCTTTCATGTGAAGCCCTTTAGCGTCTTCAAAATGTGCTTGCAATTTTTTCCAAGCTTCGGTTGTTGTTGGGTTGATAGTTGGTAATGCCATAATTATGAATTTGCTTGAGTGATTATGGGTTGTTTTGGTTTTTCCTCTTTTATTTCTGGTTTAAAATACAGATTGTCCAATTGGTACTTAACAGGAGCAATAAAATCTAAATATTTTACTTTTAAGCTGTCTGAAATGGGTTTTGCTTCGGGCAGTTTTTGCTTAAACGGATCTACTTGTTTGCCATTCACCCAAAAACGGTAACACACGTGTGGCCCGCCAGTATTTCCCGTCATGCCAACCCAGCCGATAACATCGCCCTGTTTTACAAAATCGCCCACTTTGGCCTTTCTTCGGCTCATGTGAAGGTATTGCGTTTCGTAAGTGGCATTATGGCGGATTTTCACGTAATTACCATTGCCCCCTCTACGTTCAGATTTTGTAACCGTTCCATTTGCCGTTGCCATAATAGGTGTTCCAATGGGTGCGGCAAAATCTGTACCTTTGTGCGGACGCACCTTAAATCCATAAACTGCAATACGGCGCTTCAAGTTGTAACGCGATGAAATTCTACTGAACTTAACCGGTGCTTTTAAAAAGGCCCGGCGTAAGTTTTTCGCATCTTCGTTAAAATAATCTACAATGCCTTTTACACTATCGGTCATAAACCTGAAGGCGTAAAAAGGTTCAGTGTTATGCTCAAAATAAGCAGCCTTTACATTGTGTACCCCAGTATAAATACTATCGTCTATATATTTATCCGTATAAATAACTTTAAAGCGATCGCCTGGTTGCAAGCGCCTAAAATCGATAGTCCAAGCATAAATTTCATCGGCCAGTTTATTAGTCAAAACCGGACTTACACCTTGCTCATCCAAGGTTACTGAAATACTACTGTTAATTACGCCCGTAACCGTTTTTTCGACGTATTTAATGGGTTTTCTATCGGCATAAGCGTGAATAGAATCGGCAAAATTGATTACCACATATTCTTCTAAACTGGGTTGATAAATAAAACTTTGAGGGGTTTCAAGGGAATCTTTGGCGCACAAAATCGCATAAGGCTTACCTCTTTGAAAAAACCGAGCTATATTGTAAACTTCTTTTGTTTTTTCGGCTATATGGAAAATTTTGGGATAGCCCACATTGTTCCGTTCCAAAATTTCTCCAAAGCTTTCTCCCGGTCTTACCGTATCTCTCTTTACAATGAAGTCGTCGAGTTTAAAACCAAATTCGGTGATTTCTTCAACTTCTTCTTCTACAATTTCTTCTGGTGTTTCAACTAGCGCTTTTTCTTCTTCTTTACAGCCCACAAAAATTGCTGCAAACGCTAATAGCATAATTAAATATCTGTTCCCCACGTGTCTTTCTCGTTCTCTGTCCATAAATCTGGAAAAAATATTCTTTTTTGGTATTTAGGGTGCATGTACTTTACCCACTCACTTCCTCCTGTGGCTTCTGCCGTTTCCCCTCCAATGTTCAAATAATGATTTGCCGTATTGTAATGTGCCATCACCCATTTTATGTTTACGGTATAATCGTAATGGCGCATGGCTTTTATCAAATCTTTATTGGCTTGTGAAGCTTTGGGTAGGGTTTTAAACTTGGTCCACAAATTATTAAACTGATAAAATTTTGTAAATCTAATAAATTCCTCTTTATATCGGTCTTCAAACGCCGATAATGTATAGGTTTTTTTACCCGTTTTGAAGTCTTTGCCAGCCGCCTGCCAATATAGGTGCTCGAAAGCGTGTTCGTAGGACGAATTTCGGTCTATGGTATCCCTAAATCGTTTGTCGATAAGGTTGATTAGCTCGGTTGAAGCGAACTCTATTTTTCGGTACTGTGCGCTTTGGAATCCGCTTGCCGGAATCAATGTTGTTCTGAATTGATTGTATTGCTCGAGGTCCATTCCATCTTTCATAATACTGAACGATGACGTGAGCACATCAAAATACCGACTGATGCGCATAATTTTATCCGTAAAAACCTCGGCACTAATAGGATCGGCTTTTGCGACTTGCTCAATTTCACTCAGGATCATTTTGAACAGCAGTTCTGAGATTTGGTGGTACATGATAAATACCTTTTCGTCTGGAAAAACGGTACGCTGCACCTGAAGATTCAACAGAGCATCAGTTTGGATATAGTCCCAATAATTGATTGGTTTGCTATGCAGCAAACCCTCTAAATGGGCCTCGACATCTTGGTCGATGGCCTCATATTTTTCTTTTAGTTTTTTGTTTATGTTGGTGCTCAAAATGAGTTAATTGTTAACGACAATCTTGAAGGGGTGTTTTAAACCTTTAAAAGCTTCAAGATCGGCTCTTAGTGACCCCACCGCTAAATCGGCCTTAACACGTAAAGGTATTTTATTTTTGTCTTTAGACACCCAAAGTGTTAAACTTTCTTCTTCCTTAAACACCCGACCAGCCATTACATACGGCCTAAATTTTAAAGATTCTACCTCGCCAAAATCGGTATTGATGGTTTCTTCGCCTAAATATATCAACTTAAAACCGTAGCTTTCTTCATCAAAAAACATTTCAACCTTAGCCTCGTCACCTACTTTAATATCTCGGGTATCCATGGTATTTCGCAGATAGTAAAATGCCGATAATAAATCCTGCACGTTCGGCTTGGTATCCACCACTTTTTGAATGTTGTGCTTTATATCGTTTATATGCGCTTTATTATTTGCCTGATCGAAATGAATTTCCAAGTTTTTCGTGTACCCGCCTTCATCGATATCCCTTATAAATTTATAGGGCATTATGGTTTCTTTGTCGAAATAGGTTTCGTAGCGGTCTTTCACCTTAAAAAACCATTTGATCATTCCGGTGGTCCAACCTTTACCAACTACATGATAGACCTCTTTTTCGTTAAGTTTTGAATCTTTTACCAGCAAAGTAGCATTTCCTGCTTTTAGCCAATTGCTATAGCTCATCCTAAATTTAAACCATTCGCCATCACCAAATGCTGGTTCTGGTTGGGCCACCAAAAACTGGACTGAAACAAAAGTAATTAGTATAAGTAGTATTTTTTTCATGGTATTTGGAACTTATGTAATGTAACTTCCTAAAGCCACATTTATTGTTTTACCTTAGAAATTACAATTACTGTTCCAAAAATAAAAATTTTCTCCTAACCCCTTTGTTAAATACTGTTATAGTTGTGTTAGGGTTTTTGCTGGATAATTGCAACTTTAAATACTGAAGAACGACCCTAAAACCAATTCAAACCGCTGAACATCAAAGCATTTTTAAGGTATTCACCTCTTGCTCGGTTAAATGTTTCCAATGGCCGCGAGGAATGTCCTTTTTGGTTAAGTGGCCAATAGCGACACAATCTAAACTCACAATATCGTAGTTGAAATATTCAAATATGGTACGGATAATGGTGTTTCCTGTGTTTTTAATTTTAAGCCCCACTTCGCGTTTTGAGGCGCCCTCGATATAACTGATTTCTTCAACTTCAACCAATTCACCATCAATTTTGAATCCGTTTTGGATTTTTTTGAAATCGTCGTGTTTTAAGTTTTTATCCAATTCAATATGAAACAAACGCGCCACACCGTTTTTGGAATTGGTGAACTTTTTCGTCACTGCATCATCATTGGTAAACAACAGCAACCCTTTTGAGTTCCTTCCCAAACGCCCAATAGGCTTTATTTTCGAATTAGTGGCATTGGCCACCAAATCCATTACCGTTCTTCCTTTAGTTTCGCTAGTGGTTGTTGCAAATCCTTTGGGTTTGTTCAACAAAACGTAAGCTTTTTTCTCCGGACTTATTCTTGAACCATCGTAACGCACTTCGTCGTCTGGTTTTACTTTATAGCCCATTTCGGTAACCACTTTTCCGTTCACGGTTACTAAGCCCGTTGCAATATGCACATCGGCCTCTCGGCGCGAACAAATGCCCGCGTTGGCCACGTATTTATTCAATCGGGTTTCATCGGGATTGCCCGATTTTTTCTGATTGGCGTTCGACTTTTTAATAGGTGCATTTCCCCTAGCATAACTGGCAAAGCGCTTATTTCCGCTTCCTCGCCCCGATGGCTTTCCTTTTCCTTTGCCCCCTTGATGTCTGTTCATGTTCTTAAATTTTGTACAAAGATAAAGTTAATATTGTGATTGTGTATTTATAGCTTCGGTTTTGTTTTATTTGGAAACATTCAAACCCCGTCTTTTAAATGCGGTTTAAAACCACACTCACCTTTATTAATACAATTGAAAACACCCCAACAACAATGATAAATTTAAGAATATTATGAAGAATGAGATAATGTGTTTTTGTTTGCGATCGCCAAAGAACTAGCAAAAAAACCACCAACAGACCAATGCTTAAATAGAAGTACCAATACATGTACCCCACATCGTAACGGTAGAGCAACATATAGGTAGGCACCAATGTTAAAACCGACAGCACCGTTAACATGATTTTCGACACTTTTTCGCCATAAGCCACGGGGATGGTTTTGTAGCCTTGGGCCAAATCGCCCGTTATGTTCTCCAAATCTTTGGTGAGTTCGCGCATGGAAATAAGCAAAAATAGAAACAGCGCGTGAACAAAAATGACGGTTTCGAAATTTTTGTAATACATAAAAATGGCAAAAAATGGCGTTATGGTTAAAATGGCCGAAACCAAATTCCCAACAAATGGCATTTTTTTGAGTTTATGTGAATAAAACCAAATGGCAAAAATGTAAATAGCAAAAAACACCACCGCCTTAAACGAGACATAACTCGCCATGACCACCGCCAAAAAATTGAGCACGAAATAAAATGACAATTTGGTATTTTGGCTCACCAATCTATCCAATCGACTTTTAATGGGGC
This sequence comes from Tamlana crocina, assembly GCA_040429635.1. Taxonomy (NCBI): domain Bacteria; kingdom Pseudomonadati; phylum Bacteroidota; class Flavobacteriia; order Flavobacteriales; family Flavobacteriaceae; genus Tamlana; species Tamlana crocina. The sequence goes on along the minus strand of CP158972.1, from coordinate 561,783 downwards.
GATTGATTAAATCCTTCTCTGAATCGTAAAAATTATTGATGATGTACCCTCCCGCAATGGTTGCTGCCGAAGCCAACACCAGCACAAATAAATTGATATCGAAAAGCACTTCGTGCAACGGCAAATCGTGCGCCAAAATATAAATGGAAGCCAAATATTGGGCAATTACGATTACCAAAATATTGTAGCCACGAATAACAGAAAACATGCTGAAAAACTTAAGAAGAATGTGTTTCTGCCGTCTGCTTAACATAAAATTCAAATAAGATGACTCCCTGCAACGTCTTAGTTAAGATGCACTAAAATTTAAAGAATCTATTAGAAATTGTAAACCACTTCCAGTTTATGTGCAGAAAGTGCTTTTTTGGCTTTTTCAAAATCTTCGGTAAACCCTAAAATGTAGCCACCGCCCCCAGAGCCACAAAGCTTTAAGTAGTAGGCATTGGTGTCAATTCCTTTTTTCCAAAGTTCATGGAATTGCTGAGGAATCATCGGTTTAAAATGATTCAGTACAATTTTTGAAAGCTGTTTTGTGTTTTTGAACAGTGATTTTATATCGCCTTTTAAAAAATCATCCACACAAGCATCTGTATGCTTAATAAACTGATTTTTTAGCATATTTCTAAAGCCTTCCTGTTTCATATTTTCCATAAACAGACTCACCATCGGTGCCGTTTCACCAATAATACCGCTGTCTATTAAAAATACAGCGCCTTTACCATCGCTTTGCTGTGCCGGGATGCCTGTGGCTTCAATATTATCTTTTGAATTGATAAGAATAGGGATACTCAAATAACTGTTTAAAGGATCTAAACCAGACGATTTCCCATGGAAAAAGGATTCCATAGCCGAAAAAACCTGTTTTAATTTCAACAGTTTTTCGCGGGTTAGGTTTTCAAGCACCGTAATTTTATCGAAAGCATATTGGTCGTATATCGCAGCCACCAATGCACCACTACTTCCCACCCCGTAGCCTTGCGGAATGGACGAATCGAAATACATGCCTCCGTTAACATCTTCGGTAAGTTTCTCAATATCAAAACGCACCAAACCTTCGTCAATATCTTGAAGATAAGCAGCAAATCGCTTTAAACTTTCGTTGGATTTTAAGGCTGCCTCTGAAGTATTACCATCATTCTTTAACGCTCCGTTATAGAAGTTATAAGGAATAGATAGCCCTTTGGAATCTTTAATGATGCCATACTCACCAAAGAGTAAAATTTTCGAATAAAATAGAGGTCCTTTCATAAACTATATGGTTTTCAGAGCAATACGTTTAACAAATATAATGTTTTTTTAAACAAAAAATCATTTCTATAAAATGTTTTCAGCCCCCAAACCAATAACATCGCAAATATAATGACCATTTTGGCAATACGCAACTAATTCATTTTTAATGAATTTCAAAACATTTTCAGCTTCATTTTCCGGATAAAGCACGTGCACGTTGGCTCCGGCATCCAAGGTAAAACACACCTTCGAACCTGTTTCGTTTCGGTACGCCCAGATTTTATTGATGATTTCCAAAGTGTTGGGTTTCATCAAAATGAAGTATGGCATACTGGTCATCATCATGGCGTGCAAGGTCAACGCTTCGCTTTCAACCAATTTTACAAAGGCATCCAAGTCGCCCGTTTCTAAAATGGTTTTTATTTCCGAAATATTATTGTTGGCCTGTTTAAAGCGCTCTTGCGCAAACGGATGCCCGTGCATTAAATTATGCCCCACCGTACTGCTCACCTGCTTTTCACCTTTATCGACCAACAAAATCGTGTCTTGATAATTTTTAAAATGATCGTGCACTTTATACTGATATTTAACGCCGTACAAATCGCTGCTCCCTTCAATAGAACCGTGTTCGCCCCAAACCACCAGTGGCCCCTCAAGGCTTCTGCAGGCACTGCCCGAACCTAATCGTGCTAAAAAGGAGGCTTTTTGATTGAAAAAATCATCAGTCATTTCGACTCCGCTTGCTTCGTCTTCGCTCAACAACCTCTGCTCTACACTCAATAAACATAAGGCTAAAGCACTCATGCCCGATGCGGAAGAAGCTATACCAGAACTGTGCGGAAAAGTGTTTTCGGTTTCAATTTTAAAATGATAGGATTTTAAAAATGGTAAATACACCTCTACACGCTTGAAAAAGGTTTGGATTTTGGGTTTGAAGGCATCGTTTTTCTGTCCATCCAAAAACACTTCAAACGAAAAATCATCCGTCCCTTTGAGTGCAGCCGAAAGGTCTTTTTTTGAAAAACTGAGCTTCGTGATGGTTTTACATTGGTTTAATGTAAAGCTGATGGATGGATTTTCGGGAATTTGGTTTTTCTTTTTCCCCCAATATTTCACCAAAGCGATGTTACTGGGCGATGACCAAGAAAAAGTGCCGGATTCAACATTTACTGAATAAGGCTTTGGAACAAAATGGCTTTCTGTCATGATAAAGGTTTAGCTTCCTAATTTTTGACAAAAATAGTAATTACAAAATAGCTTTTTCATTCACCTGAAGCCAAAGCTAATAATTTTGCCATCGTCTTGTAATTTCTAGCTGTTGCCGTAGTGTTTAGCTTTCTTTCAATGATATTATTGTTCAGTTTTGCTTTACCGTAACCCGTTGCACAATGCAAATACACGCAGGCATCGGTAATAACAAAAGTTTCGTTGGGATAGGACATGCTTTTAACTTCCTTAACAACTCCCTCATTTGGTTTTGAAAACAACAAGACAAAGTAACTGTTTACCTTCTGTTCATCAGGAAACGGACAATTCTTTAAAATATTCTGAAAATCGGTTGGAGTTTTTACTAAAACGGGTACCTCGAAACCAAAATGTTTTAAAATTACAGAACGGATTTCATTTTCTAATTTTTGAATATTTTCCTCAGAAGACTGAAAAACAACATTACCACTTTGAATATAGGTTGCAACATTTTTAAGCCCCGCTCTTGTTAGCAAATTTCGTAACTCGGCCATCGGCACTTTCTTTTGGCCGCCAACGTTTATACCCCTTAATAATGCGATGTATGTAGTCATAATTTATGTTTCGTTTTTAACACACCCCTTACTCCCCTCTTTTTAGAGGGGAAACTCAAGCCTTATTTCTTTTCGAGCAACAGTTTCCCTCCTAACAAGGAGGGATTAAGGGAGGTGTAAGCTATTAAGCTATACTATTAGCAACAATATACGCCCCCGTCCAGGCATTTTGAAAATTGAACCCGCCTGTAACCGCATCTATGTTCAGCACTTCACCAGCAAAAAAGAGGTTTTCTATTTTTTTACTTTCGAAAGTTTTAAAATTAATTTCTTTTAAATCTACGCCACCCGCCGTTACAAATTCTTCCTTAAACGTACTTTTTCCGTTAATGTTAAAAACGGCTTCCGTTAGTTGTTTGGCCAAGTTTTCCAATTGGGCTTTGTTCAAATCGGCCCAACGGGTTTCAGCAGAAATACCTGAAGCCAAAACCAATTGATGCCAAAGTCGTTTAGGCAAATCGAATTGTGTGGATTTATAAACCGTTTTTTTTGCCAAATCGTGTTTTGCGCTTTTAATTTGCTCCAAACACCGTCCAAAAGATTGACGAATGAAATTAATCTCGATTTGGAATTTATAATCACGCTCGGCCAATTCAATCGCGCCAAATGCCGAAAGCTTTAAAATGGACGGCGCACTCAAACCCCAATGTGTAACCAGCAACGGGCCTTCACTCCACAAATTGGTGCCCAAAACTTTCACTTCAACATGAGGCGCCACCACCCCCGGAATACCGGAAATACGTTCGTCTTTAATATTGAAGGTAAACAACGACGGCACGGGCTGGGAAATGGTATGCCCCAGTTCCTCTAACATCTTCCACATTTTGGGGTTGCTGCCTGTGGCCACCAAAAGTTTTTCTGCCGAAAAGCTATTTTCGGAGGTTTCAATTTTAAAAAAATGTTCGGGTTTCGAAATGGATTTCACAGCATGGCCATAAAGCACCTCAACACCATGCTTTTCGGCTTCGCTTAAAAAACAATCGATAATGGTTTGTGACGAATTGGACACGGGAAACATCCTCCCGTCATCTTCAATTTTCAATTCCACGCCCCGTTTTTCGAACCACTCAATGGTATCGCCCGTCATAAACTGATGGAACGGTCCCAACAATTCCTTTTCGCCGCGCGGATAGTTTTTAATCAATTCCTGTGGAATAAACTCGGCATGCGTGACGTTACAGCGACCGCCACCCGACACCTTTACTTTGGCCAGGCCTTCCTTGCCACGCTCTAAAATGGCCACTTTTAAATGGGGGTGTTGCTCGGCTATATTGATAGCTGCAAAAAAACCTGCCGCCCCGCCGCCAATTATTATCACATCTTTTTTAATCATAACTTAAATGACGTTCAATTAATTCTGAAAAAGCTACTCCGTAATCAAAATCTGGCTTTCTAACATCTATTTCGTTAGCTTCAAAGAAATCATTCAAGTGACTATTCCAAGCGGCAGGATGAACTAAAGGTAATATCGGAATATTTTCAACGTGATTGCAAAAAGTCTTAACCACCTTTTTTTTAGATAGGGAATGTACTTTTTTACCAGTCAACTTTGTAATTATATCACTTCCAAAAGTGATAATAATGTGAGGGTCCACAAGATTTATTTCATTCAATAATATTTCTAAACTATTTGTGTTTATATCCTTTTTCCTAAAATAATCATAACTTCTGATTTCCTTAGAAGTTACTTTAACTCTAAAAAAAGTCTTGTAAAGGTCTGTTAGATAAACAAAATTATCTTTTTGAAGGTTTTCTATTATAGTTCTATATTTACTTTTTTTCTTGCTTTCCTTTTCACTTTCCTTTTTAATCATCAAATGCAAAGCATAAGGTGTACCCAACAAAACATCTGTTTGGATATTTGCCCCTATTACTTTTCCATTCGAATCTTTAGCTTCCTCAAAAGCAGAGGGATGTCTTAAAGGGTCAAGCCCAACAATCATAACCCGTTTGTTTGCTGTTTCAATATTTCCAAAATAAAAAGGCAAATCTATTCCTCTTAAATAAGCTTTCTCAGGCACATTTAACTTTTCATTGATTACTTTTTTATTTTGAATCCACTTGTCTTTAGTTCCAAGTCCATTAAACCAAGAGTTATATAAAAAACCTATTTCTTTTTTTGAAATATTAAGTATTTGTGAATTCACAATTTTCACAATCTCTTTTTTCAACTTATTATTATTCATTTTATCATTCATTGAGATTTTATTTTAATCATAATCTATCCGGAAAGTCTGAAATAATGCCATCTACCCCATAAGCTTTCAGCCGTTCAATATGGACTTTATCGTTGACCGTATATGTGATTACTTGCATATTATTAGATTGTATATTTTTGACATGCTCATCCGTAAGCATGGTATAATCAGGGTGAATGGAAACCGCTTGGATTTGCCGTGCAAAGTTAAGAGCTTCTTCCAAATTGGTATCGGTCAAAACGCCCAACATAATGGGAAGATGGGTGGCGTATACCTGTTCTAACAAATCCTTTTGAAAACTCGACACCAGAAAATCGCGCCAAGCCCAACCTTTTTTTTCAACATGACGTTCAATAAATCTGGCAACGGGCTTGGTCGTATTTTGTCCCTTTAATTCGATATTCAGTAGAGTATTATTATCCAAAACCGAAACAACTTCGTCTAAAGTGGGGATTTCAAACTCGCCCAAAACCTTCAATTGTTTTAATTCTGAAAGTGTTTTTTGGGCAATTTCGCCCGTGCTATTGGTAACACGATCTAAAGTAAAATCGTGGAATACCACCAGCTCGCCCGAAGCGCACACATGCACATCGACCTCAATGCCTGTTGCCCCTAGTTCTATAGCTTTTTTTACCGACTCTACTGTATTTTCGGCTATGTGGCCGGCTGCCCCGCGGTGACCTATTTTAAAAATGTCGAAATTCATGCTTTATTGTTTTGGACGCATCAAACCCTCTTGGGCTACCGAAGCTATTAATGTTCCATCGCGAGTAAAAATGTTTCCTCTGGCAAAGCCCCTAGCGTTTGAAGTACTGGGCGATTCCATGGAAAAGAGCAACCAATCATCTAAATCGAAATCGCGAAAATACCACATCGAGTGGTCTAAACTAGCCGTTTGCGTATTTCCCCAGTGCGCTTTACTGGCATGCGGGTTTAGCGCCGAGACCAAAATATTATAATCGGAAATATAGGTTAAAATCTGCTGTTTTTTTGATACATCCAAACCGTTAACATCGCCCTTTAACTTAAACCACACATCGGTAAACGGCGGTAAATCTTTTGGCTGCATCGGGTTGGGTATATAGGTTGGCTTAAAATCAATTGGGCGTTCAATTTCAAAAAACGATTTTAAACTTTTGGGCAGAAAATCGCCGTACTGGTGCAGTATATCTGTCCAACTCAACAGTTCTTCAGGCTGTTTTAAGTCAGATTTCATGTCAATTTGGTGATTGTAACCTTCTTCTTTTTTATGGAACGACGCCGAAAGAATAAAAATAGTCGAATCCTTTTGGTGCGCCGTAACCCGCCGTACCGAAAAACTTCTGCCATCCCTCACTTTGCTCACATTGTACGTAATACGCTGACTCAAATCGCCGGGCTCCAAAAAATAGGCATGCATGGAGTGCAGCACCCGCCCGTTAGTAATCGTTCTGCTCGCGGCATGAACGGCCTGCGCCAACACTTGTCCCCCAAAAACAATGGGACTGCCAACGGTTTTACTTTCACCGGTAAACTCGTTTTCGGTTACTTTTTCTAAAGTGAGCAAATTGAGTAAATCATCAACTGTAGTCATATTTCTTTTGGCTTTTCACCCTATAAATCTAATAAATTACACCAGCGTTTTAGGCAAGTTTTACAAATAGTTTAAGATTTTAAATTTTCCTGTTGGGCCTAAAGTGGGTATTTTGGTTCAAAATTAAAACTTCATGATTTATCAGCTTTCAAAACTTTGGGCACTTTTGTTAATATTTACGTCTTGTAACACCGGAAAACTAAATGTTATCGCCGATTTACCTTTGGGTTTGGAAGAAGCTTCGGCCGTTGAAATGGTAGCCAGCCAAGAATTACTTTGGACGATTGAAGATGCCGGAAACGATAATTATATTTTCGGTTTTAATACTGAAGGCAAAATGAAGAAGCGCATTAAAATTGAAAATGCAAAAAATAGGGATTGGGAAGATTTAACTTCAGATGGTGAGGGCAACCTCTACATTGGCGATTTTGGCAACAACAGTAAAAAGCGCGACCACTTTACCATTTATAAAGTTTCTGATTTTAAAAAAGGCGAAACCCATGCCGAACGCATTGACTTCGATTTACCCAAGAAAGTAAAACCCGAAGATTTTGAAGCCTTTTTTCTGCTGAACAATTACTTTTATATTTTCAGCAAAGAGAACAAATCGAGCATACTTTTAAAAGTACCCAATGCCATTGGCGAGCATACTGCCGAATTGGTCACCGACTTTAATCTGGATGGCAAGCACCACAAAATAACCTCGGCAGATATTAGTGAAAACGGCAAAACCATAGTCTTATTAAACCACGATAAACTTTGGAAGGTCACCGATTTTGAAGGCGACGAGTTCTTTAAAGGAAATATAGAAGAACTAAAGTTTGAACACAGTTCGCAAAAGGAAGGCATTTGTTTTAAAAACGATGACACAGTTTACATTACCGATGAAAAAAACAAAAGCGAGGGGGGCAATTTGTACACTTTCAGTTTAAAAATTTAAGCCGAAACCGAACGAAAACCTTAAGCCTTCCACACTATTAAAAAAGTTGAAAGTACCCGACAAACTTTCGGCAGCAGTTACCCAAAAACCACCTCCGTAATCGTTGTGCCATTTATCTGAAAAATCACCTCTTAGCCATACGCGCCCCACATCTGCACCGCCAAACACTCCAATTTGCAACGGCAAAGTACTGGTTTTAAACGATGGAAAACTAAAACGTAAATCGGCACTTCCCACAAGTGAGTTTTTACCCGTAAAGCGTTCGGTTCTAAATCCTCTTAACCCATTATTCCCTCCAATATTCGCCGCTTGGTAAAACACCAAATCGTCGCCTACACGTACTTGCGTGCGTACATCGGTTTTTAAAACTAAGGCTTTGTTTGTAGTTAGCGTGTTGTAAAAGCCTAAATCTGAATTAAGATAGCCATAAGTGTTTTTGGTATCCTTAAATTCGGTTTTACCCCCTACTTGCAAATGGAAGGTCATACCCTTTTTGGGGTTGATTTTATCATCAAAACTTTCGTAATTAAATTGCGCTTCCAAGCCTCCAAAATAGCGACGCTCGTAGAATTTGGTATTATCGGCCGATACAAATTCGTCAGTAATAAATCTGTCTGCTGTATTTTCTATTTCAATGCCTTCAAAAACGGTTCGTATTCCATAATCGCTACCAAAATTCCCCTTTTTCAGGATACCAGCTTTTACGGCATAAATACTTGTTTTTACACGATTGTAATCTAAATCGAGGTCATCATCATTATTTGGCGTTTCGTTTCCGTAGCCAAAAAAGTTATTGGTAAAATTCTCGGAAGTGAACTGCCCACCGATATGCAAATTCCAATCGTTCATAATGTTGGCGAATTCGCCATCGTAATTCAGTGAAAATCCACTGGTTGCGAAATAATACCCTCCCTTAAAACGGTGTTGTTGCGAAAACGGATTTCGCTGAAAACCTTTGGTAGTGAGTGAATACGCCATTCCTACTGAAAAACCATCATCTGGATTAAAACCTACGGCCGGTGTAATAACGCTGGTTTTGGTAATGTTTTTGTTGAAATCGAAAAGGTTGAGTTTATAAACATCGGTAAGCCTGATGGTAGCCCCTTTCTTTTCCTTTATGGTGTTTTTCTTGCTTTCGTGGTCATAAACCTTAATGCGTCTTCCATGTTTTATAATGTAAGTATCATTCTCCTGCCCGCCAATCAACCGAGTAAAGATTAAGTTATTTGCCTTTCCGGTAACTTCAAAAACATCTTTATCGTCCAATCCGTAGATCCATATTTCTTTGGTAATATCCCTGTTAAAAGTACGATCTACAATCACCTTATCTTTTTTTCCATCAATGATTCTGGATATTTTTACGTGGGTTTCCTTATCGGCAGTTCGGGTCACTTCAATATAATCGTCTTTATCGGTTCCCGTTAAAATCACCAACTCATTCAGGTAATTATAATATCGCGTAGCAATATTTTGAAGATTAGCCCGACGGCCTTTTAATTTTTCCTTTATATCATCAAGTGTTTTGTCGTGCACCTCCTTTGGCACTTTAGCGAAGGCTCGCTCTATTACCTCGTCGGTTATATGTTCCTGAATGAATTTAGCATGCTCAAGCCAGGCATCCATTTCGGATCGCTGAATGAGTACCCGATCCAGCTTTATACCGGCACTGTTCATCCATTTTATATTTTTCAACTTATCATCATAAACCTGCAACTGTTTGGTTGAACCTGAAATAATGCGCATCACATCAAGTAACGCGCCATCAAAATTCGAGAACACCTGATCGCGGTCCCGTGGTATGGGTCTGTAATAATGGTCGCCGTTTTCCATATCGAACTGTGCCCAGCGCCATTGGTCCTGGTGCCGGTCCCAATCGCCAATAAGCATATCGAACAATCGAGCCCTTATAAAAGCATTTTCGTCAATTTTATGTTCTTCATCTTCCCTGATTTTCTCAATAATATCGTGGGTACTCTCAATATCATCAGCATAACCAAAATTCTTTTCGTTTGAATAATTTTCCTCCGGGCGTTCTTCAATCATGTAAAGCTCACCTCCGTATTCTGCGTTGAATTCCCCTAAATGCTTGTGCTTCGGAACAAAATACAGGTTGGGATTGGTATGGTAGATTTCTGCTGCATCCGACAAATCGGGAACCGCCATAAAAGCATAGGGATGCGCCGCGGTATAAAAATCTAAAATAAGTTGCTCTACAGCCGTTTGTTCAAATTCATCTTGAATGTAATTATCTTTAAACAGTACGGTTTGCAAATACTGGGTGGCACTTTTTCGCAGTGCGCGCATGTTCAGTTCCCGGCCATCTTTAGTTTTTAATCGCAGTGACCGGGTTTGGTGCCCACCGCCTTTACGCACTACTTCCAATCCGCCATAAAGTGTATCTAAAGTAGCGACTTGTGCTGTAATTTTTGTACTGTACACATCGCGATAATGGTCGCCCCAAACCGATTTAAAAAATCCAGACACATCGGTTTCCTCTTTGGAATAAATTGAAACTTCAACAGCCTGCGGAAAGGATTCGGGCAACTTTGAAATATCGTAGGCTTCTGTTGGCGGATATACTTCTTTGGTGAACAACAATTTAGGCTCGCCGTTTTCTTCCCCATAAAAACGCACCCAACTACTGCCATCCATAAACACCGTAAGTTCTGCAAAACCTTGCTTTCCATACGAAAACAAACCGTTGTTGCTCAATTCGGCATACGACTCCTTAGCGCCCGATCCCGAAACTATTTGTTTTATACTTTCGTTTTCGGCCACACTTTGGTTTTCAATATACTGCAAAGTATGTTCGTGCCCCGATACAAAAACCAAGTTTTCAACACCAATGGCCATGGTTTCCAAACGGTTCATCAATTCGTGGTAGCGCTCGTTGTAGCGGTCTTGAATGGACACCCCGCCCTGCGTTCTAATCTGGGTTATAAACGAGGCTATCCCGGGCAAGGGTATTTTTTTCTGAAAAGGATATAAATGTTTTTTAAACGCATATTTTCCACCGTGCGTTCCATTGGTGTACATAGGGTGGTGCATGGCAAACACGATAGTTTTGTTTTGGGCTTTTTTCAATTCGCCTTCCAACTCCAATAAAAAGCGCTCCCTTGTTTTTATTTCGCATTCGTCATTCACTTCTGGATGGCTGTTCCAATTTTCGAGATACCATTGCGTGTCTATAACTATCAACTGAATGGTTTCGCCCACATCAATACTTTCCAGCGGACAACCGTTTTCTGGCTGAAAGGTGTTTTTCCCCAAGGCTTCTTCAATATATTTTTCCTGTCTTTTCAAACCCTTTAAACCATTGGAATACCAATCGTGGTTTCCGGGAATAAAAAGTACTTCGCCCTTAAAATTCTTAACCGATTTTATTTGTCCGTTTAAGGCATTTTCGGCCGAGCTACGGTTTTTATCGCCTTTTGATGGCAACCCCGACGGGTAAATATTATCACCCAAAAAAAGGGCAAAATCTTTTTTGGTTGCCTTTCCTTCAATATGTTTATTGAAAGCCGTTAAAGCTCCAGACATGCCGCCTGTTGGCGAAATTCCAGCATCGCCAATTAAATAAAAGGTTCGGTCAATTTCTTTATCAGGAAACGAAACCTCTTTATGATTTTTATTTGAATATTGGGGTTTGTAAGTGGCACAAGCACTGATAATGACAAGCACAGCTAAAACTGAAAAATATTTAAGTATCTTCATATTTAATTTTATATGAAAGCGAAATTAAAGGCTTTTGATTCCTAAAGATATTGCATTTAGATAAATAATTGCCCCAAAAGAAAAGGCAAAATTAAGAACCCCTTGTTATCCTCGATTACTCATTGAGCTTAAGTGATTTAATTTTTCTGCGTTTACGGCTGCTGAATACTTCTTTAACAACAACCTTAATTTGGGTGTTATAAAATTTTCACAGAATGGCTTTTCGGGATTTTTATAGTAGTAATCTCGAATTTGCTCCCGGGACGGCTTGAAGCTTTGAAATGGCAAAACCCGTGTTATGAATGGATTTTCAAACAACGATTGAAGTTCGCTCAAAATGTCTTTGCAAGCTTTTGATTGTTCTTCTGAAAAAGAATAAATGGCCGACCGGTATTTTTTACGCATGGAATGGTTTGAGGTGCTTTTATGCGTTTGCAAATGAATTTCTATCAAGGTTTTGAGCGGTATTTCATTGGCTTTGAAATGGACAATAACCGCTTCAGACCACGATGCTTCATCGCCGTGTGAAGCCACATAGCCTTGCTCCACTTTATAAACGCCCACCAACGATTGAAACACCGCTTCGGTACACCAATGGCAGCCACCTCCAAGTGCTATTTCATCCATTTTCGATGCTTTTGTAATGATTTAAAAAATGAATCACTTTTTGGGCAGGCATTTCGCAAGGTTTTAATTGCTCCGATTGTTTTGTGATATAATAATTCAAACTGATAAAATCGGTATCACCCAAGGCTTCAGCAAAAACTTTAAAACTTTTTCCGTTGTTGAAATCCGTTCGGGTAACGCCGTATTTTTTGTTTTGATATTCTACTACCGAATAGCCCATCGGCAACCCTTTTATTTTGTCCAACAACCCCATTTACGAACTGCACGACAGCATGGAGCAACCTACTTTATGCCTGGCCCATTCCGGGCGTTTAGCAAACCATTTTTCATACTCCGGTTGCTCCGCATAAGGATACTTTAAAAGTTGAAATAACTCCTCAACTAATTTGTAATCCCCTTTTTCGGCATCGTCTATGGCGAGTTGTGCCATGTAATTTCGCAATACGTATTTTGGATTAACAGCATTCATTTTTTCTTTTCTTTCTTCATCAGAAAGTTGTTCTTGGCTAAACCTCTCGGCGTAGCGCTTAAACCATTTTTGCCACTTTTCTTCAATATCTTCGGAAAGCTCGTCGAGATTATAAAAAGCATCTTTTATTATTGCCAATCCCTCGGAAGTTTTTTCGGCTGAAAAGCCACTTAAATTTCTAAAGAAAATAGTCATATCCGTTTCTGCCAACAGCAAATTATCTTCCAATTCTTGGATTAGAGACGCATCAAAAGCATCTTCTTTTTCCAATCCCAATTTGGAACGCATCATACTTAAGGATTTTGTTTCGAACCCTGTTTTATAATCATCCAAAATAGCCTGAAATGGCTCTGCCTCCTCCACCAAAGGATACAGCGCATTGGCAAGTTGGTATAAATTCCAAAGTCCGATATTGGGCTGATTTCCGTAGCGGTAGCGTTTGTGTTGTCTATCGGTGGTGTTGGGCGTCCAACCATAATCGAAACCTTCCAGCCAACCGTAAGGCCCATAATCGATGGTGAGACCCAAAATGGACATATTATCGGTGTTCATTACCCCGTGCACAAAGCCCACCCGTTGCCAATGGATAATCATGTCGAGGGTTAGTTGGGCTACTTCTTTAAAGAAAGCGACATAGGCATCTTTTGAAGGTGCTCCCAAATGCGGGAAGTGGTGTTTTATGGTAAAATCCACCAAGGTTTTCAACATCCCATGTTCCTGTCGGGCCGCAAAAATTTGATAATTTCCAAAGCGTAAAAAACTGGGCGCCACTCGCGACACCACTGCCCCGGGCTCGTAGGCTGGATTACCATTGTACATCACATCGCGAAGTACGCTATCGCCCGTCAATACCAACGATAAAGCCCTTGTTGTGGGCACGCCCAAATAAAACATGGCCTCGCTACACAAGTACTCTCTTATGGACGAGCGCAACACGGCCAATCCGTCAGCTGTTCGTGAATACGGTGTTTCACCCGCCCCTTTTAATTGAACTACCCAATGCTTATTTTTATGCTCTACCTCAAACAAATTGATAGCCCGGCCATCGCCCAATTGCCCGGCCCAGTTTCCAAACTGATGCCCACCGTAGCACATGGCATAGGGGTTGGTTTCGGGAAACACCTCATTACCCGTAAGCACATTCAAAAAAGTTTTAGATTTGGTATCTTCCTCAGTTAAGTCCAAGTTTTCAAGCATATCTGGCGATACGTGAATCAATTCAGGATTTGAGGTTTTTTTAGGAGTAACAAATGAAAAACAGGCCGATTTTACCTGCCTTCTGGTATTATCCAAAATTGGGTCGGCTGGTAATTCAACGTTAAATCGGTCTTTTATTTTAAGCTGCATTTATTTCAATTTATCGGCATGAAGCTTTCTAAGCTTGGCCAGTTTAGGTGTAATTACAAAACTGCAAAACCCTTGTGTTGTATTATTTCGGTAATAATCTTGGTGGTAATCTTCAGCTTTATAAAATATTTTTAATGGAGCAATCTCGGTAACAATAGGGTCGTTGTAATACGGCGCCATTTGTTTCACCACTTTTTCCGCAATGCTCTTTTGCTCGTTGTCGTGATAATAAATCACCGACCTGTATTGCGTACCCACATCGCCTCCTTGACGGTTTAACGTAGTTGGGTCGTGCGTAGTCATAAAAATAACCAGTACATCTTCATACGAAATTTGGTTGGCATCAAAGGTAATTTGAACCACTTCGGCATGGCCTGTCAAACCCGAGCATACCTCTTTATATGTTGGGTGACCCGGGGCGTTGCCTCCCGAATAACCTGAAACTACTTTTTCTACGCCTTTAATTTCTTGAAAAACGGCTTCGGTACACCAAAAACACCCACCACCAACTGTGGCTACTTGTATATTTTTATCAGTCATTTACTTTTTCTTTTTTTAATGTCATTGATTCTGAATTGATACAATATCGTAATCCGCTAGGCTCAGGACCATCGGGAAAAACGTGCCCTAAATGCGCATCGCAAGTATTGCACATGACTTCTACCCTAACCATTCCAAACGAACTGTCTTTCTCGTACTTAATAGCATTTTCCTCAATAGGCTGGGTAAAACTAGGCCAACCTGTTCCTGAATTAAACTTTATGGTAGAATCGAAAAGTGGGGTGTCGCAACACACGCAATTATATTGCCCCGCTTCATAGGCAGCACACAGTGCACCACTGTGCGGACGCTCGGTCCCTTTCTCCCTCGTAATCCTAAATTGTTCTGGAGTGAGTTGCGCTTTCCATTCTTCCTCTGGTTTTTCCACCCGCCTATCGGGTTTTGGGTTTCCGTTAACCGAAAAATTTATAATGTCTTTCCAAGTAAGCATACTTTTGGATTTCTTTTTTCGTTAATTAATACTTTAAAACTTTATCTATGGGTAAGTCGAATTTTTCATCGGTTTCTTACCGTTAAAATCTTTATAGATAAAGCACTCATAATATATTTAAATTTTAGTAATTTGTGATGAAAAATCTATTCCATTTATGTCAAAACTAATTGAGAAAGCCGAAAAATTTGTTTTTGATTTATTTAAAAATGAATTAGACAGTTCTTTTTTATATCATAATTACACACATACCGAGCGTGTTGTAAGAAGTTTGCGCGAAATTATTGAAAATACCGACGTAAGCAAAGAAGATGGCGAAATATTGGAGCTTGCCGCATTATTGCACGATACCGGATACACGAAAGTACGCGACGGACATGAAGAGGAAAGCGTAAAAATAGCCACAGCATTTTTAAAAGAAAACAAAGCTAACGACGAATTAATCGAAGCCGTGAGCACTTGTATAATGTCTACTAAATTCAAGAACCCACCAGAAACGGAATTAGGGAAAATAATAAGGGATGCCGATTCATCGCATTTTGGGAAGAAATATTTTGCTGAAGCGAGCGAGTTTTTACGAAAAGAGTTCGAACTACAGGGTATAAAAACATATTCGCCTTCGGAATGGCGCGACGAAAACATTCAAGTGCTTACCAAAAAACATGAGTTTTACACCGATTATGCTTTAAAAAACTGGCAAAAACAGAAGGAGGAGAATCTCGCCAAATTGATTAAGGCCAAGAAAAAACAAAAGGAAAAACTCAAAAAAGAGGAAATGAAGGCCAAATATAAGGCCCAGTACAAAAACGAAAGTCCCGAACGCGGCATCCAAACGTTTTATAGAGTGGCCTTAAGAAACCACATTAAATTAAGTGATATTGCCGATACCAAGGCCAACATTTTACTTTCGGTTAACGCCATTATTATTTCATTGGTATTGGCCAACTTAATTTCTAAACTGGACACCAATCCGTATTTAATTTATCCCACGGCTATTTTCACGATATCGTGCGTTATTTCCATGGTATTGTCCATTATTGCTACCAGACCGAATGTTACGAGCGGTGAGTTTACCAAAGAAGATGTTGCCAACAAAGATGTTAACCTTACTTTTTTTGGTAATTTCCATAAAATGGAACTTAAGGAATACGAATGGGCCGTTAGCGAACTTTTAAAGGACAAGAATTACGTTTACAACTCCCTAACCAAAGATCTTTATTTTTTAGGAAAAGTATTGGAAAGAAAATATAGGATCTTGCGGATAACCTATACCATTTTCATGATCGGGATGATTATTTCTGTGATTGCTTTTGGCATAGCATTAAAAAGGAATGGCACCAATTTAAAGGATGTTTTACCAGAAGAACCACCACTAACCTCACAAAATATAGTACCAAAACAGGACAATTTGAACTATCCTGTTTTTAGGCTTTAATTTCTTTCATAAGGTCGTCGTAAGTGTAGAAGGTTTTATTATCTTCATCTTTGCCGTGGTACAAAATGCCCACTCGCAAGGCTTTAAGCCCAGTAACTCCTTGTAAATCTTCAAGCTCAAGCACTTCAACGTCTTCGTTCAACACTTTTTTATTCTGAAGGAACTTGATATACCTCATGTATTCTTCCTCGTCCTCTTTTTGTGAATAAACAATGGAGATTTTTCCGTTTTGGGTAATACGTTCTTCAGTACCTTTTACAAAAGCTTTGTCAACCCGCTTTTTTACCACTTCGTAACGGGCATTATAGGTCCCATCTACATCAAATTGTTTTTCATCCATTCTAAACCTGATAGACAGCGGCTGATTAAACACCAAAATCATGGAAGCTACATCCAAATTTATAGGGTATAAATGCTGGTTACCGTAGTACTCATTTTCCATTTCGCACATCACCTGCAATTGCCAAAGCCTTAAATTATACAAGTAAATAGGGTTGAAACTATCGGCTTTTGTAATGGCTTCGCCAATGTACATATTGTGCTCTACCCCATCTGTTTTGTAACGCTCAAAATAATGTGGATACATGGCTTGGGCGTCTTTTTGTTTTTCATCCAATACCGCAGCCATATTTTTATTGATGAGCATGATGGTATCGTCATAATTTTTTCGGTAATAATAAATCAGGTTTAAATCGCTATCTATTTTCCCAAAATAATCTTCTATCTCTTCTTTTAAACGGTTTTCTTTTTTCAGTTGAAATTGAAATAAAGGCTCAATCTCTTTTCGTAAAAAAGCTACAATATTATGCTCGCTATCTACCTTGAAATTGGATTTTAGCTCTTTGGTGTAATTGTTTACTTGAAATAATATTTCCTCATAAATAGGCAGTGGTTCATCTTCATTGATCTGTCCAACAATTTTTTCTACCAACGATAATTGCAACAACAAATCCTTTTGCGTGGCCAAATTTCGGGCGTCCGATGATCCTTTTACATCAATTTGCCCAAATAACGGATAAATATCATCAAACACAATTTGCTCAAACGTGGCTTTACTGCCATATTGTATTTTGTTCTTTAAAAACTGGCGTGCGGCAGCCACAAATTTCCAATATACGCTTTGGTGAATAGATGTGCATTCCTGCTGAATTACAGCTTCAATAGCATTTTGCTCTTCTGCTTTAGAACGCTCAACAGCCGAAACAATAAACGGCATAACATCAACCAACCTGTTGGCGTTGATGCTGTTTAGTATTGTAGATTGACCTGAAACGATTTCCAATACTCCCATAACGCCTTGCTCATTCGCAATTGGAGCAAAAATGGCGCTTTTAACTCCCTGCTCGTGCAAACGATCAATGTGCGGCGGATGCCCTTCTACATTATTAAAAATGTGTTCTACATTCGAAATGGCTATTGTTTTTTTCTCATTAAGCAAACTGTTGTAAGACCAATTACACAATACCTCCAAACACTTTTCTTCTTGCTTTTCACCCAACAAAAAACTCTGCATTCCTGCACCGTGCACACATTCAAAGGTGCCCTCCTCTTTATTGAATATTGAAAACCCTGCCCTAATATCCTTTATACCCAAAAGGGAACGGAAAATTTCCTGAAACCCTTCCATGAAGGTCTCGTCCTTACGCTTTCCTCCTACAATTAAGCTTGATTTGATATTGGAAATGGACTGATCATCGGTTACATCAAAAATGTTTGAAATCACAAACCCTTTGAACACATAGCTTTTCGGCGGAAATTTATCTTTCCACAATGCGATGTTATGGAAATTATCGAGCAACTCTTCTATGTCTGCTTGCGTTAATTCAGGAGCATCATCGGTTCGTATAATTTCACAAAAATCGCCATTGTACAAAATCTTGTAATACCGCATGACGCCATTGGCATCGGGTATTTCATAAAAAAACGGCCGCTTAAAATTAAGCTTGCAACCATAATAAAAGTTTAAAATAATGGTACAAGCTATGATATAAGTATGGTCGTCGGGCATGTTTTTTATTTCGAGCTCGAAATCATTACCCGCCGATTTTATGATATTTTTGAATCGTTCAGAAGAATTGAAAATCAAATTGTGCAAAGGCACCGAAGCTGTTTTAATCTCGTTATTGGTCAACAACGGACTAAAACTATCTTGAAGAACTATACCAATTTCCTTTTCACGTTCTTTCAGCACCCCAACTTCACTAAATCCATCGCGCAGTTCAGGATACCCCTCAACACTATTTAAAATGCGTTTGGCCTTGGCCGCAATAAACTCATCGTTTCCTTTTGCTAAAACTTCATATTGCTCCAACAATTTATTGAAGCTAACCTTTAACAATAAAGGCGACTCGATATTTGCATTAATATCCATACAGTTACAATTCTTCCGGTACAAAATTACGAATTATTGGGTTAGTCGATACAAACTAGACTAATTAACACCAAAATTGTTACAAACCTGAAGTTGGATTTTTAAACTGAAGTTTTAAGAAATGATTAAATGCTGCAGCCCGTTTTAGTTAACCGCCGGACAAAGACAATCGTAGGCTTTTCTTCTGCAATTAAAATTATAACCTAGGGTTAACTGGTGAAAGCCCCCGTTAGTGAACACCACCGAATTGGTTTGGTAAGTATAGGTGTAAGCAAACATAAAGTTGTTATAGTCAATGCCTAATATGGGAGTTATCTGCTGTAAGCGTTGGCTATCAGTACCATTTCCGGTAGAAAATTCGGCACCATCAAAACTGTTCCTGTATGAAAGACCGCCCCAAAGTTTGCCAAATTCCATTTCCTTGTATGCCTTTACATTAACATCAATAGCGGCCTCTTCAGTAGCATCTCGGTACTGAAACATTACCGAAGGCTCGAAACTCCAACTGCTTCCGTATTTGTTAAAAACATAACCTGTGGATAATAAATAGCGTCTTAAATTGCTGGTGATTTCAACATCTCTATTGATACCAGAATTGTTCAAAAGATTTTTCACTGTAGCATGCGCATAAAAATCGAGATAATGGTATGAAAACCCAAAATCGACATTAAAATTGGTTTCGTTTTGCACAATGCCATCAATAGCTGGATCGGGAATGGGCGCGTCATTTAAAAAAGACGTTTCGTCCAATTGGTATTGAATAAATCCGGCACTTAACCCAAACGACAACATGTTCAAATCGGCCTCTGTTCTAGAAAACAATAAATGATGTGCGTAGGTAGCATAAGCGCCTTTTTGTGAGTGATAACCGTTTTCGTCGGCAAACACAATACCGCCAATACCGGACTGCGACTCGCCCAACCTGCCATTCATGCTCAATGTTAACAGTTTTGGTGCATCATCTTGGCCAAACCACTGTTGCCTACCTGTTAGCCTCACTTTAGAACAATTAGCAATACCGGCCATAGACGGATGGATTAAATAATAATTATCCGTTAAATAATCGGTATAAATAGGTAATGCTTCTTGTGAAGAGGCTAATTTGGAGCTTAGCACAAGAATTACCGACAAAATAAAAGTTATCAGTTTCATAATCAATCACCAAGTAGGCTTGGGTTTACAAAACGCATTTACTGCTTAAAAATTACATTTACAAACTGCGCTGTTATTATAATTATTTATGTTATTTCAACATACAACAAAACTCAAATATATGACATCTAACGTTTTCTTTTAGTATTTTTGTAAAAAATTAGCTAAATGAACAATTATCAGGTTTCTGTACAAAAAACATCAAATGATGCTATTGTAAAATTCGAAATAAATCAATTTGTTACCAAGCACCAAAGCTTTGAGTTCAATAACATTGACGAGGCGAAGCATTCGCCTTTGGCGCAACAATTATTCCATTTGCCCTTTGTGAAAAAAGTATATATCAGTAGTAATTTTATAGCTGTTGAACGTTACAATATTGTGGAATGGAGCGACGTTCAGGATGAAGTGGCTGAACAAATTGAAGCTTACCTAAACAATGGCGGAGTTGTGGTTGAAGAGCAAGCGGCTCCTAAAAAAATACCGGTTACAGTTTATGCCGAAAGCACTCCAAATCCAGCGGTAATGAAATTTGTGGCCAACAAAAAAATTGTGAATACTATGTTTGAGTTCACCTCTATAGAAGAGGCCAAGCTCTCGCCATTGGCCACACAATTATTCCATTTTCCATTTGTGAAAAGCGTATTTTTTGACGAAAACTACGTGTCGATAACCAAATACGACATCACCGAATGGCAGGAAATCACCATTCAATTACGTGAATTCATCAAAGATCATATTGAAAAAGGACAAGAAATAGTGGCTCCTGATGCGGCACAAAAATTAGAAAAATCGACCGAGCAACTCGACCACCGTTTCGATAATTTGGATGACACCTCAAAAGAAATCGTCAACATTCTGGAAGAATATGTAAAACCGGCCGTGGCCAGCGATGGTGGAAACATCCAGTTTATTTCGTATGACGAGGACACCAAAAACGTTAGTGTTTTGCTTCAAGGGGCCTGTAGCGGTTGCCCATCGTCAACCCTTACCCTTAAAAGCGGGATTGAGAACATGCTAAAGCAAATGTTGCCCGGAAAGGTTGAAATGGTTGAAGCCATTAACGGATAAATTTTCAAAAACATCAAAAAGGAAAGCGTTCATATTTTGAACGCTTTTTTTACGCTCCATTTTAGCTTACTTTGAAAAAAACAACAACGTTAGTATGTCCATTACGACTACCCTCTTAATTGCTTTTGTAGCTTTAGAACATATTTATTTTTCTGGTTTTAGAAATGTTTCTCTGAACCAAACCTACTGGCATAAAAACCTTCGGAATAAAATCAAAGGGATTTGCTGAAGACACCAAAGTACTCGCAGCCAACCAAGGACTTTACAACGGGTTTTTAGCAGCGGGCTTATTTTTTTCTTGGTTTGTGTGACTATTGCAGCCATTTATGGGTCTTACTCCACAAAACAGATAAGGATATTTTATTTCCAGGCCATTCCCGCCATTGTGGCTTTAGCCAGTCTCTGTTTGTAAAAATTTAACTATATTTTCACATACTAAACACAAAAACCTTTTTTTATAGATATAATTTTGTATCACTAATTAACTTAAAATTTTTATGGATTTAGAAAACGTAGACACTGAAAAATGGATTGATTTAATAGTTGAGTACGGCTTAAAGGTACTCGGCGCTATTGTTATTTGGATAGTTGGTGCTTGGGTAATAAAAAAGATACTTAAGGCCACAAAAAGCATTATGTCCAAACAAAACTACGACGAAAGCCTTCAAAAGTTTTTAATGAATCTTTTAGGCTGGATTTTAAAGATTATTTTAATTATTGTTGTTTTGGGCACCGTAGGAGTTGAAACCACTTCGTTTGCTGCTATTTTAGCTGCCGCAGGTTTAGCCATTGGTATGGCGCTTCAAGGTTCTCTTGGAAATTTTGCCGGTGGGGTATTGATCATGATTTTCAAACCTTTTAAAATAGGTGACTTAATCGAAGCTCAAGGTGAAATTGGCGTGGTTAAGGAAATTGAAATTTTTACCACCAAATTGACCGGCTTATCAAACCGTGAGATTATTATTCCTAATGGGTCGCTTTCCAATGGAAACATTATCAATTACACTACTGAAGGTACGCGTCGTGTCGATTTGGTTTTTGGTGTAAGTTATGATGCCGACATTAAAAAGACGAAAGAGGTGATTATGAATGTGCTCACTTCACATCCAAAAGTACTGAAAGATCCTGCCCCAGCAGTTACCGTATTGGAACTTGCCGACAGCTCTGTAAACTTTGCCACCAGGCCATGGTGCAAATCTGAGGATTATTGGGACGTATATTTTGATGTTACCGAAAACGTTAAGGAAGCCCTTGATGCTGCCGGAATCGAAATTCCATACCCACATCAAGTAGAAATTCAAAAGCAAGGTTAAAACCTTTTTGTAATATTTAAATATAATGCCCTGTTACAGATTTGTAACGGGGCTTATTTTTTTGACTTTAACGCTACAAAATCCTTTAAATAAAAAGGCTCAAAGTAGGCGACATCTTCTGTATCGTTTTGTTTGAATTTTTCATAAGCCAAGTGGCTCATTTCATTAGCCGATGGTAATTCACCTTCAACAAAAATAGCATTCTCGTGTGTTATCAAGTTTTTGGTCTTTTCAACACCATTACCTACAAAATACACTTTTCCGTTGTTTAGTTCTTCCGCGAAAGCGTTTTCATCTAAAATTTGTGCTTGGGTCTCTCGAATCCTGTCATGTGCATTGCTGAATATTGCAGAATATACTTCCAGGCGTCTCGCATCGAGCATGGGCACGATAATGCCTTCCTCTGCTTTTACCTTATGCGCCAAAGCTTCTAAAGTGGGCACCGAAATAAGCGGTTTATTCAAGGCAAAACACAGTCCTTTGGCGGCCGAAACCCCAATGCGCAAGCCCGTATAAGAGCCCGGGCCTTTGCTGATGGCGATGGCCGACAAATCTTTTGGCGCAATTTTAGCTTCTTTTAAAACCTGGTCGATGTAAACATGCAACCGCTCGGCATGCGAATAGCCTTTATCGTTGTCTTCTTTTAAAACAATGGTTTCCCCGTTTTTTGAAAGCGACACCGAACAATTGGTGGTTGCGGTTTCAATATTAAGTATATACGTGCTCACTATTAATCGAATAAAGATTTACCGGCGTAAAAGTCTAAAACTTTTGTCTTAAAAACAAAATCGTACTTGGCATTTATTAAAGACGACTCGGCATTTATTAACTGAACCCGGGCCTGTTCCAATTCGTAGGTCGTCATTACCCCAATATCGTAGCGTTCTTTGGAATTATTGAATGCCAGTTTTTGCGATTCAAGTGATTTTTTAGCAGCATCGAAAGCCTTAAAAGCAGCTTGGGCATCGGTAAAGGCTTGCTGGATATTGGCTTCCAAATCCAATTTGGCACGCTGTAAATTGAGCTTACTGTTTTCTTCCTGAATTTTTGATTTGGCCACTGCCGTTTTATTTTGATACCTCGAAAAAATGGGAATGTTTACATTCAAATTGAAATTGTGCCCTTTGAACAAATCGAGCTCCCTGAAAAAAGCTTGTTTTACCAAATCGTTTTTAGATTCACTCCAAACCGAACCAAAGCCATAACCAAAACTCACAGACGGATAATACCCCGATTTTGAAATTTCGGTGCTCAATTCGGCACTTTCAACACCTTTTTCAGCTACTTTAATTTCACTGCGGTTTTCTAAAGCATGGTTTAAAACAGGGGTAACTTCTTTATATAATAAATTTTCCGAAGGGCTATCAACGGTAATAATTTCAACATCAAACCCTTCAAACGGCACTTGCAATAATTGCGATAGCGTTAACAACGCCAAAGTATAACTGTTTTCGGCCAGAGTAACCTGTTGGGCATCGCGGCTTAGAGTGGCTTCGGCATCGTAAATATTGGCTTTAGGCTGTACTCCGGCATCCACCAAATCTTTTACCTGTTTCAATTGTTTGCTACTGAATTCATACTGTGCTTTGGCGGTCTGCAAATTTTCCTTGTTGAACGCTACATTCAAATAGGCATTTACCACATTAAGGGATACATCGTCCTTTATTCTGCTTAACTCCAAAGCATTGGTTTCTTTGGTGAGCTGCGACTGTTTGTATTGGTTCAGCGTACGGAAGCCATTGAACACATTCTGGCTAACGCTTAAATTGTAATTGAATGAATGCGTGGTTTGGTTGTTGATACGCTGGTTGGAAACGGGATCGAAACCCGAACCAATACTCATCCGTTGGCCCATGCTACCACTCACCGATGGCAAAAACTGACCTCTCGCCGCCAGAATATCCTGGTCGTTGCTCAACAATGTATTTTCACTTTGTTGAATAGTGATGTTATGCTCCAAGGCATGGTTAACACACTCCTGAAGCGTCCACTTTTTTTGCTGCGAAAATGAAAATAACGATACAAAAAGTAGCGCCAAACACAAACCTGATTTTTGGTATTCACTTTTAATCATCTTTCGGCTCTTTTTTATCTTCATCGTCGTTATTATCGTTTGATGCTTTATTCCAAACCTTGATTTTCTCGCCCTCTTTCACACCGTCTTTAATCTCAACATTAATACCATCAGAAATACCCAATTCCACATCTTCTTTTTTGAATTTATTATCGCCATCGAGCACTTCCACAAAGGGTTTTTCGGTAATACGGTTGTATTGCAGCAAGGCTTCGCGAATGGCCAGCACGCTGTCTTTGGCCTCAAGGTCGATTTCGGCATTGGCACTGTAGCCCGCCCTGATATTGGTAACCGTATCGATTTTCACATCGGCCTTAATGGTAAACTGTACAGCACCATTTTCTTCGATGCCTTTTGGAGCGACGAAGGTTAACGTAGCCGGAAAATCTTTATCTTTTATCGCGCCCAAAACTACTTTGATTTCTTTGCCTTCTTTCAATTTACCTACTTCGGCTTCATCTACTTTACCTTCAAAAATCATTTTGCTCATATCTGCAATAACAGCAATGGTGGTTCCGGCATTAAAATTATTACTTTGAATCACTTGATCGCCCTCACGAACCGGAATCTCCAAAATAGTGCCTTGAATTTGGGCTACAATATTGGTGTTTGCCGAACTACCTCCCGAAATGGATCCCTGTTTTATAATTTGATAATCGTTCTGGGCTTGGGCCAAAGTTTCCTTGGCTTGGTTGTAAGACAGCTCGCTGTTTTCAAAATCCTGTTGAGAAATCACGCCTTTGTCAAAAAGGGCTTTATTACGGTTGTAAAGAATTTTGGCATTATCGAACGACAATTTTGAAGATGCAATCCGGCTTTTGGCACTCACCAAACTTTGCTCGTTGGGCACTACCCTAATTGTTGCAATTAAATCGCCTTTTTTTACCACGTCGCCTTCCTCTACCACGATTTTATCGACAATACCCGAAATTTGCGGTTTTAGCTCTACTTCTTCCTCGGGGTTTAATTTGCCCGTGGCCACAGCTTTGGTGTTTATCGACGTGTAAAAGGGCTCTTCAACCTTGTAATCGACAATGTCTTTAGAATTGGCATCCTTAAAATATTTTAGCACAAATGCCAAGGCTATAATGCCCACTAAAACTAAAATGATTCTTACTGTTTTATTCATTTTTTTGATTGTTTATTCTTCTCTTAATGCTTCAATAGGTTTTACACTGGTGGCCTTAAACGCTGGGATAAGTCCGATTAATGTTCCTAAGATGACTAATATGACCAAGGCCACAAAAACCACCGAAATCGACACCGATGCGTTCACGATGGCCGCCTCATCGCCTTGCCCAAAAAAGTAGTCTAATGTAATGAGTATCCAGCCTCCGGTAATAATTCCAATAACCCCAGCTACCAAGGTTAAAAACACGGCTTCGACCACTATTTGCCGTTTTATTTCAAAGGGTGTGGCACCCAATGCACGGCGTACTCCAATTTCTTTGGTGCGCTCTTTTACCGTAATCAATAAAATATTCCCGATGGCAAAAACGCCCGCTACTAAAGTGGCCAAGCCCACAAACCATGTTAAAAACTGCATGCCCGTTAAAAAGCCAGTTACTTTTGCAAATTCCTTCCCCATGTTAAAACTCCTGAAGCCTCGTTTATCTTCGGGATGCACGTGGTTTAAGGTTTTCAACATCAAAATGGCATCGTTTTCTATTTGTTGAATATCGAACTCTGGCTTTCCCGTAATCATTAAAAAACCAATTTTTTCGCCCTGATTATATACCTGCTGAAAAGTGGTAAACGGAATGTGGATGTCTTCACTCGGGCCAAAATTAACATTGCCCTGATCGTACATGCCCACCACCATGTAGTTGATGTTGTTTACTTGAATGTACTGCCCAATAGGGTTTTCGTCTTTTTCAAAAAGTTGTTTGTAAATACTTTCGGAAATGACCGCTACTTTTTTATGGTCGTCGATGTCACTTTGGTTGATAAACCGTCCATGTACCAATTTCTTTTTTTGAACCTTATCGAGCACCGGATAATCTCCCATCACATTGAAAGTTCCCGAGAGGAAATTCCGCACCACCAAACCTTGGTTCATATTTCTTGGCACGACAAATTCTATGCCTTCAACATTGGCCTCTACTTTTACAATATCGGTTAAGGTTAATTGTACCCTTCTACCCTCCTGAAAGCCCTTAAATGGCCTCCCGGTTGAGCTGCCCATAACAAATACGCTGTTGGTGGCAAAATCACCAAACAAACGGTTGAATGCGTTTTCCAAGCCCCGTGCCGAGCCCAATAATCCGATGAGCAATAATATACCCCACCAAACGCCTACCATGGTCAAAACCGACCGCAGTTTGTTCTTGTTGAAGCTATCGAAAACCTCTTGCCATGTATCTCTATCGAATAAAAATCTAAACATCGCTAATCGTTTCTTAAGGCTACAATGGGTTTAATTTTTGAAGCATGTTTAGCTGGTATGTAACCCGCAATGGCTCCGGCTAGAATAAGTACAATGGTTGCTCCCACCACCAGCCTATTGCTCACACTGGGGTCTTTTATAAAATATTGTTCCAAATACGGTGCTACCCACTCCAAAACGCCAACGCCTATTAGCAAACCGACGTAGCCTGCAATTGCTGTAATAATGATAGATTCCAACAAAATAATGGATACAATGGAACGCGGCGAAGCCCCCAAAGCTTTACGAATACCGATTTCTTTGGTGCGCTCTTTTACAATAAAAATCATAATATTACTGATGCCCACCACCCCAGCGATTAAAGTACCGAAGCCAATAACCAAAATGATAACTGTGAGCCCAAAGGTCATCATATCTACTTGCTTGGTGCCCTGTGCCATATTGTGCACCCTAATGGCCCGTTGGTCGCTTCTCGCCACCGAAAAACGTTCTTTTAATTTTTTGGTGATATCGTTTCCAAAAGCCAACGCTTGATCGCTGTTCATTTTTGGATTGTACGTTAAGTGCATAAAATCGATAAAATCGTTATTGCCGTACAAAAACTGGGCGGTAGTCAGGGGCACATAAATAACCCGCTCTTCGTTGTCGCCTTCATCATCAGTAAAAACGCCCACTACTTTAAAAGAAATGCCGTTTAAGCTGATGTACTTTCCAATGGCGGTTTCCTTTAAAAACAGTTCGTCGTTAACCACATTGCCGATTACGGCCACTTTGGTTTTATTGTTTAAATCGTTTTGATTGAGGTAGCGGCCTTCGCTCACAACATTGTTTTCAATAAACATGTATTCGGGATGCACGGCCCGCATTTGGTAGGTGTTTTTCTCGCCTTTAAAAGTGGCAGTTACGTTTCTGTTGACTTTACTGGTTATGTACTGTACTTTTTCACCAAACTCATCCAATACAAAATCGTGGTCTTCGTTTTTAAATTGGATTTGCCGTCCCGCCTGAAGGCCATCGTGCGCTTTGGTAGTTCGTCCCGGAAAAATAACAATGGAATTATTGGCATCGGTACCAAAGGCTTCAGCAAAAGTGTTTTGTAAACCGTTGGCAATACCAAAAAGAATGGCGAAAAGCAAAATGGCGAAGGCCACCGTAAACCCCGAAAGCAAACTTCGAGTCCGGTTTTTATTGATACTTTGAAATATTTCCCTCCAAAGGTCTAAATCAAACATATTGACCGGCTCTTACCTGATTTATTTTTTTGTCTTCCATAATTACCCCGTCGCGAAGCCTTACAATGCGTTTGCACATATTGGCAATATCTTCTTCGTGGGTAACCATTAAAATGGTTTTTCCTTCGTCATTCAATTGCTGTATAAACTCCATAATTTCGTGCGAGGTTTTGGTATCGAGTGCTCCGGTTGGCTCATCGGCTAGCAATAATTTGGGGTTGGCCGCCAAAGCACGGGCAATGGCCACACGTTGTTTTTGCCCTCCAGAAAGTTCCTTTGGCAGATGTTCGGCCCAGTTGGCCAATCCTACTTTTTCTAAATGGAACAATGCCTTTTCTTGGCGTTCCTTTCTATTCATACCTTGGTAGTACAGTGGCAATGCCACATTTTCCAAGGCGTTTTTATAATTTATCAAATTGAAAGACTGAAAAATGAACCCTAAAAATTTATTTCGGTAAACGGCCGCTTTTTTTTCTGTTAGGTCTTTAATGGGGAGTCCATCTAAAATATATTCACCCGTATCGGCTTCATCCAACATCCCAATAATATTCAGCAACGTAGATTTTCCTGAACCTGATGAGCCCATAATGGCTACCATTTCGCCCTCTTCAATATTGAGGTCTATTCCTTTTAAAACATGTAAACTGGAATCGCCAATGGGATAGGACTTGTGAAGCTCGTGAATTTTCAACATAACTTTGATGGATTTTAGGATTCTTATAGCCTAAAAAGTTAGACTACCCTCACAAAGAAATGTTACAAATTAAGTAAATAAAACTTTTTATTACTTTTTTAACGTATTGAATTTACGATAAATAGCATAAGCTATACCAGCCACCAAAATGTATGGAATGGCCATAAGGTACACGATGCCATCGTTAATGCCCTCGGCTGCAGTTTGGCTTTCTTCGCTCTCCAATACGGCACGGCACATGGCGCACTGAGCGTTTGTCTCTAGAAAAAAGAGAACAGAAAAGAGAAAAAAGACGAGTTTGTTTTTCATTTTAAATCTTATGAGACCCCGATATTCATCGGGGTTAATTCAACTTACTAATTTGTTCTCGTTTTGCAAACTTCACAAATTAGAGTTTCATTAATAGTAAGGTGAAATCATAATATAAACAATTACCCCCGAAACAGCCACATACAACCACAACGGAAACGTAATCTTGGCTATTTTTTTATGCTTTTCAATATTATTGGTTATGGCACGAACGTAAGTAATCAACACGAACGGGATAATGATGATCGACAACAAAATATGCGTAATCAACACGAAATAATAAATGTATTTTATGGCACCTTCGCCTCCAAACTTGGTGGAATCGCTGGTCATGTGATAGGCTACGTACATCACTAAAAACGCTACCGAACAGCCAATGGCCGTTTTCATTACATTTTCGTGCAATTTTACTTTTTTGTTTTTAATTGCCACAAAAGCAATAACCAACAAAACGGCGGTAAAACCATTAATGGTGGCATAAATAGGCGGCAAAAAACTTAAAGGCTCTACGTTAGGGATTTTAATACCAAACAATACCGCTACCGCAACGGGAATTAAAATAGAAAGTACAACAATTAACTTGTTGTATTTTTTTTCGTCTAAAATTTCTTGTGAATTATTCATTAAGCAACTTTTTTATATCTTCTTTTAGCGCGCTGATTTCTTCGGGCGCTCCATCATCATCTACTTTTTCATCTTCGGAAACAATCCCTCTGTAATAGATAATGGGGTTTCCAAAATCATCTTTTCTTGAACGGATAAAACCGTTTTTATCAATCAAGGCAAAATTACCCGAATGCTCAAATCCGCCTGCTGCACTTTCTTCTTCGGCTGTATAAAGATTAAAGCCTTCGTTAGCCAATTTATAAATCGCATCTTGATTGCCCGTCATTAAATGCCAATTGGGGTTGGTAATACCGTATTGTTCGGCGTAATTTTTTAAAACTTCGGGGGTGTCGAATTCGGGATTAATGGTAAACGAAGCCACTCCAAAATTTTCAAATCCATTGAATGCATTTTGAATTTGAACCAAGTTACGATTCATTCTGGGGCAAATGGTCGGGCATGTAGTAAAGAAAAATTCTATCACATATACTTTGCCTTCATAATCTTTATTCGTGACGGTCTTTCCGTTTTGATCGGTAAACGAAAACGGTGGTACTTTTTTGGGTTCACCGTTAATTTCGATAAACGCCAAACCAGAATCAATCGATTTATTTTCATCGGCATAATCACTGCGACTTTCCTTTCGGTTTATATCGCCTTCTGAAATTCTATCAACAATTTTCGGAATAAAAATAATCCCAAAAACCAAAATAATAAAAGCGATGCCTATGTATGAATAATTATTCTTTTTCATCGTTGCTGTTTAAATCGTTAGCGCGGCGCGTATCTGAGTTGAACTCTCCTTTTCGTTTTTGCCGATACTCGGTAAACAAAATGCGCATGTCTTCGCTCATTTTGTTCTTTATTTCGGCCACTTCAATACAATCGTAACTGTTTAGTCCGTAAACGGGTTTGTCCTTTTTCAATTCGTTATCGGTACGATCGTCTATTCTGCCGCGTTGGTTCAAATCTTTATCAATGATGAACACATGGTTGGTGGAAAAATCTTCTCTAAGCGGTTCTTCACTTTTTAAACTGGCGAATAGTTGTTCAATTTCGGAAGGTTCGCCGAACACAAAATGCCAAAACCTTAAATCTTCGTAAGAGCTTATTTCCGTTTTTAACTGACTTACGGCTTCTTCCGTCCCAACGGGCGCCACAAGCACCATTTGGAAACGTTTAAAGCCTTTAAACTTATCGTACACCAATTCCTTTAGGTTGGATGCACTGGTAGCGTTTTCCATTGGGTTTGTACCGACAAACCCTAAAACGGTAATATGGTCTTTTAAAACAATGTCTTCTTCGGAAGTTGAAGTAAACCCTTCTAAATCGGCTACAGAATCATTAACAATATCGAGGGGCGTATAATTATGTGTTGCCGGATAAAGCATCAATAAAAACGTTACGGGAAGAAAAAACAAAATCCCTAATACAACGTACCGACTCACTTTTTTGTAATCCATAAAACACTGAGGTTTTCGCAGCTAAAAAATGCGCTGCAAAAATAGAAAAAGGCGGTTGAAAAACCGCCTTTATTACTTTATTTAACACTTAAATTCCAGTAGACTATTAAACAGAAAACTGTTTAAAAATCTCTTTTTATAAAGCCTTCGTCATATACTTTAAATACATAACCACCTTCTTGCAACAAGATGAATATTAAGTAAAGTATCAAGAAAATGGTAGTCCAAACTACCGCGCGTCTCAATCCTTTGGTTTCATCGCGCATGTGCATGAAATCCCAAGTAATGTAGTACGCCTTAACTATGGTTAAAATAATGAAAATCCAGTTCAGTAATTTCATTCCCAAAACTTGGGCCATAGACCATTTTGGTTTGTAAATACCCAATACAACCTCTATCGCCGTAACAATGGATAAAAATATAAGTACACCCCAAATTTTCTGGGTATTGGATTTAAACTTTAGTAAACCTCTAAATATTTCTAGTTTATGTTCGTGTGCCATTTTTTAAGTTTTTCTTTATTATACAAGGTAGAAGAAGGTAAATACAAATACCCAAACTAAATCTACAAAGTGCCAGTATAAACCAACTTTTTCTACCATTTCGTAACTCTTGCGTCTTTCGTAAGTACCCAATACCACATTGAAGAAAATAATGATATTAAGAACCACTCCCGAAAATACGTGGAACCCGTGAAATCCTGTAATGAAGAAAAAGAAATCGGCAAACAATGGCGAACCGTATTCATTCACATGAAGGTTAGCGCCTTCAACAACCAACTTTCCGTTTTCTTTGATCTGCTTTAAAGACTCTTCTCTTGACAAAACTGTTTTGTGTCCGTTTTCATCAAGCAACTGTGTTCTTACCAAAACATTCTCGTGGCTTTCCAATCCTTTTACTACTTCTTCCACAGTAAATGGAGGCAGTGGCGCTTCATCTACAAACCACAAACCGTTTTTACGTTCGTGGGCTGTTCTATCGGTATGCTCGGCCACCACAAAATCTCTTAATGCTACGCGGTGCCCATCGGTATCAACAAACTGAAGAATATTTCCGCCTTTGGTTTGTACAGCACCGTAATCGCCTTTTATAAATGTTGCCCATTCCCATGCTTGCGACCCCACGAAGATTAAACCTCCAATAATGGTCAAGAACATGTAAAGGGTTACTTTTGCTTTGTTTAAATGATGCCCAGCATCAACAGCCAATACCATGGTTACAGACGACATGATTAAAATGAACGTCATGAACGCCACATAAATCATCGGTAACTCTTGTCCGTGCAAAAACGGAACGTGTGTAAATACTTCGTCGGCAATAGGCCACTCGCTTATAAACTTAAATCTTGAAAAACCGTAGGCCGCTAAAAAGCCAGAAAAGGTTAAGGCATCAGAAACGATGAAAAACCACATCATCATTTTACCGTAACTTGCTTTTAGTGGCTCGTTACCGCCACTCCAAGTTTTGCCTTCTGCTACTGCTGTACTCATATTTATTGGTTGTTGTTTAAAAGTTGCACAAAAATAATCAATTTATTTATCTAACGAAATATAAAAACAAAAAGAGATAGACCCAGAGAATATCAATAAAATGCCAGAACGTAGCTGCCAGTTCGAAGCCTAGCATTTTTGTTGGCTGATACTTTTGTTTATAATGATTATAAATTACCACCAATAGACACACCATGCCAGCAATAACGTGCAATATATGCACTACTGCTATCAAATAAATGTAAGACATGGTAACGTTACTGGTTGGGCCCGTAAAATTATAACCCTGATCTATGATTTGCTGAAAACCCGAAAATTGATTAAAAATAAACACAATGCCCAAAACCAAGGTAGCCCACAACCATAGCGTTGTGGCTTTTCGGTTGTTGGTTTTTAAAGCTTTTTTTGCCAAAAGAAAAGTGATACTGCTCAACACAATAACTACTGTACTGATCACAAAAGCATTTGGCAACACAAAATCTTTTAACCAATCGGGACGCGAACTACTTACAATAAAAGCACTGGTCCAGCCCATAAACGACATAATCAACGAAATAATACCAAACCAAAGCATCATTTTTTTGGCTCTGGCGTGTTTTTCTTCTTGAGTGCCTTGTGTTAAATCCATAGTTTATCTAATAAATTTATCTATAACATAAATAATTTGAACCAAAGTAATGTAAGACACACTTACCAGCATCAACTGCTTGGCAGCCTTTTCGGTCATGATTCTGAACAACCTTATGGCGTAATACAGCATCCACAAACCTGCGGCCAACACCAACAGCATCGCTACTACAGACAGCTCCAACCGTCCCGTAAACCCAAATACCGGGATGATGGACACTAAAATAGTCCAGACCGTGTACATAATGGTTTGTACCGCTGTGCCTTTATCCTGCTTTCCCGTGGGCAGCATGTAGAATCCGCCCTTTTTATAATCGTCGTACAAAAACCAACCAATGGCCCAAAAGTGTGGGAATTGCCAAAAGAATTGCAGTGCGAACAATGTGCCCGGTTCGATACCGAAATCGTCGGTTGCGGCCACCCAGCCCAACATGAACGGAATAGCCCCCGGAATGGCCCCAACAAACACCGCCAAAGGCGTTTTAGTTTTTAAAGGCGTATATACACAGGTATATAAAAAAATGGAAATGGCCCCAAACATGGCCGTTTGCTTGTTGATGGTGTATAAAATAACCACACCGGCCACCGTAAAAATACTGGCAATGATAAATGCCGTGGTTACCGACATGCGCCCCGAAGGGATGGGGCGGTTTTTGGTACGGCTCATCAAAGCGTCCAAATCTTTTTCTATAATTTGGTTGAAGGCGTTGGAAGCCCCCACCATAAAATAGCCACCAAAGGCCAATAAAATCAAGGTTTTTAAATCTACGGTTTCTACACCCAACAAATAGCCTGCCAACGACGAAAACACCACACTCAATGCCAAGCGCATTTTCGTGATTTCCTTAAAATCTGAAATTACAGAAGGGTTTGCTAATGAAGATTTTGAGTTACTCAATGGCCTAAATTCTTAACCGCTTTAAATTGCGAGTGCAAAGATACTCTTTAAAAGCGTTTTGGGCAATGGTTTTGGTGGTGAAATTGAAAATGGGCGTAGTTTAAAGAATTTAGGGGTTACCAAAAGGTGAGCTATACAATATATTTTTACAAAGCTTCATTTTAGATACGTTCAGCTAAAATATATTTTGGTTTGATAGTCTCAAAAATATAAAATCAAATGCTCGAATTGCCCCAATTAAAACCACATTTCAGACTTTCACGTATTTCAACCAATTCTATATATCTTTAACTTTTTATAATATTTTTTAGTATTAAGCAAAATCATTGGAACTTTAAGATAGAAATCATTATTGAAGCCAAATTCAAAAAATAGAGCATATTTGTTAAAGGGCGGATTAAACCTTTCCATAGAATCACTATATATCTCAATTTGAAATTTAAAAGCCCTATCTGCTGGCACCTCTAACTCTTCAGTCAAATTTGTCTCAACCACTTTGCCTCCAAAAGGCATTCCTATTTTATACTTGATTACAGGCCTCAAAATAGTTGGCAAAGGAATATGTGGTCCTGCCAAACCTATTGGAAGCTGTTCAGATCTAATTTTAACGCTTGTTAACAAAACTGTTTTATTCGATTGATTTATGAAGGTGAAATTAAAAACTGGAAACAGCGACTTCAACTCAACGGCTTCGAATGCATTTTTATAATCCTTAATAGGGCGCCATCCACATTGATGTTCATCAATCGAAACAGAAACAAACTGAATCTTTGATTTTTTATTCTTTAGATTTAGCTTTATATCAATAACCTCTTGCATAGAAATATCCTCTTTGGTGATTTTTGAATGACAGGTAGGACATAGTAAAATAAGATTTTGCAAATTATGGTTTGATGGATTCTCATCTATATGATGGATTTCAAAATGCCCCACGTCTTCATTATCACAAAAGGGACAAATGGAGTCAATCTCTTTTTGCAACTCAGAACGAACTTTGTTTTTTTGAGGAATATTTGTTTTTGTTTTTTTCATTCAATTCGTGATAAAGTCTCAAAATAATAAAAAAACACTTCGAATTCACTCCTGATAGATAAGGACATGAACTCCAATTTAAAAGATTCCCGCCTGCGCGGGAATGACAAATGATTATTAATGATCGAAATACCAATTAAACAAATCGGTGCGTATTCCAAAATTAAACCACACGGTATTGTTTTCAAACGTGGATGCCGTGGTGGCTTCGGGGTTAAAATTCCGCACGGTGATATCGGTAAAAATCTTAAGGTTCGAGGCGGGGTTTACCAAATACCCAGCTTTCAGATTGGCGTAAAAACTGTTGGTTTTTATGCCTTGCCCTACTTCTACGCCCGTATCGAAAGGGCGGTCGTTATAATCGCGGTAAATATCGCCACCGTAACTAAAATTATCGGTTCCGTTGTTAAAATCGAGTCCGCGCATACCAAAAATAAACTTGGCATTGCCATACCAGCGTTGGTAACGGTAACGGCCAATTAAAATCAGTTCGCTAAAATTGGCGCCCCACAAATGCGCCATACTTTGGTTGTTGTGCCCGTAGTTCAGCACAATAGTGTTATGCGAATAGGTAAACGGCCTAATGCGGTTATACTCCATTTGGAGCAATAAATTATCCACTTTAAAAGCATTGAAATACTTTACCCCAAGTTGGTAGCCGTACTTGTTTTTCCAACTTCTTTCACCGCCTTTTATATCGCCCAATGAAAATTCATCTAAAATGAATTGTCCGTAGGCATTCAGCTCGTCACTGAATTTATATTTTGCCGAAGCCCCTAAAAGCGCATTTCCAGCACCTTGCCCCGTTTCGAACTCAATGGCACGGTAAAACACAATAGGGTTTAAATAATTCACATCGAACCCTCGGTTGTTGGAATTGGTCCACAACACCGATTCAAACAACCCAATATTTAAGCGTTTCGATACATTCCAACTTAAATAATGGTTGGCCATGTATTTGGTTAAAAAAGCTTTGTCGGCCACCGCTTCGTCGCGTACATCTTTTAGCCACATCCAAGTGTTGGTGTATTTTATTTTCCAAAATTTGGTGTTCAGTTTTAAAAAGGGATGCGGGCTCGCCACATCGCTCAATAAGAGCGACCGATAGCCATCACCGATAAAATTTTTACCATGCCCAAACTGCACATTCATAAAATCGGTTGGTGCGTACGACAGGTATGCTTCGGCAACGGGGTAATCGTAACTATCGGTTTTAAATCGCTTGGCAATGCCCCGCCCGGGAATAATCGCCGGATCAGGCCCAAAAGCCTTTAAACTTTCCGCATAGCGGTTCACGTAATCGGCAAATCGTCCTTGGCTTTCAAAAACAGTGGTGTAAAAGTTTAATTTTTTGCCCAGCCCTCCCTGAACTAAAAGTCCGCGGGTGTTGTTATAAGTGGAACCAATTTCAGCATCGCTTCCTAATTGCAAATCGAAAATCGGGTCGATAGTGAACCAATAATCCTTACCCTGTAACTGCACCAAATGTTCATTCCACAGTTTTTTGCCCGCCCAAGTTCCAGCTTCTCTTTTCAACTGCTCCTGTTCGGCCTTAAAATCGTAATATTTTGAAACATCCTCGTAAACAAAGGGTTTTGATGCGGTATGGCTGTTCGTGCCCACTAAATTCATTCCGCGATCAAAACGCGCATAGTCGCTATGCGTAAATGGAATGTTTAATTGACTTTCAAACTTAGGGTTCTCGAAGGTTTTTAAACTGGCATTGACACTATCGAATTCGCGTTTGGCCGCCATTGCTTGTTGATTGATTTCGTTTTCGTTAGACATCGGCTGCCGTTTCACATATTGGTTTTGAAGGGGAATTTTAATCGCCACCGAATATTGGGTAAAAGTCTTTCGGCCGTTGTAAGTTGCTGGGGCAACTTTCGGCATGGCGCCAAAAAGCCGTTTGGCTTCGTCTTTCAACGATTGGTAAACTGCATTGGCATAAACCACTTGAAATTGCCCGAGCGTATCCACTTCAAAAAGCACCGACACTTCGCCTTTATAATTTTTTTGGGCAAGATCTTCTGGCACTTTAAAATGATTGAAAATATGATTGAAAACCTGCTTATCGAAACAATCCTGCAAACTAGCAATAGGTACGCTATCGCACTCTGGAAAAACAGGCGGTTTTTCGTTTACTGATTGGATTTGAGCATTACCGAATTGGAAAACAAAAAGTAGAATGGGAACAATAAATAAGCGCATGCGTGTTGTAAGGCGTTGATTTAGGACTGAAAGATACTATATTTTTTTAGATCGCCGATTGGTGAAACTTATGAAAGAAACTGTATTAAAAGTCGTCATTCCGAACAACGTGAAGGAATCTTTAAAAATCAAGTTATTGATTATGAGATTGCTTCACTTCGACTGCGCTCAGTGCAAGCTATTTTCCCTCAATGACGTTTATTTATCACTTTTTAGACAGTCTCTTGTCATTAGTTTAAACCAAAAAAGAGGTTCAAAAAAAAAAGTATATTTTCTGAACCTCTTTTATAAACTAAAATGGTAATTATTTATTGTGCCTTAAAAATAATTGGCAAATTATAAATCACCCCTACGTTCTTGTCCCTCTGCTTTCCGGGAGTCATTTGTGGAATCATATCTATAACACGCTCAGCTTCCTCATCCAATTTTGGGTGTGGCGACCTAGTTTTAATATCATTAACCTTACCTGTTTTGTCAATTGTAAATTGCACATCTATTCTTTGTACACCCTGCAAACCATAGCTTGTTGCAATATCGTTGCCATCAAACTTCCTTTGGATAAGCTTGGTGATTTTATCGGACATGCACTTTTTTCTACCCTTATTATCCTTAAACTTTTCACACCCCGGATAAATAGGAGCATCTTCAATTAAAATAAAAGAAACATTTTCTGGCTCTCTTGGCTTTTCCTCTAAAATTATATCGCCGGGTGAAGTTATTGGTGCAGACACCTTTTCCTTTTTTGGGGTTTCCTCAATAAAAATATCAGGTGTTTCATCGGGAACCTCTATAAAAGTTTCACTTGGAGCCGTAACAGCTTTCTCAATAGGCTTGCTTTCTTCAATAATTTCGGGAGTGAAATTTGGAGGGTCGGCACTGTAAATGGTGTCTATTGGAGGCAAGGCTGCAATCTCGACATTGGCCGTTTCAAATTTCATTTCAAGCAACCCGTAGGCGGCCAGTAAACAAACAATAAGCCCCACCTGAAAATAAAGGGTGGAGTTTTTTTGTAAATTTGTGTCGTGCTTGTGTGGCTTTTTCTCGACTTCCCCATTTTGCCGAATGGGTTTGTGAGCGATCTTTTGATTTCTCATAATAATTATAGTTTAAAATGTTAATAATATGCTAAAGTCACAATAAGCATACCAAAAACGAAACCCCGTTACAGAATTGTAACGGGGTTTTATGCTTCAGCTACGCTCAAGATAAACTACTAGAAATTCCACAATTATGAGATTCCTCCTCGTACCTCATTCGGAATGACACAATTCGTTAAACAATGCCATTAAAAAGAAGATTACCTATGTTTTTTTTAAATCAAACTCCCTTTCCTGAAAGCGAAACCATAACGCACAAAAAAACCTTGAAGCAAACTTCAAGGTTTTTATATAATTTATTAAGCATGGACTTAGTCTTGAACTTGGAAGATAATCGGTAACGAATATGGTACGTTTACCGGCTTACCTCTTTGTTTTCCGGGCTTCATTTTTGGTAATAAATTGATTACCCTTGCTGCTTCTTTTTCTAAAGCAGGGTGCGGTGCTCTGGAACGGATACCCGTTACGCTACCTGTTTTGTCAATTTTAAAGATTACGTTGATACGCTGTCTTCCCGACAGACCTAAATCACTGGCCAAATCTGTATTAAATTTCTTTTGTACAAACTTTTGGATTTTTTCAGACATACAGTCTCTTTTCTCTTGGTTGGATCCTTTTTCACAACCAGGGAAAACCGGTACATTTTCAATTACTGAAAACGGTACGTCTATATCTTCTTCTACCTCTACCACTTCAACTTCTTCAACTTCAACAATTTCGGTTTCTTGATTTACCTCTGTCGATTCGATTACAGTTTCTTCTACTTCTACCTCATCTTCAACAATCTCGATAACCTCAGGCGCTGCTGGTGGTGGCGGTGGTGGCGGTGGCGTTTGTATTTGTTCTGTTAATGGAATTTCTTCTTCAATTTCCTCTTCCATAGAAACCATACCTATATCTATTTCTTCCTTATCATAGGTTTTATAGTTGATGGCGTAA
Organism: Tamlana crocina; assembly: GCA_040429635.1. NCBI lineage: Bacteria > Pseudomonadati > Bacteroidota > Flavobacteriia > Flavobacteriales > Flavobacteriaceae > Tamlana > Tamlana crocina. The sequence continues at coordinate 522,495 of CP158972.1, read as the reverse complement.
TTGGTAAGGAAAAGCATAAGCGCCAAACCAATGGCGAAGTACAGCGAACTGTTTCGCCCAACATTTGCTTTAGGATTTTTTTTAGGTTCCATAATTTATTCGTTTATCAAGATTGCTAATTTAACTATTTATTTCCCAAAAAAGCAAGGCTTTATTGCTTTTTAACGTGTAAAGTTTTCTTTAGCCACAGAGTGCCAGCGGTTAACAATGCACCGAGACTATTGGCTATCATGTCGTAAATATCCAAACTTCTAAAATCGGTCATGGTATCTTGTAATACTTCAATAATTATACCAAAGATTACCGCAAAAACCGTGGCGCAAAGTATGGCTTTTGAACGCCCTGCACTGGTATAAAACAAAAACGTACCAAACCAAAGTAAAGTTAAAACGCTGTAAGCCAAAAAGTGAAAGATTTTATCGCCAAAAGAAACCCCTACATCTGGTAAATTATTCAACCGAATTAAGCACACCAAGGTTAAGGCCAAAGTATACAAAATGGTTACCAGAAGTATTAGTTTTTTAAGCACCAATTAAGGCTTTATAGTCGTCGGCAGACATGAGTCCGTTGATTTCCTCGGCATCCGAAATTTTCACCTTAATCATCCAGCCATCGCCGTAAGGATCGCTATTTACCTTTTCAGGTTCGTCTTCCAACAATTCGTTGAACTCGATTACTTCGCCAGAAAGCGGTAAAAATAAATCGGAAACTGTTTTTACGGCCTCAACCGTTCCAAAAATGTCTTCGGCATCTAAAGTCTCGTCCAAGGTTTCAACCTCAACATAAACAATATCGCCCAATTCGCTCTGTGCAAAATCGGTAATACCTATAGTAGCAATATCACCTTGAATGGATACCCACTCGTGATCTTTAGTGTACTTTAATTCTGAAGGGATGTTCATTTATATATCTATTAGATTATTTTGGCAAATGTATTTATTCGCTATTAAAATTCAAATATAATGCATGTTAATTAACCTGTGTTCGATATAACTATCTATTTATAAAACATTAATCTCAATAAATTAACATCATCTGTCAAGTTGAGCGGAGTCGAAACCCAATTGAAATTCTAATTTTTCAAAACCTTTCGACTCCGCTCAAGGTGACAACAGTCAATTTTATTGGAAATGCAACCGCAAATACTGAATTATTAATCGAAATTATATTAATTACCAAAATTGTACCTCAACGTAAGCCCCGAACGGATGGTAGTTTGCGGAAATGCGGTTGAAATGGCATATTCTGAAAACGTATAATCGAAATAAAAGATACCCGTTAGGTTTTTACTGAAGGCATAATCGGCCGAATATTTTAAGCCCCAAATGGTTTGTCCCGATGTGATTTGGTTGTTTTCCAAATCGAGGTAACGGATAATGGTTTTGTTATCGCGCACCGAAATATCGGCTTTCATATTCAAATCGCTCACAATACGGCGTTGCGGCCCAGCCAGTTTAGAGCGGATACGCAAGTCTTTAATGCGGTACCCCAAACCTATGACGTATTCATTGCCCTGTACTTCGGTCATTAAATTGTTATCGAAACTTAGAGACAGTAATCTATCCTTTCTAATTTCAGCCAGAATTTTAACCGAATTTTTCATTTCGAAATCCAATCGCATCAACGGACTGAACATTTCAGTAAGGTTGATGTTACTGAACAAGCGGGCATTTTTAAAATTTCCAGATTGGTCTAAAGCTTCCTGTGGTTGGTTTGAATATGGCGTTTCGGCAACGGGTTGTTCGTTATCATCCGGATCTAAATTCAAATTTAGGTTGGTTGTAAACTGATTGATGGTGTAAGTTGAACGGTAACCGTGCGTTAACGAGAAACGTTTAAAGTGCTTTTTAAACCAGTTAAACTTCATGAAACCGGTGTACTTTAAATCCCAGTTTGGGATGGGTACATCCCTAAACGCCGAGGTTTTTACCTTGTTGGCATCTTGCCCCGAATAGGCCGCCAAAAATGCTGGCAATAACACCTTCTGACTGTTTTTTCCGAAACCTAACGGGAAGCCATCCTCAGTATTTCGTTCGTAGTTTGTGGTGCCGTAAAATTCTTCCGCTAAACGCTCGGCCACTTTCAGTCGGTTTGACCTAAATTCATCAAAAGCTTCGCTCACATTTTCATCACTTTTACTGAAAGCCGTTTTTATCAACACCGTCGAAATATTGAAATTACCAAAGGTATTTGGCGTTAACGGATTGTACACCCCATTGACTACATTGTAGTTTTCGGCATAATTTTCATAATAGGCACGGTTTCCAAGTAAATCGATTTTTAAATCGGAAACAGGTTGCAAGCTCGCCGAAAAATCCAATTGTTTGGTATTGGTCGCCGTAAATTGCTGGTTAAATTCTGGGAAAGCAGTTAACCAACCTCGCCTTGCCGCCAAATAACGCACGTCACTTTGGCTACCAAAAGTATAACCAACGGTGGGTTTCAAAGTCCCTACAAAACCAGGTGTTCTGGTATAACCCGGCAAAAAGGTTCCGTTGTTTTCAGAGTAATTAAACTGAATTCGTTTTATACTGGTTAAAATATCAACTCCCGCATTTAATATTTTGGTCATCGATTGGTTTTTAGGCCGCGATGGTTTTGCATTATCCCCATTGGCTCCCGGAGGGCCGCCTGGTGTATTGGTTCTTTGCCTTACCGTTCGCACTGGTTTTTTCACCAAACCAATGTATTTGTAAAAACGGGTCATGTCCAACGACGTGTTCAGGTTATGTACATTGGAGTTTTGTATGGTATTCCCTAAATCGTAAGTCTGTCCGTCCAGCTCTACATTTCCAAATAAATCCGATCCTTTTTGCCATTGGAAACTGCCCGTGTATTGGTAAGTCGCATCAATAAAATTGAACGTTGGGATTTTATTAATCGGTAATTGATAGGTTACCCCCAAATTTTGGTTTTGCCTGTTAGGGTCGCCCACATCCATTAAACCGTCCCAAACATCCAATCGCTCGTCTTGCTCACCACGGATTAAATCGTTATCCACAAAATAATTCCTAACAATGTTATTGTTTGCCGCCGTAAAATTAAACTGAAGCGCATCGGTTAAATTGTAATTGATGGTATATTGAAAATCGAAAGTATAATTTCTTCGGAAGAGTTCCTCAATACCAATATTATCGCCCGTTAAATCAACTTCTCTAAATTTCTGTTTGTTGAATTGCCTGTTGATATCGGTATTCACCGTAAAACTCGATGGCAATAAATTCAAGTTAAAATCTTTAATGATTTTCCAATATTTATTTCTGAAAAGCGAATCGTTGTTTTTAAAAGGCTCCACCTTCACCGGATTGAAGTTGTGGGCATAGTTGGCGCCAACCCTTAAGGTTTTGTTTACCGAATTTTCAATTTCGAAATCGCGGTGCTCCACTTTGTTGTACGAGTAGTTTAGCGTTACGTTTTCCACATCATAAAAGCGTGGTTTTTTATCGGTCGTTCTATTTTTTCTAACCCCAATAAAATTGATGCTTTGGCGTTTGGTATAGTCTTCCGAGATTTTTTTGATGCGTTCGCGCTCTGCATCATCGTTGGCCGCTTCCAATCGCGACTCCAAGGTTAAATCTTTATAAAAGGCATCGTATTTTGGGGTAATCAACTCTTCGCTTTGCCCATAATTAAACGGCACTTGAATGCCCCATTTTTTTGGCAGCAATTGTCCCACATTAATATTGGTAACTACATCGTATTGCTTCACATCCTCCAAACTACGCTGGCTTGGCCCTTGCTCTAAAGCACCAAAACCAGAAGTGCTTTGTCTTGCCGTGGCACTAACGTTGGCAAAATCGGCAATATTACTATCCATGCTTACCACAGCTGCCCAACCACCTTCATTTTCTAAATCTGAAAGACGCAATTCGTTAAACCATACTTCGGCGCAAAGGTTGTTGTCATTCGAAACGTTTTTCACCCCAACCATTAAAGTCCGGATATCTCCAAAACTAGGGTTTCCTTTTATTCCCACACGATGCTGACCAATAACATGACCGCTGTACGGATCGGCAGCCAATACCAGTTCGCCATTCACAATATCATAAAACGTGGGGTCTTCGTTAGCCAAGGTCATGTTTGAAATACCTTCGGCTTTTACTTTTCCTAAAATTTCAATGGGTAGATTGACTTCGTTTTCGGTAGGCCACAGCCCCTCTCGGGAAGTAGATGTTGAAACCATTAACGGAATCTCAATTTGATAGTAGTTTTCGGTTAAATCGTTACCCATTCTAATGAAACCAACTAAATCTCCATCTCCTAAACTGCCTGCTCCAGAATCGTCGCCATCTTCAGCATGCATGAACATCCTGATACGTTTGTATTGACGCATATCCACATTGATGTTTTTAAACACCGCACGGGCATCTTCGGTTTCAAGATTACAAACCTTGGTAACCAACGACTGTTCATTTTGGCGTACCACCGTATTGTTATTAAACAATTCTTCAGGCTCAATTCCTGGTGGTCTATCATAACTACCTTCATTTTCAATAGTACCGATAACACCCACTGAAAAATCGGTTTGTGGGTCGCTTGGCTCAGGATCATCTTTATCCAAAACTTGGGTAAAACGACGCCAATCGCTTCGCACCAAATCTAAAGTACCAAAACGGAACACGGTAGATTGCTGGAACTCCTTTAAATAGATTCTCGCAAAACGTACCGACCTTAAATCATTGATGCCTCCAACGGCTCTAACATGTGCCCCTTGCACCGGAATCCTAAACTGGTACCAGCGTACATTTTCACTTTCTCCGTTAGGAAAATTACGTTGTCTTTCTTTATAATCTCTTAAAAATTGTTTTAACGGATTGGAATCTGGTAAATTCTGAAAATCGGCCAAAGACTCGGGCAGGTTTTGTCTATTTAAATCTAACTCATACTCAAAATAGCTATCAATCGTGTTCATGGTATTGTCACGATTAATATCCTCTACATCGGGTTGGGTATTGGCTCCACGGTTGGTATTCGAAAAGGTATCTGGTGAATTTCCATCTACCCCATTGAATCTTTTATAACGTTCAAAAATACCGCCTTCGGCATTTAAAAAATAGGTATAGTTATCATTTGAAGGATCGTCGCCAAACTGGCTTCCAAATACAGCAGCCTCTTCCTCATCGTCATAACCATCGTACCCCACATCTTGATTAGTTCGCTCTTGCCCCTTAGTATCGAAAGCATAAACCAAACTTTGGTTTTGTGGCGTTACCGTGCCCCAACTGGTAGGTTGTAGTAAACTGACATCGCCATCATCTGGCAAACCATTTTCGTATAATTTTTTACCATCCTTTATAATATCTTCGGAAATATTCCCGAGGTTGAATACCAGTTTTCCTCCCGGATTGTTGGGGTTGCCCTGAAAAGGGTCTTGTAACCAAAAATCGATGTACTCTACGTTTTGTTGTTCGAAATCGGTTGATGTAATCTGTCTGGTAATACCGGCCCACGAATCTTCTGGTTCTGTTAAAATTCCATTTTCAATATCAATATTCGTTGTTTGGAAGTTATAAGGCCCACGTTCTTCGGGATAATACGCTAAATCTAGAGTATAAAGCACCGAGTTTTGCCCCTGAACAATATCCCTGTCGGGGAACAGTTCGTTAATGAACACGCGGCTAGTGTATAAATCGGAAAGATCGTCGTCGGTAACGCCATTGGGGCGCTGACTCGTGTAAAAAATAGGATCAATCACATACCAGTTTAACATGGCACGGTTGAATCCGTTTTCAATTATGGGATTGTCCTCTGCATCGGGTTGCCCATCGCCATTTAAATCAATTGGCCTACTCGACAAAAACCACGATTGTTGCGAGGTTAAATCGATACCATTTTGCGAGCCTTCAAAATCGTCAATGTAAGAGGTCGCTTCACCGTTTAAATCGGTGCCTTTGGGCGCGCCCGGTGCCAAATAAGCAAACTCACCTCGTAGCGACAAATTCGATTCCACATCGGTATCAATATTCGGGAGCTTATTGGCTAATCGGGTTAAAAACGGCACTTTGGTGGCGTAGTTTCCATTCAATCCGAAAATGGTATTGTTTATGGACTCCGATCCGTAGTTTGCCTTTTGAGTAATGGGGCGTTCGTTAAGATTTAACAAGGTACCGCCCAAAACAAAGTTTTCGTTGAATTTATGTTCCACATTGAACCCCGTAAAACGACGCGTTTGCTGACCGAAAACCGCATTATTTTCAGTGGACACTTCAATAGGTGTGTTTGAAGCTTTTAAAGCTTCATCTAAAATTTGAACGCGGCCCAATTGATAATTTACTGTATAATCGATCCCCTCAACCAACACACGTCCGCCAGCAGTAACCCGCACCGAACCTCGTGGCACATTGAACGAACCGATTGGAATACCATCGCCACCACTGGATTTGTAACGGCCTTTTAATTTAAATTTGTTCTTTTCGGCGTCCTCTAAAGCGGCGGTTTTTGTACTGTTGTACAACGTATTGAAAACGTATTTTTGTTGATTATCGTCGTAAGTCGATTCATCCTCATAATTACCCGTTCCCAGTTTATTGAACAGATATTCACCAAACGGCTCGGCACTGGTAAACACAATTTTTCCGTTTTGCGGAATCACGGTAATGCCAGGCACAAAATCGAAAAAGCCATCACCTCGGGTTTGCGGATCGTTGTTGAAATTCAATTTATCAAGATTGAACACTCGCAACAATGGCGAATTTTCAATTAAATCGTCTTCGGGAGTTGACCCATCTACTGGGTTTCCGTTGATATCCAAAGCAAAACTACCGCCAACGGGAGCAATAAAATTCAGCGGTGAGGCTTCGTTGTAAAAAATATTCAGTTTAAAATCATCCTGACTCAAGTTGTAAGCTCCCGTATCGTAGATGTTTTTCATCATCAAATCCCAAATAGGCAAATCGACATTGGTCACACTACTTTTTAGCATTTTCAGTACCAAACTGGAATTGACCACCGAAGTGACCTGACCTTGGTCGTTCGTTTCTACATCTGTAGCGTCCACACCATCGTTGGCAAATTCCCCCACTTGATATACATTTCCGGACACGGTATATTGAAAAGCTACTGCCAAAACCTCATCGTTATTCAAGCGTTGGTTTAAGGAAACGTATCCCAATTCGCGGTTTACGGTATATTCCTGACCTTGGGTTAGTTTTCTGGCATTTTCTAATTTGGCATAATCGAAACCTTCACGAGCGTTGGCCACCTCGATACCTGCTTGAGCTGTTGAGATATCGCGGATATTCTGGTTTAATTGTGAGTTTGGCGCAGAACCAGCTATATTGGTAGGATCGAAAGCATTATTTCCGTTATCAGGAAAAGCGCCTGGCCCCGCCAAAACATTCACATCTGAATAGGTTTTATCGGTTTCACCCAAATCCTGTAAGGCTACAATATTCCTTACGTTTTCGGTACGGTTGCTTCGGTTGGTTACCCAAACTTCAATACGTGTAATTTGTAAACCTCGGTTATTTATAAACGGATAATTCGCCAATGAAGCATCGTAAGTATCCCTAAAATATTGAGACAGGAAGAAGTGACGGTTTTCATCGTAATCCCTAACAAAAAGTTCGAATTCCTCCAGTGTTCCACCGCCTTGTGCTACTACGGTATTGCCTTGCGATTTTTGTTCGGAAAACACACCGGTTACAGTCGTTTTACCGAATTGGAGCTGCGCTTTTACACCAAACAAACTTTGTGCCCCCGTGATGAGCGAACTATTGAGCGGCATACTCACGTTACCGACTTCAATTTTTTGGATGATATCGTCTTCCGTTGGGGTGTATTCCAACTTGATTAAATTCTGAAAATCGAAGGTAGATTGGGTATCGTAATTAGCCGTTACCTGCAATCGCGTCCCCACTTTACCCAACAAACTTAAACTGATACGCTGATCAAAATCAAAAGTAAAATTGCTTCGGTTACGTGGTGAAAACGACGGGTTATCCTGTTTTGAAAACAGAATACCCAAATCCATTTCTACCGAACCTTGCGGCACCACTTCAATGACATTGCTACCGAAAATGGTTTCAAAAAAATCGGACTGCACATAAAATTCGGGCAACAGGTTTTTCTGTCCGTCTTCGGCGCCTTCCTTTTTGCCATCAAAGGCATCTATCTTTTCTTTGTAATACCCCTTTAAATTTTCTCTTGCTACTAAAGCGTAGTATTCATCGGGCGTTAAAATTATAGGGTAATTAATATTGAATTCACCTATTTTTTCGGTGTAAATGTAGCGATCGGTTACGGGGTCATAAGTGTATTTAGACTCAACACTATTGGGGTTGGGCATTTTTATTTGGCCTACATTATACCCCGTTTGAACAGAATCTTGAACCGGCTCCTGACCCCAAGACCAAAAGGAAACACATAAAACACAAACCAGTAAAGTATATAGTTTATAAGAGTTTTGGTTAGTTCTGTTCAAAATAGTTATAAATTTTTTAGAGCTTGTTTTATAATGGTTTCAACATCGGCATCGGGCTGGGACTTCACAATCTTATCGACCACTCGCTCTGCTTGTTTTTTGGCAAAACCGAGCACTTCTAAAGCAGATAACGCTTCATCTTTATTGGTATTGTCTTTTGCAACCGAAACTTCATCAATATCATAAATCTTTAAAACCTTGTCCTTAAGATCAATAATAACACGCTGTGCCGTTTTTGCCCCAATCCCTTTTATGGATTGGATTAATGCGACGTCTTCACCAGCTATACCCTCGCGCACCTGTTTGGGTGTTAAGGACGATAACATGGTTCGTGCCGTACTGGCACCAATGCCGCTAACGGAAATCAGCAACCTGAAAATTTCGCGTTCGGCAAGCGATGAAAAACCATAAAGTGTATGGGAATCTTCTTTAACTTGAAGGTGGGTAAATAGTTTTAAATTCTCGACATCAGGTATTTGCGAAAAAGTATGCAGCGAAATATGGAGCATATACCCCACTCCATTACAATCAATAACCACATGCGTTGGATTTTTCTCAGTAAGTTTTCCTTGAATATGTGTTATCATCTACAGCACTTCATTAACCGACCAAATGTAATAAATTTATTTTCAATAGGATTACTTGGCACTGGCCTTTTCCTTTTCCAACTGCTCCTTGTGTTGTGCATCTACAACGGCAATGGCGGTCATGTTTACAATTTCATCAACACTGGCTCCCAATTGCAAAATATGCACCGGTTTTCGCATACCCATCATGATGGGACCGATGGATTCTGCCTCGTTGAGGGTTTTTAGTAATTTATAGGTAATGTTTGCCGAATCTAAATTTGGAAAAATAAGCGTGTTCACTTTTTTGCCTACCAATTTTGAAAACGGAAAACGCTCTTTAAGCATCTCGTCGTTTAGGGCGAAATCGGTTTGCAATTCACCATCTACAATCATTTCTGGGTGATAACGATGCAGGTTGGCCACGGCATCACGCACTTTTGAAGCCTTTTCGCTGGTTGACGACCCAAAGTTTGAATATGAAATCATGGCCATAACCGGAGTAAGTCCGAACATTTTTACCACATGCGAAGTCATTTGAGCAATTTTGGTCAGTACTTTTGCATCGGGGTCGATGTTGATGGACGTATCACTTAAAAACAACGGACCACGCTTGGTCATCATCATATTTGTGGTGGCCACACGGTTTACACCATCAGCCATTCCAATCAGCTCCAGCATCGGCTTAACCACACTCGGGTAGTTTCTGGAATAGCCCGAAACCAAAGCATCGGCATCGCCTTCGTTCACCATCATCGCGGCAAAATAGTTTCGCTCGCGCATTAATCGCTGTGCCGCGTAATAGGTTACACCACGACGTTTGCGTTGTTCCCAATACACTTTGGCGTATTTATTTTTTCGGTCGTTTTCTTCTTCCGTTTTAGGATCGATAATCAAGACATCGTCGGCCTCAAACTCGATTTCGGCCATCAATTCTTTAATGGTTTCAGTTCGTCCCAATAAAATAGGAATGGCTACGCCTTCCTCATAAACTATCTGTGCTGCTTTGATTACAGCCAATTGGTCGGCTTCAGCATAAACTACACGCTTCGGATTCAATTTGGCACGGTTCAAAAGTAACCTCACCAATTTATTATCAGAGCCCAAACGCTCGCGAAGGGTGTCTTTATAATCTTCCCAATCGGTAATGGGAGATTTGGCAACACCACTTTCCATGGCCGCTTTTGCCACGGCTGGCGGCACTTCGGCAATTAATCGGGGATCGAATGGCTTCGGAATAATATAATCTTTTCCGAATGCCAAACGGGTTTCGCCATAAGCGATATTTACTTGCTCTGGCACGGGTTCTTTAGCCAATCTGGCCAAAGCCTCGACCGCTGCCATTTTCATTTCTTCGTTGATTTTAGTCGCACGAACGTCTAAAGCGCCACGGAAAATAAACGGAAAACCAAGCACGTTGTTCACTTGGTTAGGATGATCGCTTCTACCCGTGGCCATAATTACGTCTTTTCGGGTGGCAATAGCCAAATCGTACTTTATCTCGGGATGCGGATTGGCCATGGCAAAAACGATAGGGTCTTTCGCCATAGATTTCAGCATTTCGGGCGATAGCACGTTGGCCATCGACAGACCAATAAACACATCGGAATCAATCATCGCTTCTTCCAAAGTATCGATTTTACGGTGTGTGGCGAATTCGGCTTTTTCAGAAGACAGATTTTCACGGTCGTCTCGAATAACGCCTTTACTATCCAACATCACCATATTTTCGCGCTTGGCACCAAAGGCTTGGTACAATCGCGAACAAGAAATAGCTGCCGCTCCGGCGCCACTGATTACGATTTTAACTTCGTCAATTTTTTTCTTCGTTAACTCTAAAGCATTGATTAAGGCCGCAGCGGAAATAATGGCTGTACCGTGCTGATCGTCGTGCATGACCGGAATATCGAGTTCTTCCTTCAATCGGCGTTCAATTTCAAAAGCGCCGGGTGCTTTGATGTCTTCAAGGTTTATTCCACCGAAAGTCGGCGCAATATTTTTAACCGTTTCAATGAACTCATCTACATTTTCGGTATCTACTTCAATATCAAAAACATCGATATCGGCAAAGATTTTGAACAACAGACCTTTTCCTTCCATTACGGGTTTTGAGGCTTCAGGACCGATATTTCCTAAGCCTAAAACAGCGGTTCCGTTGGAAATTACGGCCACCAAATTACCTTTGGCCGTGTATTTGTAAGCGTTGTTTTTATCCTTTTCAATTTCCAAACATGGCTCTGCCACCCCTGGCGAATAGGCCAAAGACAAATCTCTTTGTGTAGCGTATTTTTTTGTGGGGACTACTTTTATTTTCCCAGGAACGGGCTTGGCATGATATATTAAAGCCTCCCTGCGTTTGCTTTCTTCACTCATAGTTTTCGGTTAATTAACTAAACGAACAAAGATAAGAAACCTGATGAATGGAGGGCTTAAACTTTTCGTTTTTTGGTGGTACTTTCTTATCAAGAAATTATACTTATTTACCACACTCCAATTACTTGACAGAAAATGGTCACTGTCTTTTAAAAAATTTAAGGGCAAAAATGTCTTGTTCTTCAGTTTAATAGCATTTGACACCTACCACTTATTTTGTAACTTTATAGAAAGACAAATAGTCAACTACAATCAACACAATTCACCTTACACCCCAATATCCCTGCTTACTTTGGTATAAAACAGATGTTATTTGCCAATAGAAAAAGTAAATGTAGCCCCGTTACCTAAATCTGAATCTACTTTTATGGCTCCCCCTAATTTTTCAACCAGCTTTTTAACGGTAGCCAAGCCAATTCCGTTACCTTCTCGACCAAACCTATCTTGACTATTCAGTTTTTCAAAAATATTGAATATTTTTTGCTGATTTTCTGGTGCTATGCCGGGACCGTTATCTTTAACACTAAACTTATACTTCTTGCTGGTCTCCGAAACTGATATTTCTATTTTGGCCAATTCCTTGTCATTATATTTGATGGCATTAGCAACTAGGTTGATTAAAATTTGATTTATTGCTGTTTTGTTAGCCTTAATGCTAGACAATGATGAGTTTATAGTCATCTCCACCGAATGATCGAAATTGAACAGTTCAAGCATTTCAGTTTTCATCTCTTTAAGCCCAATAATTGATTTTTCCTGATTTAAAACACTATCGCTTTTACTGTATTGCAACAAACCATCTACCAAACTTGCTAAATTTTCCGAAGAATGGATAATCATTTCCAACATTTCCATCCCTTCATTATCGATCTTTACTTTATATTCTTCAACCAGCAAATTAGCTAAGCCAGATATACTCAATAATGGTGATTTTAAGTCGTGAGCCGCAACATAAACAAACTTCTCTAAGGCTTCGTTTTTTTCTTCTAAATCTTTTAAAGCCTCTTCTAACAGGTGTTTATTTTTTCGTAACTCAAGTAGTTTCATCACTTGATTGGAGAGTGCACTTAAAGATTGAATTTGACTTTGGCTTAACAAATTAGGTTTATGATCTATAACACATAATGTACCCAATGGCAGCCCATTTTCAGAGGTTAGAGGCACCCCTGCATAAAACACCACCTCTGGATCTCCCGAAACCAAAGGGTTGTCATGAAAACGTTCATCTTTTCTTGCATCTTGAACAACAAACACACTTTTTGGGTCGTTTATGGCATGCGCGCAAAAGGCATACTCTTTAGGAGTTTCCGTAGCCTCCAAGCCATGGTGAGATTTAAACCATTGCCTTTTGTCATCTACAAGACTGATAAGAGCAATAGGCATATTGCAAATCTCTGCCGCAATCTTTGTGATATTATCATAATCTTCTTCCGGCAATGTATCCAGAATACTGAAAGATTTAAGATTCTCTAATCTTTCGTTTTCGTTTTCTGGATCGGTTGGAGTTATCATGCTTTTCTTTTTTTAAGAACTCCAATCTAGTAAAATAATTACATTAACTACTGTTAAAATTTTGTTGTTTTAAATTTGTCGGTATTAGTTTTTATCAATTTCATACTCAAAGGTCTCAAGGTCTGCTTTTAAACGTACAGACTCTCCGTCATTTTCCCAAATAATATCAATCTTGTTCTCCGAAGTATTTTTAATGTGCATTTCGCCCAAAAATGCTTTGGAAGTATTTCGCAACCTAATCATCTCCAATTGATAGCGTACCACATCTGTTTTTAAGCCCTCTTCAACGTCCTGCAAGGTTAAAGTAGATCGGTTAATTTCTTTATGACCACCACTTCCTGCTTTATCGGCTGCCTCATAATCGTTCTTTCCGGCAAACACATCCAAATACCAAACTTGCGGAATGCCCGGCATAAACATTTGGATAGCACGCGCCAAAAGCATTTTATTTTCATCTTCGCCAAGGGCACTAAAAAATGTAGCATTGACTTGGTAATATGAGATTTTTTCTCCGGAAGGCCCGTAGAGATTTTTCACTCTTCCGCCACGCTCCATCACTTTATCCATTACGGCTTCAATCTCGGCGTCTTCCAACAAACCTTTATTGTATTTACCATCAACCTCTTTACCTTTTAAATCCAGAACCGGAATACCATCATGGCACCCCAACATATTTACGGTTTTATAGCCTTTGGAAACTATCTCATTTACCCATTTAATCAAGGCTTTGTTGCTTCCAGTTTCCAAAGTATGAATCATTAAACCTGGAAGAAAAAAATCATAAATAGGATACCTTTCACCTGCCACTTCTTCATGGAGTTTTGCGCCATATTCTGCATGGATTTCTGGCAGAAGCACCAAATTATGTTTATCTGCAATTTGTTTTATACGCTCTAAATACTGCCAAGTGCCCGGTTTATTAAAAAAGTTAGTTTCGCCAACTTCTTTATGGAGATAGGCAAAAGCATCGAGACGTAAAATTTTGCAACCATATTGCTTTAATTTAGCCAGGGTTTCCTCATAAAATTGCCAAACCAATTCGGATTTGGCATTAACATCCATTTGCCCTAAAAATGTTTTTTCGTTCGTGGCTTCATCCACCGTTATTTTTTGATAAAACGAGTTCCAGTAGGGTTGTTCCGCACCATCAGGAAATGGCACTTTTAAAATGGGCAGCCCTGCTTTACGCATAAACAGTTTATCCAAAAACTCTTTATTGGGCACTACTACACCTTCTTGATTTTTTTCACCGTTCCCGTCCCAAAAGGTATTCCAATTGATGAAGAAATCTTTATATTTTGATTGTTCGCCGTTCTGCAACAAATCTTTAAACTGAGGCGAAGCGACCGATAAGTGGTTTAAAACAATGTCAAACTTTAGTTTAATATTTAACGCTTCTAAAGTTTTTAAATCGCTTTCTGAAACCAATGCTTCATTCAAGTTATAATCTATAATTGAGAATCCCCGATCTAAATCACTATTAAAAAAAGTAGGCAAGACGTAAAACAGCGAAAACACATCCTTAAACTCAGCCTTTTTTAGCATGGCAATTAAATCGCCCAGATTTTCACCTATACTATCGGGATAGGCATTGAGCATTACCCCACTAAACATTATTGTTTGTTCATCTTTCATAACAGTTTTGATAAAATATTGATATTATCTGGCAATCGTCCTACATTTTGAAGTTTGAGTGCCGCTAGTTTTAAAGCCACTTCAAGACATTCATCAACAGACTTTTTATTAATATAAGCGAATAAAAAACCAGACCAAAAGGCATCTCCTGCACCAGTGGCATCCATAACCTTTTCTATTTTTACAGCCGGCTTCACTATCTCTTCTTTTCCTTTTTGCGACAACTTTACACCTTTGCTTCCCAAGGTTAAACAAACGGTATCGACACCTTGATTATGAAAAAATTTAAATATTTCTTCGTGCGGAAGCTCCTTTTCAAAAAGACGGAGCATATCATCTTCACTAATTTTCACCAGAGGGTTTAAATTACAATAGGCCTTTATCACTTTTAAAGCTTCCTCTCGGCTATCCCAAAGCTTTCTGGCATAGTTAACATCAATACTCAAAGTGCAACCTTGTTTACTTGCTTCTTCGGCTTTTTTAAGAATGGTTTCTTGTGCCGGTTTTCGACTTAACGCGAAACATGTAGTATGGTAAATATTGGTTTTTATTAAGGTTTCTTCTGTAATTTGACTTTCATCAATCTGATAATCGGTTTCCCTAAAAGGAAGAAAATCTGGAGTACCTTCAGACCGCGACACAAAAATGACGCTAGTGGCTTTGTTCTCCATTTTTTTGATAAAACTAGTCTTGACACCAACTTCTTCCAATCTTTTAAATATATATTCCCCAAAACCGTCGTTACCAACCGTAGCCACCAATGCCGAATTCAACCCCAATCGAGCGGAATTCATCGCTACGTTTGTTGGTGAGCCTCCTAAATACCTATGATAATCACGTGTCTCATTGATTAGCACTCCAGATTGATGACCAATAAAATCGACCAACACCTCGCCAACACACAAAATATCTATTTCTTTATTATTCTGAATCATTTTTAATCTCTGTAATTAATGTCCGCTAACGTTAAAAACATCCTAAATCGTTTCATCTTCATTCATTTCGGGTTGCTTAAGCCTTAGCGCGAAAACTCCTGAAATCACAAAAAATACTCCTCCAAACAGGATGGCGTTGACCGCACTATTGCTCAATAAGTTTTTAACTATTGGGCCAAAGGTTAATGTTTGTATTCCCATAGGAATCACAATCATCATGTTTAAAATACCCATGTAAACGCCACGACGCTCTTGTGGCACAATTTTAGATACCATGGAATACGGAATGCCCATCATCGCCGCCCAACCAATTCCGAAGAGTATCATGGGTAAAACCACCAATAAAGGGTCATTTATATATGGGATGCATAGCATGGCCAGTCCGGTTATAAACAAACTAAAAACATACACTTTTTTTCCGCCAAATTTTAATGCCAACGGCACCAATGCCAGGGCAAAAACAATGGTAGAAATATTGTAAGTCGTGTTCATCTTTGCCGCTTGTGCCAACGCTTGCGAGCTATCGAACCCCATACTTTCCTTAAACATAGGGGCTATAAATTGCCAATATACAAACAAGGCGTACCACTGAAACAAATAAACCGCTGACAGCTTCCACATAAATTTGGGCATATCTTTTATGGCGCTTACAATTTCCATAAAAGGCGTTTTAATTCTTTCGGAAATTGGTAAAGCTTTGTGTTTTTCAATTTCTTTCAGTTCGTCATCCGAGGGCGGAATTTCCGGTGTTTTTAATACTGACCAAAGAATGGTTGAAATGGATAACACAGCACCTATAAAGAAGGAATAATACAGCCACTTTGGAATGGATTTCACATTTTCGGTTACCTCTTCAACACCGCCAAACCAATCTTGAAAAATGAATATTGAAGCATTTGCTAAAACAATTCCAGCTCCCACAAATAAACTCTGCATTTGATAGCCAAAACTAAGTTGTTCATTTGGCAGCTTATCACCCACAAAAGCACGATAAGGTTCCATGGCCATGTTGTTTCCCACATCGAGAATCCACAATAATCCAACAGCAAACCATAACGCCGGACTGAATGGAAAAGCAAACAAACACAAACTACCAATTAAAGCCCCTATTAAAAAGAAAGGTTTCCGTCTTCCCCATTTTGGAGACCAAGTTTTATCTGAAATGGCTCCAATAATGGGCTGAACAATCAACCCTGTAACCGGACCTGCCAAATTAAGCAAAGGCAGTTGGTCGTGCTCTGCACCGAGAAATGAAAAAATGGGATTAACGGCTGTTTGTTGTAAACCAAAACTATACTGAATGCCCAAAAATCCAACATTCATATTAAAGATTTGCCAGAAGGACAATTTTGGTTTTGCTATTTTCATAGTTTTTAGTGTTTAGTGTTCAGTTGTTTTAAAAAGCCCTCAAAATCAGCAACATTATTCATAATCAATTGTTGTCCTAGATCTACAATCGGCAACGATATGGCATCAAGTGGAATGCCCTCCTTTTGCAATTTTAATATCATTTCGTTTTGTTTGTTTAAATCCACATCTACATCAAAGTAAACAAATGCTATATTGTTTTTTTTAAGGTAGGCTTTGGTATCCAGACAATAATGGCAGGTATCGCTACCGTAAACAATTAGTTTTTTCAACTCTTTTTGTACTGACTGATTTTTGGCAACTGAGCCTTGCTCTTGTGCAAAGCTTAAATTAACAGTTAGAGTAAAAAACACTATTGAAACAATTATTGACTTCATCATTTAAACTGGATTTAAAAAGAAACTGGTGGAACTTACCAACACACCACCAGTTCCTAAATTAACAAACAAATCAAACTAAACTTATTGTTTTTAGAATTTATATTGTAATGAAACAGTTGATGAGCGACCACTAATAGATCTTGCTCTTACCAAACGGTCATTACCAAAAGCACCATCACCATTACCCTCAACCTCTGTAATACCAACGGTATCGAATAGGTTGTTAACACTCAATACTAATGACAATCCTTTTGTTAACCCAGCTCTACCTATTAGGTTGAAGTAGGCATATCCTGGCATTACTAAATCGTTATCATCCTGAGCATAAGATTTTGTTGTACCCAAAACACTTAATGCCACCCCGTGCTGCTTACCTTCACCGAAGTTATAAGACGGTGATAAGTTGTAAACCAAATCGGCCTGTCTTCTTGGCGTGTTTCCTTTATTGTCTCCACCGTCAATTTCAGCTTTGGTCCAAGTAAAAGACCCGTTGAATGTTAGATTTTCTCCAAAAGCCAATGCTGTTTCGGCCTCTAAACCAAGTGCTTTAAATGGGTTACCTACAGAACGATTCAACTCATTACTTAAACCTTCGTCGGTATTACTCATAAATCCAGTAAGGTTAAGTACCCCGTTGTTTAATCTTTTCTTAAAACCAACTTCCAATTGAGATACTTCATCGTACTGAACATCGGCCTTTCCATCGGTGCCGTAGTTATTTCTATCGGTAGCTCTACCCGAAGCACCCGAACTATAGCGTGCGAACACCGCCGAACCTTCGTTCAATTTATAGTTAAGACCAGCTGAATACGATACAAAGTTGTATTTGTCGTCAACAATTTGACCGGCATTACCAATAATTACTGGAACGCTTTCTTCAATACCTTCTATAGTACCGTTTCCGTCGTAATCGTAGTTGCCTTGACTTGTTGGCCCAGCTTGAATGTTTCCGTTAACACGAACGTTTTCAAAACGGATACTACCATCAAAGTTTAATTTTTCAGTAATATCGGCATCCACACCAACATAAGGTGAATTTACATTATGTACCGTGTTGTATTTACGTTGGCAGCAGTTGCCCCAAACCGGAGTTCCGTAAGAATACTGTCCGTTTCTTGAGAAGCCGTCGAAATCTGCTAATCTTGCTTGTCCGCCACCTTGTACTTCAGAAATGAACGAACTCCATTGCCATCCAATTTTGGTGTTTTGGGTTGCTGTGAATAAACCAGCAGTAAAACCAACATTATCACTTATCTTCTTAGATACTTTTACGTCGCCAAAGAAATTGCTTAAATCATCAACCGTTACATCGAACATGTGAATAATTTGCGCTAAACCATTTGAAGGATTGAAAGCCTCTCTATCTCCATCTGAATACACTAAAGAACCTGTTGCATTTACAGCATCTCTTGCGGTAGATTCAATTTCTGAGACCGTTCCAACAGCCGCAGTAAATGGAGATACCCACTCACCGCTATTGCTTGAATATCTTGCTTTACCAGTTACTTTCCAATCTTTAGGCAAGCTAAAAGAGAATTCTGCACCCAAAGATTTAGAGATAGGATTGTTTCCATTTCTAACATCGTTTACATGGTTTTCTCCGCTAAAAGGCGAGGTTCCGGCACTTTGTTGTAAATAAGCTGAATGTACAGCATCTGAAGTGATATCGAAACCAGGCAAGTTATCGTAAGTAGGGTCGTCGTTACTACCTTTTAACAACATAGGCATAGGCAAGTACATTACCGATCTGTCATTCAATAATTTTGTGTAAACACGCACATAGCCGTTATCGAATCTTTTGGTAAGGTTGGCTTTAAACTGCCCACCTTTATTACCTTGATAACCAATTTCGCGAGGCCCTTCGCCAGTTCTGATGAACCCACCCATATGATATGAAAACCCATTTTCTAAAGGTGCACCATATTCAAAATCCAATCGGCTAGTTTGATAACCCAACCCGAATGTTGTACCTACAGAACCACCTTCAGTTGAACCTGTTTTGCTAATCATGTTGATTATACCTGCTGGCCCATTTGAAGTTTGTGTAGAGGCTGAACCACCTCTAATGGCTTCCACTCTACCAATATTAGAATCAATTCTTAAAAAGTTATCGGCATTACCAAAAGACGTATCACCAAATAAATTTAAAGGCAAACCATCTTCCTGAATTTGGAAATACCTTGAACCACCCGAAGAAATAGGCACACCACGCACGTTAAAGTTGGCATTACCTTCACCACCTGATGATTCTGCACGAATACCTGGGATATTTCTAAAAAGCTCACCTGAACTACGCGGAGAAGCCTGTTCTATGAGTTTAACATCCATGGTAGAAACCGATACACTCGACTCGATTTTCGATTTCGGATTTACCACACCGGTTACCACCACTTGGTCTAAAGATTGAGTATCTTCCTTCATGGTAACATTAACTGAAACATCTGCTCCGCTTACGGATACACTTTGTGTAAACTTGGCATAACCTAAAAAGGAAGCTACTAAAGTGTAAGTTCCATTTTCAACATTATCAATGGAATAGTTTCCATCAAAATCTGTTACCGACCCCTTGGAGGTTCCTTCTAAAATAACGTTTACACCAGGTAAAGGCACCCCGGCTTCGTCTTTAACGTTACCTGAAATTGATTGCGCCATTACGCTGCCCACCGATAGAAGCATAACAATCAACAACATCCCTTTGTTCTTTAATGTGTTCATTTTTGTCTTTTTTAGTTATTTGAAAATTTAATCAGTTTATTTTGTCAAATATATATTTCAAACATGATTTTTTTATCAATCCACTAAACTAAAACGATTTAGTTTAAACTAAATCGTTTTAGTAATTATAGAAATTAACTTTTATATTTACCATAATTTATAACTGGAATACCATTTTCAGCGCTGCGAAAAAACAAACAACTGAAAAACAAGCTATCGTAAAACTCAACTAAATGAAAGAAGCTGTAACCCTAAAACAAATTGCTGAAAAATTGGGTATTTCTGTAACTGCTGTCTCGAAAGCCCTCAAAGACTATCCAGACATTAGTAAGAAAACAAAGAAGCTTGTAAGGAAAACAGCAAAAGAACTCAACTATAAACCCAATACATTTGCAGTTAACTTAAGAACAAAAGAATCTAAAACCATTGGTTTGATTATTCCTGTAATTGTACACCACTTCTTCTCGAATGTTATTAAAGGCATAATAGCTCAGGCCGAAAAAAAGGGATACCTCGTGATTATACTTCAATCTAATGAATCTTATGAATTAGAAAAAAAACAATTGGATTTGCTGATGAGTCAACGGGTAGACGGCATAATAATATCATTGGCAAATGGAACCTCTAATTTTAGTCATTTAAACGATATCATTGCTCAGGAAAAACCTTTGGTAATGTTCGATAAAATAGCCAAGGTTGTAAAATGCTCTAAAGTGATTATTGATGACCGAAAGGCTGCTTACATGGCTACCCAACATTTAATTGATACAGGCTGCAAACGAATTGCTCATTTTAGGGGTTCACTGCTGCCACAAAATTCCATTGATAGATTTTTGGGTTATAAGAAAGCTTTAGAAGACAACAATATGGTTTTTGACCCAGCTTTGGTCTATTTGTGCGAATGTGGCGACATGAGTTTTGAAGAGGGGCAAAACAATGCGAAAAAGCTATTGAACGACCACAACGATGTTGATGGAATTTTTATCAACACCGATTTGGTAGCTATTGGTGCGATGACTGAATTTAACAAACAAGGCATAAAAATACCTGATGACATTAGTATTGTTGGGTTTAGCAATTGGTTTATGGCTTCGGTTATTTCTCCTTCACTTACCACCATAGACCAACCGGGATACCAAATGGGCAAAGCTGCATTTAAACAATTATTCAAAGAAATTAAAGCAGCTAAAAAAAATAAAACCGTAGAACCTGAAGTTATCACACTAGACACGGCTTTGGTAAAAAGGGATTCCACCAAATAAAAAAAATAATCGCCCTATCCCTTTAGGTCTTGATTTTTAAGCCTTCGCTCCCCCTATTGGTTAAAACGATAAACAGGCTTTCTTTTAAGTTATAAAAACACCCAAAAAAAAACCTAATGTAAACTTAATATTAACTAAATGTAAATTAATTGTAAACTTTTTGCTATATTAGATTAAAAATGAGAGTTATGCAATTATTTAAAAACATCAGAAAAACGTTTAAATCACTATCGTATAAATATTGGGTTTTTAAAATAAGATTGAAAATGTATGTCCTAAAATCGAAACGTGTTTTTGAAACGCCTTATAGGTAAAAACTAATCATTTAATGCTTTAAAAACTTAATATTTCGAGTTAAACCGGCGTATTTGGTACGCTTTACGGCCGATTTTTTAAACACTTTTCTAAAGGTATCTTCGGTAATCTCTTCCCAGTCTTTCTTGCTCATAGAAAGTAATTCGGGATGCGGATTGAACAATGGTTCATTATGTGGTTTTGAAAACCGATTCCACGGACAAACGTCTTGGCACACATCGCAACCAAACATCCAGTCGTCCATTTTCCCGTTAAATTCCTTTGGAATGTTTTCCTTTAACTCAATGGTTAAGTACGATATGCATTTGCTGCCATCTACTACATAAGGTTCAACAATGGCTTGTGTGGGGCAGGCGTCAATACAAGCAGTGCACGTACCACAATGGTCGGTAGTTGGTGCATCGTACTCTAATTCTAAATCGATAATCAATTCGGCTATAAAGTAAAAAGACCCTACCTGTTGGGTCAATAAATTGCTGTGTTTGCCAATCCAGCCCAAACCACTTTTTGCAGCCCAAGCTTTGTCAAGAACCGGCGCGGAATCGACAAAGGCCCGTCCTTCCACCTCCCCAATTTCATCTTGAATGAATTGTAAAAGTGACTTCAACTTATCCTTAATGACAAAATGGTAATCGGTGCCGTAAGCGTATTTTGACAGTTTAAAACTTTCAGGATTTTGGGTTTCCGAAGGAAAATAATTCAGCAACAACGACACCACACTTTTTGAACCTTCAACCAATTTGGTTGGATCCAACCGCTTATCGAAATGGTTTTCCATGTATTGCATTTTGCCGTTCATGTTGTTGTTTAACCATTTTTCCAAACGCGGGGCTTCTTCTTCTAAAAACTCAGCTTTCGAAATGCCACAAGACAAAAAACCGAGGCGTTTGGCTTCGGTTTTAATAAGTTCGGTATGTTTTTGTTTGGAGTTCATTTGTCAAAATAACCCACCCTGCGTTGGCCCTTTAATTTTACCAAGGTGCTTGTAAGCTTGCTCGGTCACTTCTCGGCCACGGGGGGTTCGCATAATGAATCCTTGCTGAATTAAAAAAGGCTCGTAAACTTCTTCAATGGTTTCTGGGCTTTCGCTTACTGCCGTAGCAATGGTAGTAATCCCGACAGGACCACCTTTAAATTTTTCGATGATTGTTGATAGGATTTTATTGTCCATTTCATCCAAACCGTGGGCGTCAACGTTTAAAGCTTCCAAAGCGAATTTGGCGATTTTAATGTCTATTTTTCCGTTGCCTTTTATTTGGGCAAAATCTCGAACACGGCGCAATAAGGCATTGGCAATACGGGGTGTGCCACGACTTCTTCCGGCAATTTCAACAGCGGCTTCCATCGAAATGGGCACGTTTAAAATACTGGCACTACGCTGAATAATCGTCGTTAATAAGTCGGTTTTATAATATTGCAGCCTACTTTGAATGCCAAAACGGGCACGCATAGGCGAGGTTAACAGTCCCGAACGGGTGGTCGCCCCAACCAATGTAAACGGATTCAAATTGATTTGTACCGTTCGGGCATTGGGACCGGTTTCGATCATAATATCGATTTTGTAGTCTTCCATGGCCGAGTACAGGTACTCTTCCACAATGGGACTTAATCGATGGATTTCATCAATAAACAGCACGTCGCGCTCTTCCAAATTGGTTAGCAGACCGGCCAAATCGCCAGGCTTATCTAAAACAGGACCTGAAGTCACTTTAATTCCCACATCCAACTCGTTGGCTAAAATATGGGCTAAAGTGGTTTTTCCCAACCCCGGAGGTCCATGAAACAAGGTATGATCTAAAGCTTCGGTACGTAAATTGGCGGCCTGAACAAAAATTTGAAGATTTTCCAATACCTGATCCTGACCCGTAAAATCATCAAAAGATAGCGGTCTTAACTTTTTTTCTACATCGAACTCTTCTGGAGAAAAACGATTGTTTGTTGGATCTAGGTTTTCGTTCATACAAAGCCCTTCGACTGCGCTCAGGGTGACATTTGATTTTAATTTAAAAATAGACTGCCGTCTTCACGGAAACAGCAAAGCTACATACTCAAGCAAATATAAACAAAAAGCCTTTCCTGTGCGGAAAGGCTTTGACTAATAATTTGGTTAAAATTAGGGTTGGTTAAGAATCTCTTTTATGATATTTCCGACTACGCGGAAATTTGCGTTAGTTTAAAATAGTAAACTCGCAGCGTCTATTAATATCGTATTCCTCATCATCACAAATGCCTTCTTTTACACATTTATTAAGCGGCTGCATTTCTCCGTAGCCAATGCTTTTTAAGCGGTTGCGCTCAATGCCTTGGCTTACCAAATATTCTAAAGTGGAAGCTGCGCGGCGTTTCGACAAATTTAAGTTATACTCGTCTGGGCCACGGGCATCGGTGTGTGCCGACACTTCTACTTCCATACTTGGGTATTTTTTCATTAAATCGACCAAAACGTTTAAAGTTTTAGCCGCATCTTCACGGATTTCCGATTTATCGAAATCAAAGAATATTTTTTCCAATTGCACCTGCACGTCTCCTTTTTCGTTTTCTTTTACGCGTTCTTCAGCATCGGCATACGATTCCAAACTTAAGTAAATATTATGCTGAATTTTTCCTTTGCTATCGGTTGAAAACTCTACATCCTGCGGAATGTAAGCTTTGCGAGTTCCACGAACCTTATATTTTTTATTCGGCTCGATTTTGAAAATATAGTAAGCATCATCACCCACAATAGTATCTTGAATTACAGTGTCAGACTCATCGAACAAGGTGACCAAAGAACCCGTTAACAATTCTTGGCTGTTTTTATCTTGCACAATACCTTCCACTTGGTATTTAGTCAACGGATTTTCTTCCCTTTTGAAACCAAAAATCCGGTCGTAACCCGTGCGGTTTGAAGACACATAACCCATGTTGTCTTTCTCGCGAACCACATAGGCAAAATCGTCCAAATTACTGTTTACCGAACCGCCTAAGTTCACTGGTTTATCGAACTCGCCGTTTACCATATTGCTCCTGAACACGTCCAATCCGCCATAACCTTCATGACCGATGGATGAAAAATACAGCACATTGTATTCACTAATAAAAGGAAACTGCTCGCGGTGTTTGGTGTTTAATTTATCACCCAAATTTATAGGCTCGCCATAAGTACCATCATCATTAATGGCCACTTTATAAATATCGAAACTTCCGTAAGTTCCTGGCATATCGCTGGCGAAATACAGTGTTTTCTCATCTTTGCTCAATGCTGGGTGCTCGGTACTGTAGCTGTTTGATGTAAACGGTAGTGCCGTTACGTTGGTCCATTCGCCATCAACCATTTCAGCTTTATAGATTTTGATGTGGGCAATACGCTCTTCATCCGTTCTTTTACGGGTTTCGTTTGTTCGGTTGAAATACATGGTTTTTCCATCTTTGGTAATCACCGCATTACTTTCATGCGAATCAGTATTAATGGCATCCGGAAATGCTTGGATATCTTCCAAAGTATTGGCATCGCTTAATGTAGCATGGTATAAATCCAAATACGGCAAATTATTCCATGAGTATGCTGGGTTATCGGAATTTCTGGCGGAAGCGAAAGCCACCTTATCATCTCCAAAAAACGATAATCCGAAATCACCACTGGAGTTTTTATTTTCAATTTGTTTTAAATTGAAGACGTGAGGCGTGGTTTTTTCAACCGACTCGATAAAAGCCATTGTATTTATAGGCTTGTTGTAATACATGCTTAAGTGCTTATCGGCTTCCTTATAGTTTTTAACGCCTTTTAAGGCCTGCCCAAAACGAAAATGGTAATCGATATCGATAGAATCACCATATTCCACAAACAGCTCTCTATAGGTTTTAACTGCTTTTTGAAGACTGGCATTGTAGTAATAACTATCGGCCAAATTTTGAAGCACTTCTTGGTTGCGCTCTTTTGTTTCGTAAATTTCGGCAGCATCTTTATAGGCGCGCATTTCAAAAAGCTTATTTACGCGCTTTAAATTGCTTTTTTGCGCCCATGCCATTCCACCAATTAATAAAAGGCCTGCCAGTATATATATATTTTTTTTCATCTTTCTTGTTGTTAAAAATTAGAAGAACCTTGGTGAACGGTCGTAGCCACCTTTAAATCCGAATAAGTCCACATCAAACAGTACAAAAATTTCGTGCGATCCCGAGCTGTATTCGTTTAAGCTGCTTATGGTATAATCGTAAGCATAGCCTATTCTTAAATCTGGTGTTACCCTAAAATTTACCAGGGCACTCATGGCATCCCCTAAACGGTAGCCTAAACCGGCTTCCAATTTTTCGTTAATCAACACATTTGCCGTCAGATCGAGAGCCATTGGCGCTCCTTTTACCGCTCTTGCCATAAAAGCTGGCTTCAGTTTTAGGTTTTGATTTAAATCGAACACATAACCACCGGTAAAAAAGTAATGCACATTTTCAACTCCCGTGGCTTTTATACCATTTTCTTCTTCCAAATGTTTTGTGGACAACATATTGGGAGCTGAAAGACCTAAATAATAGTTTTCTGCGAAAAAGAAAGCACCGATGCCCACATTAGGGAATACACGATTAACGTTTTCGTTAAAGGCATCATCGGTATTTGTTCCTCCCGATTGCAACTCGAAGCCATCAAAATTGGTATCGAACATAGTAACTCCGGCCTTTAATCCGAAAGATATTTTGGTTTCTATCCCCACCGGAAGCACGTATGCGAAATCGGCATAAATATTATTTTCGTTTACCACATCACCAATATTGTCGTTGGTGAACGAAACACCCATTTCAATTTTATCGTTTACGGGTGTATGGGCAAAAAACGTTCCCGTTTTTGGAGCACCTTCCACGCCTACCCATTGGGTTCTGTAAAGTCCACCGAGGTTTAAAATACCTTCTTCGGCGGTGGCATAAGCGGGGTTAATAACGCTCATGTTATACATGTACTGCGTAAATTGGGGGTCTTGCTGTGCGTGGCTTTGTATCGATAAGAACGCCAGACTTAACAAAGCAGCTATTTTATGATATATATTTAAATTGTTCATCGTTTCTAAATTTTGCTTTATTTATCAATTATCTGCTTAAGTATAAGCGTCCTTGTTCTGGTTGATTTTCGCCATCATTAAATTTGAAGATGTAGAAATACACGCCTACAGGAAGTTTTCCTTTTGAAACCACTCTCGATTGGTTGGATGTTCCGTCAAATCTTGGAGAATTGGCATTTCCTTTGTAAACCACATTACCGTTTCGGTTAAAGATTTCAATTTCGAAATTCGGATAAAGTAATGCTAGGTTGTCAACATCATAAGTATCGTTTACACCATCGCCATTTGGAGAGAAACCGTCTGGCAAATTAACTTTTCCGCAAGCGGTAACATCTGGCGTTACGGCCAAACGCGTACTACTTTCACAACCCGTTGAAGCATCTATCAATGCGGCATAATAAGTCGTGTTTGTAAGTGTTTCACTTTCTGAAAGGGTTGAGCCACCTGTTGCGACATCGTACCATACCACATTATCGGTATTTGAATCGTACTCCAAAATATTATTGCTTAAATCCAAAATGGTTGGATTATCATTGATACAATAGTCTTCGGAAGCATTTTCCAAGGTTGGTGTTGGGGCATCGTTCACCGTAGCTACAACTTGCACGGCCACTGACGATTCACAACCCGAAGTTGTTGTTTGGGTAGCATAATAATCCTCTCCATTAGTCAAGCCTTCTGTTCCTGTTAAAGGTAAAGTTAAGCTTGCATCTTCGTACCAATTCACTGTTCCACTTGGACGAATAGCTATTGACAAATCTGCTACTGTTGGGTTATCAACCAAACAGTAAGACGGATTGGCATCGTTAACAATTATAGCTGGGCTATCATTAACCGTTACCGTTACTTCAGCCTCGGCATCTGGCGAACAAGGTGATTCTGCCGTTACGGTATAAGTATAATCTCCCGGGGCATCGACAGCAGGGTCGAAAACGCCCGTACCACTAGCTAAGGCAGGCGACCAAGTTCCGCCGCTTTGGGCACCAGAACCTAATAAGGTGAATAAATCGATTGGTCCATCTATAACACAAAGCGCAGCGGATGCATCTGCTCCTGCATTTGGTGCCAAGGTAACTGAAACATCAATACTACTTGATGCCGTTCCGCAAGCGTTGGTGTATGCATAGGTATAAGCACCCGGAGCATCAACTAAAGGATCAAAAACACCCGTACCACTAGTTAAGGCAGGCGACCATGTTCCTCCCGTATCTGGATTTCCGTTTAAATAATCAAATAAATTTACAGTGCCATTGTTGCTACAAAGCTCTAATGGGTTGCCATCCGTTCCAGCATTAAAAGGCTCTTCCACTGTTACCGATATAACCGTGCTATCGTCAGCACAAGGAGATGTGCCTGATACGGTATAAGTAAAACTATAGGTTCCTGCGAATAATCCCGTGGCATTAAAAATACTACCGAGCAACGAGCCCACGTTATCGTCATTACTCCAAGTACCTCCAGCATCTTGCGAACCATCTAAGCCAGCAAATAAATCGATATTATTATCTGTGCTACAAACAATAAGCGCTGTACCATTGGGGTTTCCGGCATTTGGAGACGTGTAAATATTTACGTTTACCGCTGTTCGGGTTGCCGATTCACAATTTTTTGCTGGATCGGTTTGCGAAGCATAATAAGTAGCACCATTTACTAAGGTGTCTGTACTTGCTAACAGGTTACCACCAGTGGCCGCATCGTACCATTGGATGTTATCTCCAGTAGCCACTAAATCGGCCACGGTAGCGCTATCACAAAACTCTTGTGGAGAATTGGCGGTTGGAGCGAAAGTATCATTTATAATAATGGTTACGGTTACGTCTGCATCGTCGCAACTACCAATAGCATCCACATTAAAAGTAAAATTGTAATTGCCTTGAGTAAGATTATCTAAAGCCACTTCATTTCCGTTTAAAGCACCTGAGGCGTCATCATCAGTCCACGAACCTGATTGGTCTTCACCGGTAAGTAAATCGAACAGATTATAAGTTTGCCCCGTTGTAATTTCCGAAAGGCAGAATTCTGCCGGAGCATTTACTGTGCCGGATTCTGGAGCGTCGTTTACGGTAATTGTTACCGTGCTACTATTCGAGCATCCGTTGGTATCGGTAATAGTATAGGTAAAATTATAGCTCCCTATAACCAAAGCTGTTAAATCAATATCGCTTCCCGAAAGGGCTCCCGAAGTATTATCGTCGCTCCAATTACCTCCAGCATCTTCGCCTGAAAGTTGATCAAACAAATCTAAAGGTGAATTGGCTGTTAAATCATTTTCACAAAATGAAACGTTTGACGGTGTTCCGGTATTGGGCAGTGGGTTAATAATAACGGATACAGTAACGTTTGCATCGTCACAGCTTCCTATTGGGGCAATATCAAATGTAAAACTGTATGTATTTGCAGTATAACCCGATAAATCCACATTGGTTGGGTCTGCTACTGTTGTTGATGTCGTATTATTGGTCCATGTCCCCGTTCCACTTTCTCCAGAAATTAAGCTGTATAAGTCAAAACTTGATGATGCAGCGCCTTCACAAAACTCGGCCGGCGCATTCGCTGTACCGGATTCCGGAGCATCGTTTACGGTAACCGTTACCGTGCTACTGTCCGAACATCCATTCGCATCAGTAATGCTATAAGTAAAATCATAGCTTCCAATACCCAAAACAGTTAAATCAACATCGCTTCCAGAAAGGGCTCCCGAAGTGTTATCGTCACTCCAACTACCAGCAGTATCTTCGCCTGAAAGTTGAGCGAATAAATCCAATGGGGAGTTTGCTGCTAAATCATTTTCACAAAATGTAACGTTTGACGGTGTTCCGGTGTTTGGTAATGGGTTGATAATAACGGATACCGTAACGTTAGCATCGTCACAACTTCCTATTGGGTCAATATCAAATGTGAAACTGTATGTATTTGTAGTATAACCCGATAAATCTACATTGGTTGGGTCTGCTACTGTTGTTGATGTTGTATTATCGGTCCATGTTCCAGTTCCACTTTCTCCAGAAATTAAACTGTATAAGTCAAAACTTGCTGGCGCAGCCCCTTCACAAAACTCGGCCGGCCCATTGGCCGTACCAGATTCTGGAGCTGGTTCTATCGTAATACTAATAGTTTCAGTATCTGAACATGTTCCATTATCGATAGTGTAATTGAATGTATATGGGCTCCCCGACACAGTAAGTGTTGTTAAATCTAAACTATTAGAAACAGTAGCATTGCTCGAATCGGTCCATGTACCTCCGTTATTATCTTGCGAACCATCTAATGCATCGAATAAATTAAAGGGTGAGTTTGACGCCAATTCGTTCTCGCAAAACGTTTGATCTATGGCAACACCTGCATTTGGATCGGCCAAGACAATAACTTGTACCGTCGTAGATTCCTCAGGACAGGGACTTGGTGCTAAGTTTTGGGTGTAGGTAAAATTATAGGTTGCCGGTGTAAAGCTTGTTAAATCGATAGGCGATGTAACTACAGGGTCTGAACTGGAAGTTCCTTGTGTCCATTGCCCATTAGGGTCTTCATTTTCAATCAGTGAGAACAAATCAAAATCTGTTGGTAAGCCAGACTCGCAAAATGAAGCTGGGTTGGAAGCCGAAGCTGTACCCGACGACCATGTTTCATAAATTATTATTGAAACCGTTGAAGTTTCATCAGGACAAGCATTATTACTCAAAACAGTATAGGTAAACATATAAGTTCCCGCTGTGGTTAATGATGAAATGTCAACCGTACCCAGATGCCCATTTGATGTTGCTACTGGCCCTGCCCAATTTCCCGTTGTATATGGTGCGCCTGTTAATTCATCAAACAAATTAAAGGGCGCAGGAAGGTTGTCGTTACAATACTCCAATGTTGCTGAGTTTCCTGCGTTAACTGGATCATCAATTTCAACTGATACAGGAACTGCATTACTATCACAGGTTATTTCATCAACTTGCACATAATACGTAGCTCCATCTACTAAAGGTGTAGTAAGCGATAAAGCTGGAGGAACTGGGTCTCCAGAACCATCTACGCTACTATACCAGCTATAACTGCCTGTTGTTCCCGGATTCAGATCCTCAATCGTGGGGTTAGTATCAGAACAAAAAGTTTGGGGACTAACAGGGGTTGGATCTTCTGGCGAAGCTAACAATATTGTATTCCCTACATTAATTTGACTTTTACAAGCACCATCAATAAAAACAATATAGAATTTTGTAACTCCAACAGGTAAAGGATCTGAAGTGTTTGCAAGATTGGTTAACCCAGAATCATAATACAATTCAACTCCTGTTGGAATATAAGGTGCTAATGCATCATCAATATAATCTTGAATTACAGCATTTTCATTACTACAATAGAACTTGTCCAATGATACACCAGAAGAAGGGCTACTAACTTGAAAGTCTATTGTAATAGAATTTCTCGGTGTGGGGCAATTGCCCGAATTATTATCAATATAATACGTTCCTTCGTAAACAAGCTGAGAAGGAGAAAACGGGTTCCCTCCGGTATCTTCATCATACCAAACAATACCGTTTCCGGCATCGGTGGCATACGTAGCACTTAAATCGTTAAAAGTAAATCCCGAAGCATCGCAGATAGGCGGCGGATTTGAGTCTGTAATTGTTGGGCACTGTGCGAACAATGTTATCGACGTACCAAACAACAGTAAAAACAAGAGCGCATGTTTAAATGCATTTCTTAACAGTAGGTCTGTTTTCATAATTGAAACTTTAGAATCTTGATTAAATAGCGTTCAACTTGTACTAAATACTACCAACAAATTGGGAGAATCACATTACAAATGAAATTTAACGCAATTTAACTGATTTTTTTGTATTTCGTCGATTTTTCCAATTATTTTTTTCGTTTTGTCGAAAAAAAAAGGCTTTAAACGACAAAACCCGCCTAAATAGGCGGGTTTCTATATTTCAATTTTACTTTTATTAGTGTTGAAGCTCCTCTTCTCCTTCTTTTAAAGGTATGTTTTGAGGAACAAAGTCTACATCGTGTCCTGGTTTACTGTAATCGTAAGCCCAACGGTGTACGTGTGGAATTGCTCCTGGCCAGTTTCCGTGTATGTGCTCTACAGGTGTTGTCCACTCTAATGTAGTAGACTGCCATGGGTTTTGAGTTGCTTTCTTTCCGTAGAAAATACTAGCAAAGAAGTTATATAAATACACAATCTGTACCACACCACCAACTAGGGCAAACACCGTAATAACAACATTTACATTCGCTAAATCATCAAATAATGGGAAGTTACTATTAGTGTAATAACGACGTGGTAAACCTGCCATACCAATAAAATGCATCGGGAAGAATACACCGTAAGCGCAGATGGCCGTTAACCAGAAGTGAATATAACCTAAGTTTTTGTTCAACATACGTCCGAACATTTTAGGGTACCAGTGGTAAATACCAGCAAACATACCGTACAATGCCGATATACCCATTACCAAGTGGAAATGAGCCACTACAAAGTATGTATCGTGCACGTTAATATCTAAAGCTGAATCTCCTAAGATGATACCTGTTAAACCACCAGTAATGAAAGTTGAAACAAAACCAATTGAGAATAACATGGCTGGATTCATCTGTAAATTACCCTTCCAAAGTGTGGTAATCCAGTTAAACGCTTTTACAGCAGATGGAATGGCAATCAACAATGTTGTAAAAGTAAATACCGAACCAAGGAACGGGTTCATACCAGAAATAAACATGTGGTGACCCCATACAATCGTTGAAAGGAAAGCGATAGCCAAAATAGAAGCAATCATAGCACGGTAACCGAAGATAGGTTTACGTGAGTTTGATGCCATAATTTCAGATACTAATCCCATCGCTGGTAAGATTACAATATATACTTCAGGGTGACCTAAGAACCAAAATAAGTGCTCGAACAATACAGGAGAACCACCTTGGTAATGCAATACTTCACCTTGAATAAAAATATCTGATAGGAAAAACGAAGTTCCAAAACTTCTATCCATAATCAATAATAACGCAGCCGATAATAATACTGGGAATGAAATTACACCAATGATAGCTGTAATGAAAAACGCCCAAATGGTTAACGGAAGTCTTGTCATAGACATCCCTTTTGTACGCAAGTTAAGCACCGTTACAATGTAGTTTAATGATCCCAATAATGATGAAGCAATGAAGATAGCCATAGATACCAACCATAAGGTCATACCCATACCCGAACCACCTTGAGCCATCGGCAAAGCACTTAACGGCGGATAAATAGTCCAACCAGCAGCAGCAGGCCCAGCTTCAACAAATAAAGAGATAATCATGATTACACTCGATAAGAAGAATAACCAATAAGACACCATGTTTAAGAAACCGGATGCCATATCGCGTGCACCAATTTGCAACGGAATTAAAAGGTTACTAAACGTACCACTTAAACCAGCAGTTAATACGAAGAATACCATAATAGTACCGTGGATGGTAACCAAAGCCAAATAAATATCGGCATCCATTACGCCACCTGGTGCCCATTTGCCCAATAAGGCTTCAAACAATACGTTTGGCTCTTCCGGCCATGCAATTTGCATACGGAACATCATAGACATTAAAACACCAATAACACCCATAATAGTACCAGTAATAAGGTACTGCTTAGCAATCATTTTATGGTCTTGACTAAATATATATTTAGTTACAAACGTTTCTTTATGATGATGTCCGTGGTCGTCGTGAGCGTGGTTATCTGCGTGTGCTGACATAATCTTATATCGTTTTTCTTTTTTTAAAAATTAGTTTACTAAAGAGTTTTTAAATTCCTTTTGCTCTTTCATCCAAGCATCAAATTCTTCCTGCGTTTCCACTATAATCTTCATTTGCATGTTATAGTGTGATTTTCCGCAAATTTTGTTACACAACAAAAGGTAATCGAATTCGTAACGCTCTAAAGCATCTTCGCCGTTGGCTACCAATTCCTTACTGTTTTCAACTCTAATGTTATTAATGTTTTGAACTTTTTCAATCATTTGAGGTGTTTGGCGCATTTCCTCTGTGGTTACTGTTGGCGTAAACCCAAATTGCGTAATCATACCTGGAACACAGTTCATTTGAGCTCTAAAGTGAGGCATGTAAGCAGAGTGCAATACATCCTGTGAACGCATTTTGAACAATACTGGCTTGCCTACCGGTAAGTGCAATTCTGTAGTGATGACATCATCCTGTGCATTAGGGTCAGCCTCGTCTAAACCTAAAATGTTAGCACGATCGATATCAATTAAACGCACATTGGCTTTTCCTAACGTATTATCGGCTCCACCATATCTTGCTTTCCAGTTAAACTGTTGGGCATACAATTCTATCACTAATGGATCATCGCTTTCATCAACCCCCATAATGTTTACCCAAGTGCTCAATCCGTAAATGATTAAACCTGCTAAAACAATTACTGGGATAATGGTCCAGATTGCCTCTAATTTATTGTTATCGGCAAAGAACAAAGCCTTTTTCCCTTTTTCACCTTTATATTTAAATGCGAAATAGTGCAGTAAAAATTGGGTTATCGTCTGAACAAAGAAAATAATTACCAATGAAATTATCATCAAATTATCAATGGTTGGCCCATGCTCTGAAGCCGAATTTGATAATAATGGTAAATCTCCCCATTTAACAAAACATACTATGGTAATGATGTAAATAAAAGCTAAGAAGCCCATCATTAAATAACCATTTATTTTATTATCCTGATCTGTGGCCACACCAGAGGTAGTGTTTTCGTTTCTAGCCTGTGCCAAATCGAAAATCTTTACCATTTGCCAAATGGCAATTAAAATAAATACTAAAACTATAATTGTTAATAAAGCAGTCATTGGTATCGTTCGTCTTTATTTATATCTTAATTAATAATGAAAATCTTCACTTTCTTTTCTAAAAGGATAGCCTTTTACTAACAGCGGTGCTTTGGTTAAAGCTGTAAATACTACGAAAATAAACAGCCCCGCAAACAATAGTATTGAACCAATTTCTGGTACACCAATAAACCATCTGTCTCCTACCGTTGCCGGCATTATCATATTGAAAATATCAATATAGTGACCAAATAGGATTACTAAACCGGTCATCACTACAAACCAAGGAATTCGTTTGTAATCGGCATTCATCAACATTAAAATTGGGAATACAAAATTCAATACTACCATACCTAAGAATGGTAATTTGTAATCGTTGAAACGGCTAATAAAGTAAGTTACCTCTTCTGGAATGTTCGAGTACCAAATCAGCATGAATTGTGAAAACCAAAGGTAAGTCCAGAAAATACTCATGGCAAACATAAATTTAGCCACATCGTGAATATGATTTTCGTTTACGAAATCTAAATAACCCCTAGATTTTAAGTAAATAGCAATTAAAGCAATAACCGTAATACCACTTACAAACATACTAGCGAATACGTACCATCCGAATAAGGTTGAAAACCAGTGTGGATCTACACTCATTATCCAATCCCAAGACATCATCGATTCTGTATAAATAAAGAATACTAAGAATGCCGCAGAAATACGGAATGACTTTTTGAAGTTACTTTTATCTTCTGCAGTATCTTGAGCGATAGAAAACTTACGTGAAAAATGGCGATATAATACCCAACCAGCGATAAAGATGATTCCACGGATAGCGAAACCAGTGATGTTCAACCAGCTCGATTTACCTTGAATCAGTTTATCGTGGGCAACTACATCAGGATCCATCCAAATAAATAAGTTATAATGGCCAATAGTGCCAGATGCCAAAGCAATCAACAATACAATAACAGCTCCCGGTAATAGATATGCCGTAATACCTTCCATAACTCTAAAAAGCACTGGAGACCATCCGGCCTGCGATGCAATTTGAATCGCATAGAACGCCAAAACACCCAAAGCAATCATCATAAAGAAAAATGCCGCGACATATAATGCCGCCCAAGGACGATTTGCTATTTGATGCTGGACGTGCTCAATATGTTTAGCGTGCTCGTCAACTTCAGCGTGTGCTTCTTCGCCATGAGCATCTGCTGCATGGGCATCGTGCGATTGTGCAGCATGAGCCGCTTCCTCACCGTGCCCACCGCCATGGTGTGCTTCTTCAGCAAGAAGCGTTTCAACCTCTTCAAAAGATTTATGCGATGTCATAAAACCATATCCAACTCCTAATAGCCCCAATACCATTAGAATGATAGAAAATGTCTTTAATTTATTTGAAAATGTGTACATATCTATAATAATCTTATCAGTCTTATTTTTCTAAATCGGCCTTTAACTTCAACACATACGATACTACTTGCCAACGCTCTTCTTCGTTAAGTTGGTTAGCATACGATCCCATCGCATTCTTTCCGTAATAAATAGTATGGTAAATACTACCAGCTGTGATTGCTCTACCGGCATCATCGTAACTTGGAATACCCAATATCTTTTCTCGTTTCACAAGGTTTCCTTGTCCGTCTCCTTTTGTTCCGTGGCAGATAC
The DNA here is from genome assembly GCA_040429635.1 of Tamlana crocina. Lineage (NCBI taxonomy): Bacteria > Pseudomonadati > Bacteroidota > Flavobacteriia > Flavobacteriales > Flavobacteriaceae > Tamlana > Tamlana crocina. Next base: position 486,512 of record CP158972.1, on the reverse strand, counting down.
CGCAATAAATATTGTAAAGCTCTTTACCTCTCTCTAAATCTATAGCTGTAGAATCAAGCGGATTGGTTAATGAAGCCTTAGCCAGTTCATAACCTTCAGTGGTATTATCAATATCAAAAGGAATGTGACCTCTAGGCACAGATCCTTCAGCAGGCAATTGTGCTTCTACACCATCTCTAAATGCCGCTTCCCCATAGGTTTCATAACCGGCAGACTCATACATATTGGGCATGAATTGATAGTTTGGCGCTGTACTTTTATTACATGATACAGCCACAAAAACGACTGCTATTGCTACTATTTTAATTAAGCTTTTCATAGATATATTAATGGGCTTTATCAACTAAATTAACTTCTACTGCACCGGTATCTTTAAGTAAGCTGGCAAGCTCTTCTTCATTACCGTGCACAGGTATTTCCATTAAAAAATGGTCGTCTGTAGTTCTTGGATCTGGGTTTTCAGCTTTTTTAAATGGCCACATTCTACTTCTTAAGTAAAACGTAATTACCATTAAGTGGGCTGCGAAAAATACCGTAAGCTCGAACATGATAGGCACGAAAGCTGGCATGTTTTCCAAATAGCTAAAACTTGGTTTACCACCAATGTTTTGAGGCCAGTCTTCAATCATGATAAAGTTCATCATGGTTATCGCAACGGTAAGACCAACCAAACCATACATGAATGCAGTTATGGCGATACGCGTTGGCGCTAAGCCCATGGCTTTGTCTAGCCCGTGAACCGGAAACGGAGTATATATTTCTTCAATGTGATGTTTGGCTGCCTTCACCTTTTTTACGGCGTGCATTAATACATCATCATCGGTATAAATAGCGTGAATAACTTTTGAAGCTTCCATTGACTATAATTAGTTTATTAAATTTTTAGCTTGTCCTGCCCAATCATCGCGTTCTGCTCTTCCAGGGAAAGAACCAGTGATAGAGTCTAACAAATCGTATTCTTTTTTGGTCATTTTACTAACCTGAAGGAAGGTATAAATACCAATACTATTAAGCACTTCTTCCATTTTAGGTCCAACACCACTAATCTGTTTCAAATCATCAGCGGTTTGCGTAGCAGCATCAAACGTACCAATGCTTCCTAATAAACTGCTTACCTTTTCTGATTTTTCTTCTTCTGAAACTTCAACCCTTTGCTTTGCAGGTTCGGCAGTTGCCACAGATGATGTTCTTGGATCGGCACCTGTACCTACTAAGCTCTGTCCAGCTTCTCTTAAGTTTTTATATTTTTCGCCCGAAGATTTCAAAATCGTCTTCACCTCTGCTTGTGCAATTACAGGGAATGTTCTTGAGTATAATAGGAACAATACAAAGAAGAATCCAATCGTTCCGATGAAAATTCCAATATCAACAAACGTTGGCGAGAACATAGTCCATGACGATGGCAAATAATCTCTATGCAACGAGGTAACAATAATTACGAAACGCTCGAACCACATTCCTATGTTTACCACAATAGAGATAAAGAATGAAAACATAATACTAGTTCTCAATTTCTTGAACCACATAAACTGTGGAGAGAATACGTTACAGGTCATCATCGCCCAGTATGCCCACCAGTAAGGCCCTGTTGCTCTGTTTAAGAAGGCGTATTGTTCGTACTCTACACCTGAGTACCAAGCAATAAATAACTCAGTAATATAAGCCACACCTACAATAGAACCAGTAATCATGATTACAATGTTCATCAATTCAATGTGCTGTACAGTGATATAATCTTCAAGGTTACACACTTTTCTCATGATAATAAGAAGCGTGTTTACCATGGCAAATCCTGAGAATACCGCACCAGCAACGAAGTATGGTGGAAAGATGGTGGTGTGCCATCCTGGAATCACCGAGGTAGCGAAGTCGAACGATACAATGGTGTGTACCGAAAGTACAAGTGGCGTTGCCAAACCGGCAAGTACCAATGATACTTCTTCAAAACGTTGCCAATCTTTTGCTCTTCCAGACCATCCGAAACTCAATATGGAATAAATTTTCTTCTGAAATGGCTTTATAGCTCTATCTCTTAACATCGCGAAATCTGGTAATAATCCAGTCCACCAAAATACTAGTGATACAGACAGATATGTAGAAATCGCAAATACGTCCCAAAGTAATGGTGAGTTAAAGTTTACCCACAACGAACCGAATTGGTTTGGAATAGGGAGTACCCAATAACCTAACCATGGACGACCCATGTGGATAATTGGGAACAAACCTGCTTGCACAACCGAAAAGATGGTCATCGCCTCTGCAGAACGGTTAATTGCCATTCTCCATTTTTGACGGAACAATAAAAGTACCGCAGAAATAAGTGTTCCTGCGTGACCAATACCTACCCACCAAACGAAGTTGGTAATATCCCAAGCCCAACCTACGGTTTTATTTAAACCCCAAGTACCAATACCCGTAGATATTGTATATAAAATACACCCAATACCCCAAAGGAAAGCGGCTAGTGAAATTCCAAAAACTATCCACCATTGTTTGTTTGCTTTTCCTTCTACTGGCTTTGCTACATCCACAGTTACATCGTGGTATGATTTTTCGCCGGTAACTAAAGGTCTTCTAATAGGTGCTTCGTAATGAGACGCCATAATTATATAATTGATTCTTTAATTAGATTTATGCTTCAGTTGTATTTCTCACTTTCGTGTGGTACTGCACGTTTGGCTTCGTTCCTACGTGCTCCAACAAGTGGTACATACGGTTATCTTCCTTAAGTTTTGCAACTTTGCTTTCTTTGTCGTTGATGTCTCCAAATACCATGGCACCACTACTACATGCCGCAGAACACGCTGTTTGGAACTCACCATCTTTAATCTCACGTCCGTCACGCTTCGCATCAAGGATAGTTTTCTGTGTCATTTGGATACACAGAGAACATTTTTCCATCACACCACGAGAACGTACCACAACATCTGGATTCAATACCATACGACCTAAATCATCGTTCATGTGGTAATCGAACTCATCATTTCCATTGTAAAGGAACCAGTTGAAACGACGTACTTTGTAAGGACAGTTGTTAGCACAGTATCTTGTACCCACACAACGGTTGTAAGCCATGTGGTTTTGACCTTGACGACCATGTGATGTTGCCGCTACCGGACAAACCGTTTCACAAGGTGCGTGGTTACAGTGCTGACACATTACCGGTTGGAATGCTACTTGAGGATTCTCAGAAGCATTTTCCATTTCGCCAAATTCACTTAACGAACTTCCTAAACCAGAAATGTTATCTTTTTTCTCGTTATCGCCTTCAAATGAGGTTTCAGATGAATAATATCTATCGATACGTAACCAGTGCATATCACGGCTACGACGTACTTCAGACTTACCAACTACTGGTACGTTGTTTTCAGCATGACAAGCAATAACGCAAGCCCCACATCCTGTACACGCATTTAAGTCGATAGAAAGGTTGAAGTGGTGACCTACAGAACGATCAAACTCATCCCATAAATCCACTTCTGGTGAAGTTACTGGAGTTTCTTCGTGGTTTAATGACACCACAGGTACTGCATTCCAGTATTTTTTATCTTTAGTATTGAATATCTCTAAAGTGGTTTCCTTAACGATATCACCACGTCCCATTAAGGTATTGTGCAACTGTACGCAAGCAAATTCGTGCTCACCAGATGCCGCCTCAACAGAAACACTCTGTACGTTATTGAAGTTTTGGTATAATGGATAGGCATTAACACCCGTTTGCATTTCTTCCTTCAAACCTAAGGTTCTTCCGTAACCGAATGAAAGACCAACAGACCCTTTAGCCTGTCCTGGCTGAATAATTACCGGAGCGGTAACAGACACACCGTTAACAGTCACTTTAGCATAACTTCCGTTTAAAGCTCCATTGGCAACGTGCTTATTCATTAAGCCTAATGCCTCAGCATCTGCTTTTGAAACGGTTAAATAGTTATCCCAAGATGTTCTAGTGATAGGATCGGGGAATTCTTGCAACCATGGGTTGTTGGCTTGTTGGCCATCACCCATTCCTGTTTTTGTGTATAAAGTCAATTCAAGACCTTCTGATTTAGCAGAAGCAGCCAATGTTCTAGCGGCATTGCTAAATGGTGTTGCAGCAGCTTCTTCCTCAACAACTTCAGCTGTATCTTGAACTTCAGTGGCAATTGAACCTACATAGATTCCATCGTGAAGTGCCTTATTGAAAGAACCACCTCCTAAAATAGAAGTACCCCAAGCTTCTTTGATATAATCGTGGTAAGAAGCATCGTTACCCGTCCACTTCAACAAAGCCTCTTGAAATTGTCTTGTATCGAATAACGGACGAATGGTAGGTTGCGTTAAAGCAAAATGTCCCTTTTTGATTTCAACATCACCCCAGGATTCTAAATAGTGAGGCGCTGCTGCGATATATTGTGCTTCAGAAGAGGTTTCATCTTCCTTCATTGAAAACACAATCGATAATTCTGTTTTCTTTAATCCTTCAACAAAATCAGCTGCATTTGGTAAAGAATAAGCAGGATTAACACCACTTGCGATGATTGCCCCAACTTTTCCAGCTTTCATATCAGCAACCAATTGGGCTACTGACTTATCGCTACCCTGTTTTGTTTTTATTGGTGTTTTTGGATCAAATGCTTTACTTCCTAAAGCTTCGTTGATTTCAAAAACAACGGTTTGTGCGTTTACATCTTGAATTCCTGTAACTACAACCGCTTTACTTCCTGATTTTTTCAATTGGGAAGCCGCATTCCTAACAGCTTCTTCTGCTTTTTCAGGTAAATTCCCAGAAACTGAACCACCAACAATATAGCTATGCAATTTAGCTAAAGCTATTTTTTGTTGTGATGGCGTTAATGGCACACGCTTATCGGCATTAGCACCAGTTAACGACATATTAGCTTCAAACTGTACGTGACGAGACATTTTTCCGTGGTCTGGCACTCGGTTTTTGGCATAGCCAGAATCGAAGCCTCCGCCTTGCCAATCGCCTAAGAAATCAGCTCCAACAGAAACGATTGTCATCGCTTTTTCAAAATCGTAGTTCGCTAATCCGCGTTCTCCATATTTTGCCTGGTAAGCATCCAATGCAGCAGATTCTGAAACAGCATCATAAACTACATGGCGAACGTTACCATATTTTTCTTTGAATTCTGAAATCAACTTACTTGTTGATGGACTAGCAAAAGTTTGCGTTAACAACACAATCTCTTTTCCTGCAACTTTTAAATCGGTTAATTTCTGATTGGTCTCAGCATCAAAATCACTCCAAGAAATAGCTTTCCCTTCTTTTTTTGGACCCTGAACCCTTAAACTGTCATACAAACCTAAAACAGATGCGTTAACTCTGGCATTAGCACTGCCATTTGTTTTAGCCATCGCATTGTTTTCAATTTTTATTGGACGGCCTTCGCGAGTTTTAACCAATACGCTAGCAAAATCAAATCCGTCTGCAATAGTAGTTGCATAGTAGTTGGCCACACCCGGAATGATCTCGGTAGGCTGAACCACGTAAGGAATCGATTTTTTAACTGGGCCTTCACATGCTGCCAAAGAAGCAGCCGCTGTACTAAACCCAACATATTTTAAGAAATCGCGACGAGTAGTTGATGTAGTCTCTAACGTATCTTTATCACCTAAAAATTCATCAGTAGGAATCTCGTTAACAAACTCGTTTTGTTTTAGCGTCTCAACAATAGAGCTATTTTCGTTTAGCTCTTCAACACTTTTCCAGTATTTCTTGTTTGATGACATATGATATAATTGAATTACTTCTTATTAATTATTAATAGTGGCACTTACCACATTCCAAACCACCCATTTGAGCCGCAGTTAACTCCTCAACACCGTACTTTTTAGAAAGCTCTTCATGGATTTTCTCATAGTACGCATTGTCTTTTACAGCCACATTGGTTTCTCTGTGACAGTTAATACACCATCCCATGGTAAGTGGCGCGTGTTGGTACATAATTTCCATTTCCTCAACAGGGCCATGGCAAGTTTGGCACTCAACACCTGCAACGGTAACGTGTTGCGAGTGGTTAAAATAGGCGAAGTCTGGCAAGTTATGAATTCTAACCCATTTTACAGGTTGAGATTCACCAGTGTATTTTTGGTCGGCATCGCTCCATCCAGCAGCAGCATATAGCTTTTGGATTTCACCATCATAAAATTCTTTTGAATACTCAGGAGATGTTTCACCAGTGTATTCATAAATTGACTTATGACAGTTCATACAAACATTCAACGAAGGAATACCTGAAGTTTTACTTACTCTAGCAGAAGAGTGACAGTACTTACAATCGATACCGTTATCGCCCGCGTGGATTTTATGTGAAAAGTGAATAGGCTGCACTGGTTGATACCCTTGATCAACACCAATTTGAGATAAGTAGCCATACACAAAATAAGCACTTGAAAGCAAGAAGAAAATCGCCACTACAATCATCAAGAATTGATTTTGAACGAAAGCTTTCCAAAGCGGTGTTCCTTTTGTTTCTTCTGGCAATTCTATATTCTGAGCTTCAGCAAAACGACGCAACGTTTTGTTCACCAAGTATAGCCCAGCAGCCAAAAGGATAAACAAAACAGCCAGAGCCCCTAAAATAATTTCGTTTGAAATCCCTCCAGAAGCAGCAGGAGCTTGAGTTGCCACAGCACCGCCCGCAGCACCCTGAGCAGGAGCAGCTGGCTCTTCAGCCGTATAAGCTAAGATATTATTAATATCATCATCCGATAATTGCGGAAAAGCAGTCATTGCCGCTCCACTGTACTCATTGTAAATTTTGTTAGCATAGGCGTCCCCAGACTTTATCACACCCGAACTGTTTCTTATCCAAGCATGAATCCAATCCCTATCCAAACCTTGCTCGTCGGACAAACGCGCTTCAACATTACGCAATGCCGGTCCGGTCATTTTTTTATCTAATTTATGACAAGCTGCACAATTGGCATTAAATAAAGCTTTTCCTTTTGCTGGATCTCCATCTTGAGCCGAAAGAGAGGTTGTAAACGCTAGTAAAACCATTAAGCCTAAACGAAGAATGTTTGCGCTCAATTTACGGTGAATCACCTTTTCCATATTGTTGGTTATGTTAACTTCTAAACTTTGGTATGATTTTTTCATTTACGAAATAGAAAAAATACAGTTAAAAAAATCTGTCGCAAAAGTAATATTAAAAGTCCATTTTAGAAATGTTACATAAGTGTTAATTGATAATTTAGAGCAATTCTAAATAATAAAAAAGCACGCATTTCAGTTAATATCATATACATTTGTGAAAAATATTTAAAAATGAAACCATTGAATTTGAAAACTAGCATTTTAAGCATTCTCGTTTTTGCATTGGGCATCACTTTGGGCTTTTCCCAACAAGGAAAAACCGAAATAAATCGAGACCCAAAAATAGATGTTTTGATGAATCTGATGAAGGAAATGAACAAAAACGACAACGATTCAGATCGATATAAAATCCAAATCTACTCCGGAAACCGCTCGGGAGCCCAAAAGGCACAAAGTGAATTCAAAGAATCGTTTTCCGAATGGTATTCAACCGATGTTTACGAACCACCAAATTTTAAAATTTGGGTGGGCAATTTCAGAACACGATTGGAGGCTGATAGAGCGTTGCAACAAATAAAAAAGAAGTTCCCTATAGCTTTTATCTTTAAACCCAAAAAATAAACAAAAGCGAAACAAACAGTTTATACTGGGCGTCAAGTAAATGCTATACTTGACGCCCTTTTCTATTAAAGCTTACTTTACTGTTATCTTCTTTAAAACGTTGCCCTGGCGAGTTTCAATTTTTAAAAAATACACTCCCGATTTTAAGCCAGAAACATCTACATTATCAATTGCTGAAAATTGGCGGACTACAGCTTTTCCAAATACATCAAAAAGAACAAGTGAATCAATATTCACCGTGGTTTTGATTTGGATGGAATGTTTGGCAGGCACAGGGTAAACACGTACCATGTCTGCAACAGCGCTTTCTTCTATCGAAAGTTCTTCATCCTGAACATCGCCGGTTAAAACAGCATTCGAAGGACTCAAATTTCCTCCACAACCACTATCTGTAATTGAACTGTTTTCAATCCAAGTGCCCAACACCAAACTTGGCGGATTGGGACTAGAAGCAATTGTATTGGTATAAATAACGTAAGGTGAGCCAAAATCACCATTGCCATCGTCGGCAGTAAATTCCCAAACGCTGTCGACATCATTCCACTTAATTTTAAATTCACATGTACCAATGCCTCCGCAGGATTGTTCACCATCAACAGGAATCGTGGTGTAAACATTTCTGCCCGTAGCATCAGTTTCAACGTAACTGAAAATATAGTCTTGATTTTCGAACAAATCATGGCAGCCATTAAAGGTAATTTGGCCAAAAACACTGTAACAGCACATCACAATTAAAAGGGTTTGAATATTTGTTTTCATAACCAAACTAGTTTCGAGATGGAAAAATGCCTTGAAGGCAAATAATGTAATTTACAGTACCGTAAGGCTGAATATTATTTACGGGCTGACCACCTCCGGAGTTTCCAATCATAGTGCTGTTCATTGTTGTGTTGGCTGCTGCATCTGAATATTCTTTATCTAATGCCTTTGTACCCGCTGGTAAATTTCCGGTTGGCACGGATTGGTTACCATCCTCTACTACAGCATTTACAGTATGGGAGTGCGGTGGCATTTGCGAAACCGTTAGCGTATTTGTTTCCGTACCGCCTTTACTCCCTTGGCGGTAAGTACTAAGCCCGGGACCACTACCCGGATGGATAGCCACACGACCCCGCAAATCGGGAAGGGCAAAAGTGGTTCGGCCATCGCCGCCATAGGTAGTTCCTAAAATGGAGAACAAAGCTTGATACTGACTTATGGCCAATAATTGCCCGTCGCATAAGGCCCAACTTCTTGGTGCAAAATTTCCAGCAAACATGCGTATTTCACCAATAAAACCCTCTTGAGCGTTCAATTGGAAACTAAAAACAAAGCAAAGGAGAAAGAACCCGATTGTAATTCTTTTTTTCATAATGATAGATTTAAAATTAATAGCTCCTTTAAAGATAGGCAAAAAAAAAGCACTTATCAATTGATAAGTGCTTTTAAACGAATTGCTTAAATTCTATTTATTATTTCAGTTTCTTTTTAACCTCAACTTCATGGAACGCTTCAATAATATCGCCTTCCTTAACATCGTTGAAGTTTTTAATTTGCATACCACAATCGTATCCTTTGGAAACTTCCTTCACATCGTCCTTAAATCGTTTCAACGAAGCCAATTCACCAGTATGAACCACAACACCGTCACGTATTAAACGTACTCCTGAGTTTCTTAGTATTTTTCCATTGGTTACCATACAACCTGCAATCGTACCAATTTTAGACACCTTGAAGGTTTCCCTGATTTCTGCAGTACCCGTAACTTCTTCTTTAAGCTCTGGAGACAACATGCCTTCCATAGCATCTTTAAGGTCGTTAATGGCATCGTAGATGATCGAGTATGTTCTAATATCGATTTCTTCTTTATCTGCAATGGACCTTGCGTTACCAACAGGTCGCACATTAAATCCGATAATAATCGCATCGGAAGCCGTTGCCAATAACACATCACTTTCTGTAATGGCACCTACGCCTTTATGGATGATATTAACGTGGATTTCTTCAGTAGAAAGCTTTTGGAACGAATCGGTTAACGCCTCCACAGAACCGTCCACATCACCTTTAAGGATAATGTTCAGTTCTTGGAAATCACCCAATGCAATACGACGACCAATTTCATCAAGCGTAATATGGCGTTGCGTTCTTACAGACTGCTCGCGTTGCAATTGTGCACGCTTGGCTGCAATTTGTTTGGCTTCACGCTCATCTTCAAATACATTGAATTTATCACCTGCTTGAGGCGCGCCATCCAAACCAAGGATGGATACTGGAGTTGATGGACCAGCGGCTTCTATATCTTGGCCTCGTTCATCCTGCATCGCTTTTACTTTTCCGCTATGCTGCCCTGCTAACACATAATCTCCAACCCTTAGTGTACCTGCCTGCACTAAAACCGTTGAAACGTATCCGCGACCTTTATCTAAAAAGGCTTCCACTACTGTACCTTGAGCAGCTTTGTTAGGGTTGGCTTTTAATTCCAACAATTCAGCTTCTAGCAATACTTTTTCCAAAAGCTCATTAACACCAGTACCAAATTTGGCCGAAATATCGTGCGATTGTATTTTACCGCCCCAATCTTCAACTAGAAGATTCATATTGGCTAAGCCTTCCTTAATCTTATCAGGGTTTGCATTAGGTTTATCAATTTTGTTGATAGCAAAAACAATAGGAACACCGGCAGCCTGAGCGTGTGCGATGGCCTCTTTGGTTTGTGGCATGATATCATCATCAGCTGCAGCAACAATAATAGCAATATCGGTTACCTGCGCACCACGGGCACGCATGGCCGTAAACGCTTCGTGACCTGGTGTATCTAAAAAGGCAATTTTTTGTCCGCCCTCTAAGGTTACGCCGTAAGCTCCAATATGCTGGGTAATTCCACCAGACTCGCCAGCAATTACATTTTCTTCACGTATATAATCCAGAAGCGATGTTTTACCGTGATCTACATGACCCATTACCGTAACAATTGGCGCGCGTGGCTGTAAATCTTCTGGCTGATCCTCTACTTCTTCAATCGATTCCTCAATATCAGCCGTTACAAATTCAACCTTGTATCCGAATTCTTCGGCAACGATCGATAAGGTTTCAGCATCCAAACGCTGGTTCATCGTCACCATCATTCCTAATGACATACAAGCCGAAATAACCTGTGTTACACCAACGTCCATCATAGTTGCCACCTCGCTTGCCGTAACAAACTCGGTTACTTTCAGGATTTTGCTTTCCGCAGCTTCCATTTGTTGATCTAGCTCAGATTGTTCTCTGTGCTGATCACGCTTATCTCTTCTATACTTAGCACCCTTACCTTTACTGGACTTCCCTTGAAGTTTTTCGAGTGTTTCGCGCACTTGTTTTTTTACATCTTCTTCGCTAGGCTCTTCCTTTACAATGTTTCTACGTCCTTGGCCTTTGCCTTTATTAAAGCGATCGTTACCGCCTCTGTTACCTCCCTTGTTATCTTGAGGGCCACCAACTTTACTGATTCTTCTGCGCTTTCTTTTTCCTGCACCAGCATCACCTGGTTTTGAATCGGATTTTTTATCCTCTTTCTTTTTCTTAGGCTTGTTAAATTGCGATAGATCAATTTTATCGCCAGCAATTTTAGGGCCGGTAAGTTTTTGGTATTGGGTTTTTACCTTTTCTTGAGGAACCACCAATTCACCATCAATCAACACCTTTTTAGGTTGCTCTTTAGCAGGTTCATCGGCTTTTTTCTCCTCCTTTTTTTCTTCTTTTGCGGCAGGAGCAACAGGTTTTTCTTCTGTTTTAGGCTTAACTTCTTTTGGCTCCTCTTTTTTGGCTTCCACTGGCTTTTCAGCAGATTTAGCTTCTTCTTTAGGAGCGGCAGGCTTTTCTTCGGCCTTTTTGGGTTCTAAATCTATCTTCCCCACTGTTTTTGGACCTGACAGCGTTTTAGATGCCTTTACAATTTCTTCTTGCTTGGCTTTTTCTTTGGCTTCTTCTTCTTTTTGCTTAGCCTCTAACTCCTGTTCGCGCTTAATACGCAAATCTTCTTTTTCCTTTTGCTTAGCTTCGCTTACTTTTTGCGACTTCATTTTCTTATTCGCGTCGGTCTCAAATTCATCGGAAAGGATATTATAAGTTTCCTCAGAAATTTTGGTCGTTGGACGCTTCTCTATCTCGATACCTTTTGAATCTAAAAATTCAACGGCCCGATCTAGTGAAATGTTCAGTTCGCGTAATACTTTATTTAATCTAATTGTTTCAGCCATAAATTGCCTTTAAAATACTCAAATATATATATTATGCCTTTATAATGGCACAAAGTTGTGCAAATCTGCACTATTTTTATTATTCTTCAAATTCTTCCCTAAGAATTCTGATAACTTCGTTAATGGTTTCCTCTTCCAAGTCGGTTCTTTTCACCAAATCATCAACATCTTGCTCCAATACGCTTTTTGCCGTATCCATTCCAGCTTTGCTGAATTCTTCGATGATCCATCCTTCAATTTCATCAGAGAATTCTCTTAATTCCACATCTTCTTCAGCACCTTCTCTAAACACATCGATTTCGTAACCTGTTAATTGACCGGCCAAACGAATGTTGTGCCCACCTCTACCAATGGCTTTACTTACCTCTTCTGGTTTTAAAATTACCTCGGCACGCTTCGCTTCTTCATCAATTTTTATTGAAGTTACTCTTGCAGGGCTCAAGGCACGTGTAATAAACAATTGTAAGTTGTTGGTATAGTTAATTACATCGATGTTTTCGTTACCCAACTCACGTACAATACCATGTATTCTTGATCCCTTCATACCTACACAGGCACCTACTGGGTCAATTCTATCGTCATAAGAATCTACAGCTACTTTTGCCTTTTCACCTGGAATTCTCACTACATTTTTTATAGTAATCAAGCCATCGAACACCTCTGGAATTTCCTGCTCGAAAAGTTTTTCCAAAAATACGGGCGAGCTTCTCGACATGATTATAGTTGGTTTGGCGCCTTTTAACTCCACACTGTCAATGACACCGCGAACGTTATCGCCTTTTCTAAAGAAATCAGACGGGATTTGCTTGTCTTTTGGAAGCACGATTTCGTTACCTTCGTCATCCAACAAAATCACGGCTCTATGACGGATGTGGTGCACTTCGGCTGTATAAATTTCACCTACTAAATCTTTAAATTGCTTGTAGATGATGGTATTGTCGTGCTCGTGAATTTTAGAAATTAGGTTTTGGCGCAATGCTAAAATGGCACGTCTCCCCAAATCGACCAACTTTACTTCTTCAGATACATCTTCGCCAACCTCGAAATCGGGCTCAATTTTTTGCGCTTCAGAAAGAGAGATTTCTTGGTTTTCGTCCTCTACCTCTCCGTCGGCAACCACAATCCTATTTCTCCATATTTCTAAATCCCCTTTGTCTGGGTTAACAATAATATCAAAATTATCATCATCTCCAAATTTCTTCTTAAGGGCACTTCTAAATACTTCTTCCAAAATAGCCATTAACGTTACTCTGTCAATTAACTTATCGTCTTTGAATTCTGAAAAAGATTCAATTAACGCGACATTTTCCATATCTCTTTTAAATTAAAATTTAATCATAACTTTTGCTTCAACAATATCTTCATAAGGAATATTGGCTTCCTTTTTTACGGTGGTTTTGCCTTTACCAACGGGCTTGGGCTCTCTAACCTTCCATTCTAGCTTTATACTTTTATCGTCTGCTTCGGCAAGTACCCCTTCAACACTTTCTGAATTGGTTTTCACCTGAAGCGTTCGACTTATATTTTTTTTATACTGGCGCTGATGCACCAATGGCGAGGCTGCTCCTGCCGACATCACTTCCAAAGAAAAATCTTCCTCCTCACGGTCTAAATTATGCTCTATGGCGCGGCTTACAAAAATACAATCGTCAACCAAAACACCATTATCGCCATCAATAATCACTTTTATGTGGTTGCTTGGCGAAATGCTTAAATCTATTAAAAACAAATCTTGGCGTTCCGTCAATGCAGCATCAAGTAATTCTGTAACCTTCGTTTTAAACATTTTTTAGTATAAAAAGAGGGGACTTTTTGTCCCCTCATAATCTTTAATTTCGTCTTTCTATGGTGCAAATATATAATATTTTATTGATTTTTAAAGGAATATTTCATAAATTTAAATACATCTGACTCAATAAAACACTAACTAAATACACCTTGAACTGATGAAAAAATTACTTGTCCCCACCGATTTTTCTGAACAAGCCGAAAACGCCCTTAAGGTGGCGGCGCAAATCGCAAAAAAGCACAATTGCGAAATTTTTCTGCTTCACATGCTTGAAATCCCTCTTCAGGAAGTAGACCCTTTGGGCACACAAAGTGCTTTGCCCGAAGCCATGTTTTTTATGAAACTGGCGCACAAAAAGTTTGAAACCCTTATGAAGAAAGATTTTTTAGAAGGGATAACAGTGCACGAAACTGTAGACTTTCAAGAAATTTTCAAAGGCATTTTCCATGTATGCAAAAAGCACGACATCGATTTGATTGTAATGGGATCTAACGGCGTAAGCGGACTGCGCGAAATGTTGATTGGCAGCAATACCGAAAAAGTAGTTCGAACCTCTGAAACACCAGTTTTGGTGGTTAAAAAAGAGCATCCCATCTTTAATGTTGGCCATTTTGTTTTTGCTTCAGATTTTGAAGATGAAAGCAAAGATGCCTTTAAAAAAGCCATGAATTTCGCCGATATGTTTGGCGCCAAATTGCACCTTCTATTGGTGAACACACCCAATATGTTTATAACCACCGAGGAAGCTAACGAACGGATGGAAAGCTATCAAAAACTATTGGGCGACAAACCGCACTCTTTAAACATTTACAACGATTTAAGTATTGAAAAAGGCATTATGAATTTTGCCGAATCCATTAACGCCGACATCATTGGCATGAGTACCCACGGCCGCCAAGGGCTTTCGCATTTTTTTAATGGCAGCATCAGCGAAGATTTAGTAAACCACGCCAAACGTCCGGTAATTACCTTTAAGATTTAGTAAACTTACTTCACCAAAACCCCTTTCACTTTCATTAAAGGAATGGGCTGCAACGCCTTTTCGTTAATGGTATTTTTTCTAAACAGATAGGTTTTATCGAACATTTGGTTGCCCTCAAAAAACGATACTTTAAATTGGTTGTTTAAAGCAAAGAGTTCTTCCTGCATCAATTCGATTTTGGCATAGCTTTTTGCGGGAAGCTTATCGAGTTTTTTCCGAAAGGTGGATGTTATTTTATCGCCGGCATAACCGTTGGTTACAATTAGTACCACTTCCAAATCCACAGCTTTATCGTTAATGATGTAAGCGTTCCAATCTTGGGTTTTATAAATATCGTTGTACTCGTTTACCACGGCTACATAAACACCTTCAACTTTTGGAATATCAATATCTTTCTTCATGCTGCAAAAATAGAAAACTATTCAAAATAAGGATTCGAATAATTGGGTTTGGTAATGCCCCGTAAACTAAAAATAATAAAATGGTTTAGCAAATCTGTGTTAGAATACACATCGAACAAGTTATTACGTATAAAAGCGACTTCTTCAAACCGTTTAAAGTACAGATCGCAAAACAAATCTAAATTTACCCCTTCCAATAAAATGTCTTTTTCTTTTGCCACTTTCAAAAGGCTGTAAATCCGTTCTTTTACAAAATTATTCCGAAAATCGTCAAATACTTTGTTGGCTAACGGATAGTATTTTCTTAGTCCGAAAATAAAGGAAGGTTTAAAGTACTTTAGGCGCTCAAAAGCCTTTTCGTACATTAAAATAATACTAGTGATTGGGTCTTTCTCGGATTTTATTAAATGCTCTAGTGTTTCGTTGTATTCGTCAATTAAATATTGAATACTGGCCACCACCAAATCTTCTTTACTGGAAAAATACTGGTAAATTGTTTTTTTAGAAATCCCCAATAGGGCAGCGAGCTCATCCATAGTGAACCGCTTGCTGCCGAATTGGGTGAATTTCTCGGCTGCGAACGCAATAATGTGTTCTTTGCCAATCATAAACAAACTAACCTAACATTAAAAAAAAATCTATTGCCAACCGCCACCAAGTGCTTCGTATAAAGTTACCGCACTTAGCAATTGTTGTAATTTGTTATCAATAACGTTTAATTCGGCATTAAGCGCACTTTCTCTTGCGGTTAACAAATCAAGATAATTAGCTAAACCATTTTGCAATAGCTCTTCTGAGTTTGCTTCAGCTTGTCTTAAGGCTTCAACTTCATTTTTACGATATTCGAATTTTTCGGTTTCAGCATTGTAAACGTAAAGTGCGTTAGACACTTCGTTACCTGCAGTTAACAAGGTTTTCTTAAAGTTTAAAAGCGCTTGTTCTTGCTGTGCTTTGGCTACTTCGTGTTGTGTTTTTATTTTACGCTGATTAAAAATTGGCTGTGTTAAACCACCAACAACTGTTGCAAACAATGAATTGGCATTAAATAATTTATCTAATTCTAAACTTTGAAATCCGCCACTTGCGGTTAAGGTCAACGATGGATAAAAGTTACTTTTTGCCACATTAGTTAGCTCAAAAGCATTGATTAAATTGTATTCTGAAGCAATCACATCTGGTCTATTTCTCAACAAGGTTGCTGGCACGCCAAGTGTAATGTTTTCATCTAACTGTTGCTCGGTTAACTTACTACGTTCAATTGGTTCTGCAGGTCTTCCTAATAAGAAATTTAACGTGTTTTCGGTTCTAAAAATGGCTGCTTGTAAATCTACTTTTAACGCTTTGGCATTGTTAAACTGCGCTATGTATTGGTCTACAGCAACTTGTGTTACATTTCCAGCATCTTTTAATGCCTTAATAGTGTAAACACTACTGTCTCTAGTGGCAATGGTTCTTTCAGTAATTTCTAATTGTTCATCTAAGGCTAATAGTTGATAATAGGTTGATGCTATTGCCGAAATTAATTCGGTTTTTACAGCTTTATGTGCTGCTACAGTTTGTAAATAACTGGCTTCGCCTGCACGTTTATTACTTCTTATTTTACCCCAAATATCGGCTTCCCAAGATAAACTACCAGATAATTCATATTGATCTACAGACGAGAAAAAACCACCAAACTGACTGTTTTCAGACAGTTCTTGATGTGTTACTTGGGCTGTACCAGTTAACGTTGGTAAATAACCTGCTTTACCTTGTTTCATGTACGCATTCGCAATAGCAATTTGCTGAATAGCCACACGAATATCTAGGTTGTTTTGAAGACCTTCTTCAATATATTGCGCTAAATATTGGTCTTTAAACATATCTTTCCACGATACATCTGCTAACGATATACTATCTTGTGGTAAGTTATCGGTTCTATACAAATGTTCTGTTTCTTCTAATTCAGGACGTGTGTAATCCTTCGCCACAAAACAACTTTGCAGTGTTAGCGCCAGCATTAAAATTAATGCGCCTTTACTAAAATTTTTATTTATAGTTAATTTCATTTTTTTAAGCTTCAATTGTTTCTACTTCTGGTTTACGCGATACTTTTTCTTGTAACCATTGAAAAAAGATGAATAAAATTGGAATAACAAATACACCTAAAATGGTTCCTATTAACATACCACCAGCTGCACCTGTACCAATAGAATTGTTTCCTTCGGCACCAACACCTTTGGCCAATACCAATGGCATTAACCCAAGTATAAAGGCGAACGATGTCATTAAAATTGGTCGTAAACGTGCTTTGGCTCCATGAATAGCTGCATCTACTATACCTTCGCCTTGTTTGCGTCGTTGCAATGCAAACTCAACAATAAGTATGGCGTTTTTAGCCAACAGACCAACCAGCATTATCAGTGCAATTTGGAAGTAAATGTTGTTTTCCAATCCAAAGAATTTCGTACTTATATACGCACCAAATACACCAAATGGTAGCGATAATAATACCGAAAATGGTAAAATATAACTCTCGTACTGCGCACTTAATAAGAAATACACAAACAGAATACTTAAGATGAAAATAAACGTGGTTTGGTTACCTGCATTTACCTCTTCTCGTGTTAAACCAGAATATGCAACGGTGTAATTACTTGGCAGTTTTGCCACTTCTTCTTCAATCACTCTAATGGCATCACCTGTACTAAATCCAGGATTAGTTGCACCTGTTATATTTGTTGAATTAAATAGGTTGAAACGCGTTACCGATTGCGGACCATACACACGTTTTAAGGTTACAAACTGTGTAATTGGCGTCATTTCACCAGAACTTGTTCTAACATACATACTGTTTAGGTCGTTTTCATCTGCTCTGTCTTCTGGTAACGACTGAATGTATACACGATACTGTTTACCAAATCGGCTAAAATCTGACGCGTAAATTCCACCGATATAACCTTGAAGCGTCCCGAAAATGCTGTTAATAGCCACACCTTTTTCTTTTGCTAAAGGCACATTAACTTCCATTTCGTACTGTGGATAATTAGTGTTGAATGCTGATTGAGCATACTGAATTTCTGGATGACTCATTAAGGCTGCTGCAAACTCTTTATTTGCTTTATCTAAATCGGTAAACTCACCACCGAATTTATCTAATAAATTCACCTCAAAACCAGCTGAATTACCAAAACCACGAATACTTGGTGGCGAGAAGAAAATAATTTTTGCTTCTGGAATAGTTGCCGCAATACCAAATAATTTTCCGGTGATGGCTTGTGCAGATAAGGCTTCAGATTCTCTTTCAGACCAATCATCTAACTTCACGAAACCAATACCAAAGTTACTACCAGCACCACTTATTAAACTACGTCCTTTAATAAAACTGGCATCTGTTACACCATCAAGGTCTTTAATTTTTGCGTATAATTCTTTAGTTACTGCTTCGGTACGGTCTAATGATGCACCTGCAGGTAATTCTATGTTAGCGAAAATAATTCCTCTATCTTCATTTGGCACAAATCCTGTAGGCGTTGTTGTTGCAGCCCAATAAATACCTACACCAGCAATGATTAATAACATTACTGATACAAATTTGTTTTTATATAAAAACTGTAATGACTTACCGTATTTATTTACCGTTGCATCAAATCCTCTGTTAAATAACGTGTAGAATTTTTGAAGTGCATTTTTTCCTTTTAATTCTTCATCGTCTTTATGTTCTTTTAATAACAATGCACACAATGCCGGACTTAAGGTTAAGGCGTTTACTGCCGAAATTAAAATGGCAATAATTAAAGTAACACCAAACTGCTCATAGAATACACCTGTTGGACCAGTTACAAAAGTTACCGGAATAAATACCGCTGCCATTACCAACGTAATAGAAATAATAGCACCCGAAATTTCACTCATAGCCTTTAATGTGGCACTTTTCGGTTTTTTCTCACCTTCATCCATTTTGGCGTGTACGGCTTCTACCACAACAATAGCATCATCTACCACAATACCAATAGCCAGCACTAATGCGAAAAGCGTTAATAGGTTTATGGAATAGCCAAAGACATTCAAGAAAAAGAAGGTACCAATAATTGAAACCGGTACTGCAATTGCAGGAATTAATGTAGAACGGAAATCTTGCAAGAAGATAAACACCACTAAAAATACCAGTAAAAAGGCTTCTAAAAGTGTACTAATTACCTTGTCTATAGATGCGTTTAAGAATAAACTTGTATCGTAAGGCACAAAGAAGTTTAAGCCTTCAGGTAAACCTTGTTCTACATCGTCTAAAGTGGTTTTTATGTTTTCAATAATTTCGGCAGCGTTAGATCCTTTGGTTTGGAAAATCCCCATAAATACCGCTGGATGTCCTAAACTTGTAGCATTAGATGAATAGGATTGCGCATCTAACTCGATATCTGCGACATCTTTCAATCGTAAATATTCGCCATTTCCTAACGCTTTAATTACGATGTCTGCATACTGTCCTTCTTCTTTAAATCGTCCGCTATACTTTAAAATATAAGAGAAAGATTCACCATTATTTTCACCTAAAGAACCAGCTGCAGCTTCTAAATTCTGCTCGTTTAAAGCAGCTGTAATATCTGATGGAATTAAATTATAAGCCGCTAATTTTTCAGGTTTTAACCAAACGCGCATAGCGTAATCTTGTTGTGAAAATACCGATACATCACCAACACCTTTAATACGCTGCATTGCAGGAATTACGTTTATTTTTAAGTAATTCTGAATAAAAGTTGCATCGTAATCTTCGCTATCAGAATACATAGCAATAAACATTAATGCACTGGTTTCTTGCTTTTGCGTTACAATACCAGTTTGGATAACTTCTGAAGGTAACAACGGATTTGCACGTGCTACACGGTTTTGAACGTTTACCGCAGCAATATCGGCATTCATGGTTTGGTCAAAATACACTGTAATTTCGGCAGTACCATTATTTGATGCTGTAGAGGTAATATACGTCATACCTTCTACACCATTAATTTGCTCTTCAATAGGTACAATTACACTCTCTAAAACAGTCTCTGCGTTAGCACCTGTATAGTTAGCCGTAACCTTAATAGTTGGCGGCGCAATATCTGGATATTCCTCTATAGGTAAGGATGTTATACTGATAACACCTAGTATAACTATGATAATAGAGATTACTGTTGAAAGCACTGGTCTTTCAATAAATGTTTTTAACATAACTAATAAATATGTTTAAGGAATAATTTAGTTTTTAAATAAAGTAGCTACTTTTTTAGTGGCTTCGTTAAACGGAATTTCTTGTGGCGCAATTGGCATACCATCGCGTAATTTTGAAACACCAGATGCCACAATTTTTGTACTAGCATCTATACCCGATTTTACCACGTAAAGATTATCTACTTTAGCTTCAACTTCAATAATTTTACTGCTTACTTTATTGTCTTCGCCCAACGTGTAAATCATTACTTTACCTTGTTGCTCAAAGGTTGACGATTGTGGTACAACTACTGCATTTTCGTAAGTTGAAGGAATACGTATTTTACCACTATTTCCGTTAGTTAAAAGCTCATTTGGATTATCAAAAGCTGCTCTTACTTTAATGGTACCAGTTGTTTCGCTAATTTGACCAGTACTGGTTTGAATACGACCTTTTTCAGAATATATATCGCCATTTGCCAATACTAAACTTACGTCTGGCGAATTTTTAATACGTTCTGCTTTGGTTTTACCTGTCATTCGTTTTAAATGGTCTATGTACTGCGCTTCGTTTAAAGTGAAAAACGCATATACTTGACTAATATCACTAACCGTAGTTAATGGTGTTGCATCGGCAGCACTTACTAAAGTGCCTTCTCTAAAATTAATAGAACCCACGTAACCATCAACCGGACTTTTTACCGTTGCATAACCAATATTGGCAGCAATACTGCTGTAAGCCGCTTTGGCTTGTGCTAAATTGGCTTTTGCAGTTTCTAATTGTACAGGACTAATAATGTTTTTTTCTACTAAAGGTTTTAACTTATCAACCTCAACTTGAGCCACGTTAACTTGTGCTTTTGCAGCTTCGGCATCTTGACTTAGCGATTGCGTTTCTAACCTAAAAAGCGGTTGACCTTTGCGTACTCTAGCACCTTCGTCTACCAATACTTTTTGAATGTATCCTGAAGTTTTTGCACGCACATCACTGTTTACAATACCTTCTATATTTACAGGATATTCGTTGTAACCAGTTACCGTTTGCGTTTGAATTTGCGTTACCGGAAATGGTAATATTTGCTGCTGTTGTGCTGCAGCTGCTTGCACATTGTCTTTATTACCACAGCTTACCACGACTAGAAACACGCTAGCTATGGTTAATATTGAAATTAATTTATTTGTTGTCATCATTTTAAAGGTTGAATTTGTTTTTAATTAGGTTTTCTTTTAATTGTTCTATTGAAGCTGAAGCATCTCTAACAAACTTCAAATAATCGTTATGAAAGGTTAAATCGAACTTTTCCTCTTCATCTGTAATATGTTCGTTAATAGCTTCTTTGTATGCTTTGATTTCTTTGTGAAGCGTAGCAACTTCTTCCCATTCCTTAATCATTTCATTAATATGATGTAAAACAGAATCTTTATTAATGATGAAATACTTTTTACGGTCACCCGTTTTGGTGAAGTATTCTATCTTTTTTAAATCTTGCAAGTGGTTTAAATGCGTAGAAATGGTGCTTTTACTGGCTTGAAGTACCGTAACCATTTCATCAAACGTAGTACCACGTTTACCTGTTAAAATTACGTACGCCATAATGCGTGCAGCAACAGGTGCTAGATTTTCTCTACCTTCTAAATGCACACCAAGTTTTTCAACCAATGCCATTTTTTTGCTACATATATCTTTCGTCATAAATTATTTTAAAAAATTATGCTGCAAAAATACATTAGGTTCGGAACAAACCGAACCAAACGAAGTTAATTTGTTGTTAAATAAAAAAAGCCGATGGGATCATCGGCTTAAATCTTTTTGAAAGTTATATTTTATAATGCGCTCTTAAACTGTTCCAAGAATCGCACGTCGTTTTCACTCAATAAACGAATATCGCCAATTTGGTGCAAAAGCATGGCAATTCGGTCTATTCCCATTCCGAAAGCAAAACCGGAGTATTCTTTAGAATCGATACCGCAGTTTTCCAAAACATTGGGATCTACCATTCCGCAGCCCATAATTTCCAACCAACCGGTACCTTTAGTAATTCGGTAGTCAATTTCGGTTTCCAAGCCCCAATACACATCTACTTCGGCACTTGGCTCGGTAAAAGGGAAGTAACTTGGGCGCAAACGTATTTTGCTTTTCCCAAACATTTCGGTGGTGAAATGCTGAAGCGTTTGCTTTAGGTCAGCAAAACTCACATCCTTATCAATGTACAAACCTTCCACCTGATGGAAAAAACAGTGCGAACGTGCCGAAATAGCCTCGTTACGATACACCCTGCCCGGAGAAATGGTTCGGATAGGCGGTTTGTTATTTTCCATGTAACGCACTTGCACCGAACTGGTGTGGGTACGCAACAAAATATCAGGATTGGTTTGGATAAAAAAGGTATCCTGCATATCACGTGCCGGATGGTACTCTGGCAGGTTCAATGCAGTAAAGTTATGCCAATCGTCTTCAATTTCTGGTCCCTCGCTCACATTAAAACCAATGCGCGAAAAAATATCGATAATTTGATTTTTTACGATAGAAATAGGATGACGGGCAGCAATCTGAACAGATTCGCCCGGACGGGATAAATCGCCATAAACGCCTTTTACCTCTTCTTTGCTTTCCAGCTCCTCTTTTAAGGCGTTGACTTTATCCTCAGCCGTTTTTTTCAGCTTATTAATGGTTTGTCCGAATTCCTTTTTTTGGTCGTTCGCCACATTTTTAAACTCGGCAAAATACTGTTTCAGCAAACCTTTCGAGCCCAAATATTTTATTCGGAACGCTTCAACCTCTTCTTTCGATTGGGCTTTAAACGCTTCGGCTTCGTCAATAAGTTCTTTAATCTTTTCTATCATAACATCTTAAAAAGGATGGCAAATTTAGTAAAATATAGTCATTACGCACAAAACGAAGTCATCTTTAAATCAAGAGATTGCTTCGCTAAGCTCGCAATTACCTATAATTACTCAATATACTCCGTTTCCACGAAATAATTCACAATAGCTTCTTTCATCAAAACCGATTGCTCGCCCGCTTTTAAATGCGGTAAGGTTTCCAATGTTTTATAATGCGGCCAACCCTCTTCGTCCACAAAATCGAGCTCGTAGTAGCCGTAAGGCGCCAAAAGTTTGCAGATGGCAATGTGCATCAAATCGAGTTTTTGGTCCTTTTTAAAACTGCGGTGCAATTGCCCCAATTCCTGTACGCCAATAAGGTAAATAATGGCATCGAGATCCATGGTATCACCATCGGCAAATTGTGCCGACAGTTTTTCAACCACCAAATCCCACCGTTCTTTTAATTGCTCGTCCCTAGCCATAAATTAGTTTCTAGTTTCAGGTTTAAAAAGTTCAAAGTTAACAAACCTCTAGGTCACTTCGCCACATCTCTCCTTAAAAGGAACGAATTTAACATGGTTATTTAATTATATTTGACAAAATTCTGAATTATGGGCGTAATAGATATTATTTTAGGGGCTTTAATTTTATTTGGACTGGTGCGTGGTTTTATGAAAGGCTTTTTTGTTGAAGTGGCCTCACTCCTTGCGCTGGTTGCTGGAGTTTACGGCGCCATTCATTTTAGCGATTTTGTTGCCCATTTTTTACAGGACAAAACCGATTGGAGCGAAAACACCATAAAATATTCTGCATTTGCCATAACGTTTATCATTATTATTTTGGCTATATCGTTGGCCGGGAAAGCATTGACCAAATTGGCCGATTTTGCAGCATTGGGCATTATCAATAAAGTTTTGGGTGGCATTTTTGGCGCACTGAAAATTGCCCTGGTTTTAAGTGTGACTTTGATTGTATTCGACCGCTTGAATAACACGCTGCCCTTTGCTAACGAAGATGATTTGGAAGACTCTTTGCTTTACAGCCCTGTAAAATCGCTGGTTCCGAGTATTTTTCCGAATGTTTTAAATAGTGATGAAGATTCAGATGAGCCAGACAGCGACACACTCCAATCAGTTTAAAACAAACTGGTAATCGATATCGTCAACATTCAACAGGCTTTTGCCTTTCCGTCTAAAAAACAAATCCTTTAATTCTTCTATTTCCTGCCTATTGAACATCAACACTAAATTCGGCTGAACCGAAGGTATCGGTATTTTTCGTTTGAAGGTCGATTTGGCATATTTGCACTCCCAAAATTGGGCGTCGATGGTTTTTAGGTATTCCTTAAACTGGATATATTGCCTGTAATCAAATTCAAAATACAAATTGTTGAATTCCAAATGATATATTTTACAATTGACGCACAACGACAATTCGCCATTTTTTCCTTTTGATATTGTTTTTATGCTTTGGCACATGATTTATTATTTTTTCGATGGTTACAGCATAAAATCTGGCTAGTAACAATCGGTTTTTATCTGTTGATTTTCTCTGTAAAACTCAAACGGTTTTAAGGAATGTTCGGCACAAATGCTTTTTAAAACAGCAAACACACTATTTTGCATGGCCAACGACCCGCAAACCATAATCACACCGTTTTCATTTAAGGTTTTGGCCATTAATGCCGTATCTGCTTTTATGGCCTCCTGCACATATTGCTTTTGGCCTTCCTGCGAACAAGCAAAGTTCAATTTTTTCAATCGGTTTCTTTCCACATCTGTTTGCAATCGGTCTATAATGGTTTTAGACGACGATTTCCTTCGGATGCCCCAGTATAAATGGGTTTCTACCTGATTTTTGTTTTCATAAATCATTCCTAAAAATGGTGCAATGCCCGTGCCGTTGGCTATTAAAATGGCTCGGCTTGCTTTCTTCGGAAAATAAAACGCTGGATTTTTAACAATGCGCGCTTTAAAGGTTTGGCGTTCCGACAAATCGTTTAAATAGCCCGAGCCCAAACCGTGTTCGTGCAGCTTAACGTTTAAATGTACATGCCCGTTGATTCGTCCAATGGAATATAAACGCTCCCGATGGTAGTTTTTTGGGTAAATGGCCAGCAAATCGCCCGACTTGATGGTTTTGGGCCACTTGGGTTTTAGGGTTACCGAAAACGTATTGTCGGCACTCACTTGGGCCAACTCCTTTTCAACTACCGCAAAACGTTTCAGGTTTTTGGGCTTTGCCGTGAGTTTATCTTCCGGAATGGTTAAGGTCAAATCTAATTGACTGCTCCAATTTTTTACCCACGCATCAAAAGCTTCAAACGATCTGTCGTTTATGGTATGCAACTCGGTAAGCTGTGTGGCATCCTTCAGTTTTAAAAAGGCGTGATTGACATCTTCAGCAAACTTGCAAAAATCGGGATAGGCCAGCGAACCAAACCCAACTACCGAAAATGAAAACGGCTGTTCTTGCTCAACCGCTTCAACCAATTTTAAAAATTTATTGGCATTGGTGGGAGCCTCGCCCTGACCATAAGTTGCTGTTATGGCAACAATTTGTTTCGCCGTTTTAAAGGTTGAATAATTATTAAGCTCGGTGATGTACGATGTTTTTCCCGAAGCCAACAATTGTTTGTGCAATGCGTTGGCATAACCAATAGTGCTACCGTTTTCCGAACCCACTAAAATGACAAACTCGGCTTCATCCTTTTTAAATTTGTTTTTCAATCGGGCGGCGCGGCGTTTAAAAGTCATCGCAAAACCAGAATAGATAAAAAACAGGATGTTTGCTGTGGCAATAGCTAAAATGACCGACCACAATATGCTGCCTTTACCCGTGTGCAAGTTGAGACTTAATGCCGTAAACACACTGAATTTTGAAATGTTGATGTCGCTCAAAACTTCTCCCGTAAACTGATTGACGAGCATTTCTTTGTTATTCAATTTTAAGGTGAAATAATCTTCAACATCGGGTGAAAACGGAAATTCGATGGATTGAATTTCGGAAAGCGAGGTATTTCTGAAGACATCAAAACCTGAAATCTCCTGTTTTGGCGTTTCAGAAATCGATTCGAAATTTACTTGGTGTTTTGCTTGAGATTTGGGCAGCAAATCAAACTTATCGAATGATAAGTACACGCCCGTGGCGGTGATGATGATGATAGGAATTAAGGACAAACGCCCCAAAACCACATGCCAATATTGATTAAAATCGTCGTTGACTATTTTAGCAAAGAACTTTTTAAATGAACGTTGTCGCTTTACAATCAGTACCGTTCCGGAAACAGCAATTAAAAACAAAAGGAACGAGCACAGCCCGACAAAGAAACGCCCCACACTTTTTAAGAACAACGACCGATGAAAGTTGGTCACCCACTGAAAAAATGGCGAAGGTTTTATTTCCTCCCCCAAATATTCGGCTGTGTTTGGGTTGAAGTAGCCTTCTAAGTTATCGCCCTCTTCGGTAAAAACGGACGCTAGAACAAAATGGTTAGCATCTACTTTTATGTCTAAAATTTCAGGATATTTTTCTTGAAAAACGGTAATGGTTTCAGCAACGGTTACCTCATCCAAATCGGAAACTTCAAAAGGCTGCAATTGTTCAGAAATGGGCTGAAAGGCCAGAATAATGCCCGTTACCGACGCCAAAAAAATGAAAATAAAAGAAGATACAGCCAACGCTAGATGACTGTACCTCCAAATTGAAATAGACATAAAAACTAAACTAACTCGAAATAATAATTATTTGTTGGGAATCATCCGCACGTAACGGATAAAGCCCTTTCCTTCATGCTTGCCTTTAATAGCTTCGCTGGTTAATGGAAATTCCACATCTTTTACATGATATTTATCGTCTTCAACCGCAGATTCAAAACGAATGCTGTATCCTGCATCAATTTTCGAATCTTCAATATCGATAACATTAATGCTGCGTTCGCCGCCAGAAATGGTTGCTCCGGTTATGGCATCGATGTTGTTACGTTTTTTTCCGTAGAATTTCCACCATTCTTCAACGGTGTTGTACCATTCGTCGTCGTCACCAATAACGTAAAGGGTTTTTTCATATTCACCCTCCGGATTAATTAATGAAATAACGATGTAAGCCCCATGCCCCGTGTAATTGGTCAATTGGATCATGCATTTGTATTTGGTAGATTCGGTTAAGGTTGAAAAAGATACGAGACCTAAAAACAGCACACCTAAGGAGCCTATATATTTTAATTTCATGTTTTATTGTTTTTTACTTTAAAAAATCGATGGCTATGTTTTTTTCTTTTAAAATTTCGTTTTCTGAAGCGAGGTCGTAAACGGTTTCTTCAAACTCGGTCAACGCATCTTTTTTGGCGCCATTGGCTATAAGATACTCCAATATTTCAGTGTCTTTTGCCTTCATGGCGGCCAAATGCAACGGGGTGTTGCCTTCGTTATTTTTAGCATTAACGTCTGCTTTGTAGGACAACGCTAATTTCAACAAATCCATATTCTCTTTATTTACCGCCAAATGGTATAGAGAACTGCCATCTTTCTGTAGTTCAGATACGTTTAAACCAGCAGTTTGTAACAGTTTTAATTTTTCATCAAACTGCTCTTTATTTCTTGGGCTGTAAGATTCGATTAGATAATACGCTAAATTATTCCCGTTGGAATCTACTGCATGCACATCGGCATTATTTTCAATCAAGTAGTTTACTACCTCGGGTGAATTATGCTCCACGGCCATAGTTAAAGCCGACTGCCCTTTATTATTGATAATATTGATATTTTTCAACTCTTGCTTTAACAGCTCTAATACTTCAATGCTGTTCCGGCTTGCGGCATACATAAAAGCATTATTACCGTTTTCGTCAACCACGTTTACATCGTTCCCTTTTTCAATAAAATACTTGATGATTTCCAAATCTTTACTTCTGCCCGCTAAAGTATGGAGTGGTGTACTGCCGTGTTTAGTGGTCACTTTGGCATTTAAACCAACACTTTCCAAAAATTGGAAAACCTCCAATCCGTTGGTTTTGCCACGCGTGCCCTGAGCCGCAAAAATAAAGGCCTGATCGTTGCCTTTTACGCCTTTTTTTATCAGCTCCTTCAAAGCCTCGATATTTCCGGTACGTGCTACGTAATTAAACACGCCATTACCTTCGTAATCGGCACTGTTGATGTCCAAGCCTTTTGAAACGAAGTATTCGGTAAGCTTTCCCGTTTTATCGCTTGGTGCCGCCAATAGCAATGCATTAGCACCGTTTTGGTTAACATCCTTTTGAAGGTTAGCACCGTTGGCCAAACAAATATCGTACACTTTGGTGTTTTCCTGCCCGCCAGATGCCGCAAAATTTAGTACGGTATTACCGTGGTCCTCAACCATATCGGTTTTTGCTCCGCTTTCAATTAAATATTCCATGATATCTGAATTGCCCATTCTAGCAGCCCAGAAAATGTATGTCCGGCCGTCGTGCGTTAATTTGTTTACGTCGTTACCTTCTTTTGAAATGATATATTTAATGGTTTCATTGGGGGCGTTATTGTTAATGGCAAATACCACGGGATCGAAATAATGTGACGTCAATTCTGAAATATTGTTGCCTTCTTTAATTTTGGCATCTACCTCGGCAATGGTCGTGGTGGGTTTCCAAAAATCGCGGCTTAAAAACACGTTGTTTTGTGCCACTGCAGTAATGCTGGTAACCAACAGGATTAATGCTAAATGTAATTTTGAATTTCTCATTTGTTAATTGCTATTTTTATGTTTGGTTTTTATGTTATTTTTTTACAAACGACTCAATTATCGGATTAATCTGACTGGCCGTTTTATAATTTTCGTCATCGAACAAATACTTATAAAGCAATTTATTATCAACCTTTTCTTCTAAATACAAATCTTTGTTCCTAGCGAACACCTCATCCCATTTGGCTCTAACAATAGACCATTTTTCTTGTTGTTCACTCCAATAGTCTTGTGCCGCCTTACATTTGCTATCAGCCACTTTCACATAAGTATTGTAGCCTTTTTCATCGGCCAACACAACATCCTTTTTACCCTTTTCACGAATTACTTTATGGTTATCTTGATCGTGTACCCAACCTGCTTCTGTAATTTCGTGTCGATTGGTTCTTATAGTTACATTATAATCGCTACGTGTAGTATACTCGCGACGCGGAAGAGGCGCTGCCGTGGTGTTTTCCCAATAACTTTTCCCATCAACATGCACCCATGAGGCCGAACCAGCATAACGTGGGCTATCATCTACCTGAAATACTTTTTGCGTCCATTGGCCTTTTACGGCTTTTTTCGGAAGGCTTACATAGTTCCATTGATTGTCGTGGCCGTACTCATACAAATCGGTGTTTTCATACTCCCAATCCTGTCTCCAATGCTTTACAATGTGTGGATGCGCTGGCGGCCCAACAATTAACAAATGCTGCACCACTATTTTGTTTTTATCATCTTCAACCAACTGTACCCACTCTAAAGCTTTATCGTGTTTCGTTTTAGATGGCACATAAGCAGAATCACCAGAATATTCAAAAGTTTCAGCAAAATTAAAATTGACCTCATAGCAACCGCACATGCTTTTAATCGCGGCTTGATCTTGTTTTTTCTTGCTTTGTGCTACAACACTCAATGACAATAAAGTAAATACGGCTAAGGATAATAACTGTTTCATTTTTAAATTTTTTAAGAGTACAAATATAAAAATTTATGCTTATTTAGACTGAATCAAAATAACTTTTTATATTTGCGACAAAATTATATAGAATGAGTCTAAATAAAAATAAAACGAGTATTTATTTTTTAATTTTTTTCCCGCTTTTAGCTTTCGCGCAAAAAGTAGAGCTGGATTCAACAAAAACCCAGCAATTAGATGAGGTTGTTGTTACGGGGCAGCTTAAACCGCAATCCATAAGAAAATCGGTTTTTGAAGTTGAAGTCATCACTCGTGAAGATATTGAAAACCGAGCCGGAAACAACCTTGCCGATTTGCTCAACCAAATCTTAAATATTGATGTGTTTCAAAATGCCTCGAACGGGCGGTCCGAAATAAACGTTTTAGGTCTGGGCTCTCGTTATTTTAAGGTTTTAATAGACAATATTCCTGTAATAAATGAAGAAGGTTTTGGAAATTCTACCGATTTGACCACCATCAATTTAAACGATGTTGAGCGCATAGAATTGGTGCAGGGCGCCATGGGCGTGCAATACGGCGCCAATGCTATGTCTGGCGTTTTAAACATTATTACCAAAAAGAAATCGAAAAGCGATTGGGAAATCAACACATTTGTACAGGAAGAAACCGTGGGCAACGAATTTGAATTTTTTGATGAAGGGCGGCACATACAATCCATTAGTTTAGGGCATCAAATTACCGATAAGGATTTTATAAGCGCTACCTACAACCGAAACGATTTTGCGGGTTTTTACGATAATTTAAAAGGTGAATATTACGATGTTAACGATAGTTTAAGAGGCTACCGTTGGTTGCCAAAAATCCAGAATTTCGGAAAGTTTTTAATCAGCCATAAAGGCAGTAAAATCAATGCGTTCTATAAGTTTGATTATCTGCACGAAGATATTTTTAAACACGACTCAATTGTAAATTCAAATTACAATCCTGCAACCGAAACCAGCAATCCTTCGGCTTCGGACGAAAAATACAACAACCAGCGCTTTGTGCACCATTTGAACATCTCCGGTTTATTTGGTGAAGTGCCTTATAATATTTCGGCGTCCTATCAAAAACAAGAAAACAAACGGGAAGGCTACACCTATTATATTCGCGAAGACAGAAAAGATGTAGTGTCCGACGAAACGTACTTATCCAAAGAAGTGCTGTTTTCCAGAGGCACATTCAGTAATTTGATAAACCGTAAAAAATTTAAGCTTCAAGCGGGCTACGAATTTAATCGGGAATCGGGTTTTGGGTCGTCGTTCAGCGTCAATTTGGCTCCGGGTGAAGCAGGCGTTTCAAAAACCTTAACTAATTTGGATGTTTTTACTTCGGCCGAAATAGATTTTAACCAAAATTTCTCTTTAAAACCGGGCATCAGAGCTTCGTTTAACGATAAATTCAGCACCCAATATTATTATTCATTAAGTGCGAGACATTTATTCAAGAACCATTGGGAAGCCAGGGCCGTATTGGGTTTTGGAACGCGAACACCCACGTTTGACGAGCTTTACAGATATTTTGTGGATGTAAACCACGATGTACAAGGCAACGAAAACTTAAACCCTGAAGAAGGCCTCTCGGCATTTTTTCACCTTAAAAAACGTTCACGATTAGGCGAAAATTTTGTGATGGACAATAAGTTAACGCTTTCATACACTGGCCTTAATGATAAAATTAATATGATTCTTGTTAACCAAAGCCCAATGCAATTTCAGTTTAACAACATCGACGATTTTTCTTCATTAAATATAGCATTGGAAAACGGTTTCTATTTCAACAATTTCACACTCAACCTTGGCGCAAGCTATTTTGGCACCAACCGAACCATTGATTATGAGGCCGAAGAAACTTCGAACAGGCAAAACAACTTTCAGATAAACACTAATTTTTCGTATAACATCCCAAAAATTAATGCCATTGTAACGGCTTATTACAAGCATATTGGCGAAACCAACAGGTTTATACAAGATAGCGACGGCTTTTTCCAAACGCAAACCATAGACCCTTACAGTTGGATGGACATAAACCTGCGCAAGTTTTTCTTTGAAAAGCAGTTTGAAGCCACTTTTGGTGTTAAAAATGTTTTGGACACCGCAACCGTAAGCACCAATGCCGTAAGCGGTGGCGCGCATTCGGGCTCATCGAGCAGTATCACGATGGGCTACGGCAGGTCGTACTTTTTAAAACTGGCCTACAACATAAACATATAAAATGATGAAGAAATTATACCTTTTACTTTTTTTGATGATTTTAAGTTCTTGTAGCGAAGACGCAACTTTTGTGCAAGACCCCTTTGTTGTGGCATTTGAAAGTTTATCAAAAAATTTGATGGCTGTTGAAAGTGGAACCGAAATCGCCTTGGTATATTCTGAAACCGCTTCGGAAAACGGCACGGCGAACATCCAAATCACTTCAGAAAATGCCATTTACGGCATCGATTTTACAACAACTCCCGAAGCCATTGGCGGTAAAATTGTGCTCGATATTAATTCGGGCGAAAGCGCAAACAGCATCACCTTCAACAAAATAAACCCCTTTTTGGATGAAACTACCGAAATTAAACTGGCCGTTTCTTCAATAAATTACAGCAATTCCAACATTCAGGGCCATTCAGAATTTATTTTGAACGCTTCCGCATCGCTGGGCGGCAGCATCTCACCCGAAGTTGGCGGACCCAACCAAGGCAACCAGGTATTTGTAGATTTAAGCAGCGGCGCCACCACTTTTGCACAGCGCAATTCCTGGGATTTGGGCTTTTACGGCGGCGACGCGTTTAGGGTAGCCATAAACGGCTCGGTTTACATGGCCGTTGCCCCGTTGGATTTTACTGATATCGATGCCGTTACCGAAAGTGATGTTTCTGGTTTAAAAAGCCAGGTTGCAGTTGGCACATTCGATGCTGAAAATGCTGCGTACATTGATGCACCAAACGGCAATATTTTGGAAACCGCCATGGCCGAAGTTTCAGATAGTGCTTCAGAAAACAAAGTGTATTTGCTTAACCTAGGTTACGAAGTGGGTACAGCAACCCCAAACACAGGAAGCGTTGCCGTTGCCGGAAACCACAGGGGCTGGAAAAAAATAAGGATTTTAAAAAACGGCAAGGATTATGTGCTTCAATATGCCGACTTGGATGCTTCAACGCACCAAGAAGTTACCATAAACAAAACGGAGAATTACAACTTTTCATTTTTCAGCTTTAATACAAATAGTGTTGTTGATGTTGAACCCGAAAAAGAACGTTGGGACATCAGTTTTACGGTTTTCACCAATATTATTGAAGGCGCAGGTAGCTATGGGTATTCAGACTTTGTAACACACAACCGCAAGGGCGACACCGAAGCTTATATGGTTGAAACCACCAGTTTTGAATATGATGCTTTTGCTTTAAGCAATGTCGATTCCAACCTTTTCAGCAAAGACCAAACCACCATTGGCGCCAATTGGCGCGATGTGTTTTCGCATACCGCTTTTTCCGATAGGTTTTTTGTTGTAAAAGACCCCAACGGCAATATTTATAAAATTAAATTTTTGGCCATGACCAACGATAACGGCGAACGTGGCTACCCAGAATTTCAATACGAACTTTTACAATAAATTTTAAAATAGTATCAATCCTAAAAATGTTTACACAATGAAAACAAAACTACAAACCATTTTGCTGATGCTTGTTAGCTTTTCGCTATGCCAAGCGAAAGAAACCGAGGTTGATTTAACCATGACGGCCGATTACGCCAACGATGTATATTACAAATTAAGCGATGGCGCCACGAGCTCATACGACAGAAGTTTATGGGATATTGCCTTTTTACGAACCAGCGCCATGAATTTTTCGTTAAGGGTTAATGATGGTGCGGGAATTCAGGTATTCGACGTATCGAACGACCCGAACGATTGGAGCAATGTTGATGTATCCAACGAAGCCTCGTGGGCCGAGCTGCACAACGACGAAACCGATTGGAACTTGGGTGCTTTCGACCAAGGTTCGGCCGATGGCGCCTACGCCTACGGCTGGGGAAATTACAACTTTGCCACCCATCATATTGAAGGTGATGTGGTATTTGTTTTAAAATATGCAGATGGTTCTTATATCAAATTTTTCTGCGAAGACTATTATGGCGGTTACACCTTTAGATATTCCAGTTGGGATGGTTCTACTTGGAGCAGCGACACCACTGTAACTATTCCGAATTCGGACAACCCAAATAATATGTTCAATTACTACTCTTTAAAAAACGAAACCGCCACCATTGCCGAACCCGTAATTGGCAATTGGGACTTAAAATTCACAAAATATATTGCCGATTTAGATGGCGCAGGAACCTACTACCTGGTAACAGGAGTGCTTCATAGCGACGAAGTTACCGTGGCCCAAAATGAAGAACCAAGCAGCATGCCAGCAAACCCTAGTTTAAGCTATTCCGAAGAAATTAACACCATTGGCTACGATTGGAAATCTTTTAACATGAGCACCTTTACTTATGATGTAGATTCCAACCAAGCTTTTTACGTAAAATATGCCGATGATACTGTTTACAGACTTTATTTTACCGCTTTTGAAGGCAGCAGCACCGGAAATATTTCGTTCGCTTTTGAAGATGTAACCAGCGTTTTGGGTATTGAAGAAGTTAGTAATAGCGTTTCATTTGGCGTATATCCAAACCCTTCAACCAATAAAAAAGTAACTATCGTTTACGATGTAAACCAATTAAGTTCCGATAAAAACGAAGTTGCCGTTTATTCGGTAACTGGAGCTAAAGTTTTCAACGCTTCATTAAAAAACACCTCTGGTTTTTTCAACAAAACTTTAGATTTATCAAGTTTAAAAAACGGAATTTATGTTTTAAAACTTACATCAGGAAACCAAAGTGCTACCAAAAAATTGGTGCTAAAATAACTGATATTGGTTTTTGCCATAAAGTTCGGTTTTATATTCAAACAAAAAAGCCGCCCGTTGTTGGGCGGCTTTTTTGTTGAATTATTTCTTGAAAAAAAACAAGCTTAATATTCATCCTTCACATTTGACTTTACCCATTTCATACATTCCTTAAATGTTTCAAAAATGTGTTCCTTGGGAATTAAATCGGGGATAATATCAATACGCTCCATCATATATTTAGGTTGTTTCAACAAGCCTACAAAAAGCACTTCGATATTTTTTTTATTCAAATCCTGAAGCACGTCTTCCATGGCATAAAGCCCCGATTGGTCCATGTATTGCATCCGCCCCAACCTAATTATGACGGTACTTGCCGTTGCGGGAATCTGCTCTGACAATTGCTGAAATTCATTCGTTGAACCAAAAAACAGTGGCCCTTTAAGATGCTTGATGAATACTTCTTCTTTTAAGTTTTCAGGGAAACTAGCTTCATCTTTCCAAGCATCTTCTTGGAGAGGCGTTACATTACTGCGTTCGGCAGTTAGGTCACCTATTTTCTTCATAAACATCAATGACGCGATAATTAAACCGATACCCACGGCATATACCAAGTTCCAAAACGTAGAGAGGAAGAGTACTACCAACATAATGAGTACTTCTGAGCTCAATTTAAGTGGCCCTAGTTTGATATCTTTTGGCAAACTCGGAATGGCTTTTAGTCCTTTATAATCCATTACCCCAATACCCACGGTTATTAAAATCCCAGCCAAAACTGCCGCTGGAATTTTTGATGCGATTGGGCCTAAACCGAGTAAAATTACGAACAATAGCACTCCCGCAATCATTCCTGAAAGCTTTGTTTTTCCACCAGAAGTAATATTTACCACCGTTCGAATGGTTGCACCCGCTCCTGGAATACCTCCAAAAACGGCAGCGATACTGTTACCAATACCTTGCCCCACCAATTCTTTGTTGGGTTTGTGTTTGGTTTTGGTCATATTGTCGGCC
Source organism: Tamlana crocina (assembly GCA_040429635.1). NCBI lineage: Bacteria > Pseudomonadati > Bacteroidota > Flavobacteriia > Flavobacteriales > Flavobacteriaceae > Tamlana > Tamlana crocina. Next base: position 450,917 of record CP158972.1, on the reverse strand, counting down.
ACTACACTGGTCAACAAAGAATCTATCGCTCCCAAAAGCGCCAAAGTAAGCGCAGTGAACACATAGGGCGTTACCTTACTGAGCTTGAACCCTGTGATAATCTCTAAATTAGGTACTGGCAATCCGCTAGGGATTTCTTCGATGGGTCGGTAATCGAGCCCGAAACCAACCGCTATCCCCGACATGACCAATAAGGCTACCAACGTGCTGGGAACGGCCTTAGTAATTCTTTTAAAACCATAAATAATAAAAATAGTACCGAGTGCCAATATCAATTCCAACCAATTGACATTCTGCAACGCCCGTGGCAGCGCTTTAACGGCCCCTAAAGCCCCCGAAGCTTCCTTTGCTGCCAAAGTCTGGGATTCTTTTAAAATATCAGCTTGCGTTATCTCTCCCGCCCTTCTAATGGTTTCTTTAAAGTCTTCCAACACCAAAATGCCTTCTTCAGCTTCTTCTTTTAAAATATTCTCTAAAATAACCTCTTCGGCCTGTGGTTTAAAGGTATCAACAAACTCTACATCTTCTTTGGGATAATAACCCAATGAAGGCAAAATTTGGGTGAGCAGAATAATAACCCCAATAGCCGTCATAAATCCAGAAACCACTGGATAAGGAATATAACGAATGTATTTTCCCAAACCCAAAATACCAAGCCCAATTTGCATGAGCCCTGCCAATAAAAACACGGTTAGGATTACTGGCAGCGCTTGATTGACATCACCATCGTTAACGGCAATAATACTGGCAATCACCACCATACTCACGGCCGTCATGGGTGCGGTGGGCCCCGAAATCTGAGTGTTGGTTCCACCAAAAAGAGCAGCAAAAAAACTAATAAAAATAGCTCCGTAGAGACCAGCCGTGGGCCCTAACCCGGAAGACACCCCAAAAGCCAATGCCAATGGTAGCGCTACGATACCTGCGGTTATTCCTCCAAAGGCATCACCTTTTATGTTTGAGAATAATTTCTTCATAATTCAGTTTAATTTAGAAACACTAGTTAGGTTTATTGGTTTTATTGCAAAAAAAAATCAACACTTAAAGTATTGATTTTTTTTGATTTTTAAAAGTTTACAAAGGTCATTATATTAAATTGGTCGCGGCCATCGGTTTCAAAAAACTGGTTCATATAACCCGCTTCAACCCGAACATTTTTATTGATATTGTAGCCTAAACCTCCGTAAAGTCGGTTCCTATCGAAAACGGGTGATTCGGTATTTAAAAATATTTCGTTGTATGCTGAAAGATAAAATTTGCTTGGGATTTCATCCTGTGCACAAAGCGGCACGTTCACTCCCAAAAAGTAGCGAAAACGCATTTTAAAATCGGCTTCCACAAAACGTTGTTCAAAACGGTACCGATGTTGTAAGCTTACTGAGCCTATGGCTTGTTTTGAGATGAACTGTTGGAAAATACGATGCTCGTTAACCGAAACTTTATCATTTGTATTTCCAACGTAGTTTTCAGAAAGAATGTAGCCATAGCCAAAAAGCACGTTGCTTTTTCCTTCGTTAAAGGTGTACCCCAAACCGGTTCTTAACAGCAACTGCTCTAAATCGCCAATAGCGTTGTAGTTTCGGTACTGCACCTCGTTATGGATGTTCCACTTGGAATTTATTTTTTTGTTTCCGATGTAAATAAGCCAATTACCAAAATTGCTATCTTGGGCTTGGCCAAAAAAAGGTAGCATTAACCCGAAGATTAATGCCACCAAACTTATTTTCTTTTTCATGTGTCGATTTTTATTGTTTTTCAATGGGCACATGTAACCTTAATGTTCAAAATAATCATTCCACTGTGTGTTTAATGTCCCGATAGCTATCGGGATTAAACATGCTGGTTTCATATTATTTCTTCCCATACAGTGCTTTATTCGTAAAAAGTTACTGCACCCGTGTTTATATCATACATAGCACCAATAATGGCTATCTGTTTGTTATCTTCCATTTCTTTTAAAACGGGACTTTGCTTTCTGATATTTTCAATGGTTAAATCAACATTTTTCTCGGCAACATTGTTGACAAAATCGATATTGGAAGAATTTCTTTTGCTGGCATCTTCTGGTTCCTTAACAGCATTTACGGCTGGTTTAATTTTCCCCAACATACTGGTTAAGTTTCCTAATTTAGCATCGTCGCAAGCGCCTTTTATTGCACCACAACTAGTATGGCCCAAAACCACAATGATTTTGGTTCCTGCCAATTTACAGGCAAACTCCATACTACCTAATATATCTTCGTTTACAAAGTTTCCAGCAATACGAACACTAAAAATATCACCCAATCCTTGATCGAAAACCAATTCGGCCGACACCCTGGAATCGATACAACTTAAAATGGTGGCGAACGGAAATTGCCCATCGCTAGTATCGTTTACCTGTTCCAAGAGGTTTCTATTGGCTTTTAAGTTATTTACAAACCTTAGGTTTCCTTCTTTTAAAAATTGCAACGACTTTTCAGGTGTCATTGTTGCTTGTGTTTCTTTAGTGTGTGCTTTCATGATGTGTGTTTTTTAATTTAATTGGTTTAAGAGCGCGTTTACCCCGATATGAGCATAGACACTTCTATTTTACTGATAATGTCCTTGATATCAGATTTCTTTAAACCATCATTGTTTTGTTCTTTACTTTTTCGGTTTAAATAAAGTAAATTAATATTACTCTTCAATAGGTATTTAGATAAATTACTTACGGTATTGTCGTTGCGCTCGAAAACAAACTCCACATCCCCATTAGCTGAAGACGCTTCGTTGCCTTTGTGTTTTCCGGCTTTATCGACAACCTCAAATAGTTTTAACGGTTTTTGGGTCTGTTCCAATAAACTGTTGGTAATGGCATCGCTATAGCCCGAGGCCCTTCCGTTTAAAATAGCCATAAATAGTGCTTTATCGGGCTCAATGGTGTTTTTGCTGTTAACCACCAATACTGGGCCTTCATGGGCTTTTAAAACAAAATTTATAATCTTGTCTCCAGCCAAACCCAATCTCGATTTTCGGCGTCCCACAATAACAACGTCGGGTTGGTATGTATCCAATTGGTCTTGAATTTCGTTTTTTATGTTTCCGAAAGCATAACTGTAATCAATCTTTAGGCCGTAGGTTTTGGAAACCGACTTTATAATGCCATCAATACTGTTTTTGGTTAAACTATGCTGCTCGTTTATGGTGCGAAAGCTGGATAATTGGCTATCTCTATCCACCACATCCGTTCCTTTTTTCACATGAAAAAACTTGATATCAGCACTTAGGATTTTGGCCAAGGCTATGGCACTTTTAAGTATAGCCTCGGTAGAATCCTTTAAGTCTGAAAGAACTAAAATTTTATTTTTATTGCCATCCATGATGATTAACTTAAACTGATGCTCGACTTAGGTCTTTCATTGAAAAACTTAATAAAACTCTCAGGATTTTCTTCAACACCCCGTTTCGATACCAATTTGATATCGATATTCCGCTCTTTGGCTTTAAATAGGAAATCTTCAAGAATTTCTATGATATCGTTATCCAAATACCTTGTTTTTAAAAGATTCAGTTCCAAATAAGTGTCTTTTGGTAAACTGTCCAATTCCTTTAAAATAGCACCTTTGTTGAAAAAAGTTACCTCTTCGGCAAGTGTCATCTTAATTTTATGCTTTCCGTTGCTCTTGTCTTCAATATGAAGGAAATGCGAATTTTGGTAGCTCTTTAAAAGAATAACCACAATACCAACCATAAGTCCGAGACCGATACCATACAACAAATCGATAAAAACGATACCCAAAACCGTTACGATAAATGGCACCCATTGCTTCCAACCTAAATTGTACATCACTTTAAATAATGAAGGTTTTGCTAGTTTATATCCTACAACCAATAAAATGGCAGCTAGAACCGAAAGAGGAATCATATTCAACAATCTTGGAATCAAAATCACCGAAATCAACAAGAAAAATCCGTGGATAATAGCTGATAATTTAGATTGTCCACCTGATTGGATATTTGCAGAACTACGAACAATTACCTGCGTAATAGGCAATCCACCTATTAAACCGGAAAGAATGTTACCAGTTCCTTGAGCTAACAATTCTCTGTTTGTTGGCGTTACGTTTTTATGCGGATCCAGTTTATCGGTAGCCTCAACACACAACAATGTTTCCAAACTGGCTACCAATGCAATTGTAAATGCCACTACCCAAACATCGGGATTGGTAATCACTCCAAAATTGGGAAAACTGAATTGAGCCAAAAAGGACGAAGCATCTTCGGGTACGGGCACACTCACTAAGTGTGATTGCGCGATAGACAACGTTTGGTGGTCTTGTGTAAATACATAAAAAATGATACCTAAAATCACTGCTACCAATGGGCCTTGAATAAGTTGGAAAATTTTGGACTTTTTCGATAACACCCTATCCCATAAAATTAGAATGGCTAAACCAACAGCACCAATTAAAAACGACCCCCAAATAATATTATCAGTAATGCTAAGCAACGAAGAAAATGTATTTTCTCCGGATGCCTCAATAAAACTATCGGCTCCTTCGGGCTCGGCATCATAGCCAAAAAAGTGAGGAATTTGCTTCAGTATAATGATGATACCAATACCGGTAAGCATCCCTTTAATAACCGATGACGGAAAATAATACCCAATAACACCCGCTTTTAGCACTCCAAAAAGTAATTGGATAATTCCACCCAAAACAACGGCTACCAAAAAGTTTTGATAACCACCCAAAGTTCCAATGGCAGTTAATACAATGGCAGCCAAACCTGCTGCGGGACCACTCACCCCAATATTTGAGCCACTCAATGCTCCAACAACAATACCTCCAATAATACCAGCTATTAACCCTGAAAATAATGGTGCCCCACTGGCAAGAGCAATTCCTAAACATAACGGTAAGGCAACGAAAAATACAACTATACTCGCTGGCAAGTCGCTTTTAATAGTTTTAAACATATTATAATAAAATTTTTGGCTTGGCTCCTATAAAACCAAACTCAGAATAAACAATAAGAAATTGATTAAGACTTACTTTAAGCCCTAAAAACTGAATTATAATATGTGAAATTTTGGAGGAGGGGAGTTTAATTTTAAATGCGGATTGGGATACTTTTTTTGGTAATATTCCAAATCAAGCTCATTGTCCCCCAAAAAAACATTCAAATTGGTTTCGCCCATTTCGTGGCATAAAAGTTCTTTTTCAGAAATCTTTTTAGCACCTTTTTCTTCCTCTTCGGAAGTAGTGTAGAAAACAGAAACATCAACAGAATCGTCCAACAAAGAAACCACCGTTGGCGCCATTAAAAACAGCACAAACAGCGTTGTAAAGCATATTGAAACGATTTGTTTTAGCATAAAAATCTGTTACTAGGTTAACAAATATACAATTCTTAATGTTAAATTTCTATTAAAAATTGTTGAGCAGTTTTATATCTTCTGAAGCTACCCAACCAGTTTTTCCATCGGCCAGTTTTATTTTTTTCCAGTCGTTGTAGGTTTCTTCCACCTGAACTTTGGTGCCTTCGTGCAACCTAAAAGCCTCTTCGCCCCGTGCATTTGGCGTGCTCTTCACTTTGCTTTCCTGTACAAACACAATAGCCGGATTGTCGTTTTTGTCCAAATTGTATTTATGGAACGCAAACGCCAAAGCTATGAATATCAAGCCCAAGCACACAAAACTCCCAATAAACGCCAAACGTTTTCGGGCTGTGGAATAAGCGAAATAATAGATTAAAAACAAAACGACAAATAAGAACACAAAACCAACGGCTGTTTTGGCCCAAGCATCAAAAGACAACTTATTGGTGATGTTTTTCACAAGTTTTGAAACTCCGGTTTCTGGCACCACCTCAATGGCATCAATGGTCATGTTTTTGGCAAAAGACATGTTGTTTTTTATGTCCTCATCATTCGGAGCCAACTGCAAGGCCTTTTCGTAATAATAGATACTCGGGGCTATATGGCTCAATTTATAATGGGCATTTGCCAAGTTGAAATACAAATCGGATGAGTGCTGCCCCGTTTCCAAAATAGCCGTGTAATCGTCAATGGCTTCAGCAAATTTTCCTTCGTTGTAAAGGGCGTTCGCTTTTTTAAACAAGTCTTGGTTTTGCGAAAAAGACACCAACCCAATTAACAACAAAAATGTACAGAATAATGGTTTCATGTTTTAGCGTGCTTGTTTATCAATTAACGAAATGGTTTTGGCGGCCTTATCATAATCTTCCTGCATGGTTACGTTATCGATTGGGGTATAGCGTGCCAAATCGCAACTCTCAATAATACCTATAAAATCGTTTATCACTTCGCCGTTAACTTGCTTTTCTTTTAACAGATTTTCAATTTTATCTTTACTGAAATCGCTGGTTTCAATATGCAATTTTGCCTTTAAATAGTTGTGCAAAGCTTTTTCAAGGGCAATATAAAATTCTTCTTTTTTACCTAATGATTTTTTGGCATTGCTCAAATATTTTCTGGCGAGCTTATCGGCCTTTCTTATTTTGTTTCCAAACACGTCGGCATCTCGGCTGGCCTTTTTACGACGCACCACAATAGCCAAAGGAATGGCCAAAAACGGCATCAACAACAAACTCCAAAATAATTTGGTCTTGAAGAAATAGCTAATTTCAATAGGATAAAAATCAGTTTGGGTTTTAATGAATGCAAACTGATCGCTATTTAAAACCACCGCTTGCTTACCGACATTGCCACTTGAAACGGAATTATCGGCAGTGGCATTGTTTGATGGCCCACTCAATACGTTGATTACAATTTCATCGGAAGACAAACGTTTGTAGCTCTCGGTTTTTAAATCGAAATATGAAAACGAAATACTAGGAATTGGATATTTCCCTTTGTACTGCGGCACCACGGTATAACTATCGGAAATGGCGCCCTGCATTCCTGAAAGATTAGTACGTACATTTTCCTTATGCTCTGGTTCGTAAACCTCTAGCGAACTTGGCAAGGAAATTTTGGGCAGTTTAAACAATTTTAAATTACCATTTCCACCCACTTCCACTTTTACCTGAAGCGACTCAGTGGCATCCAATTCGGTTTTTGACGCTGAAACATTTAAATTGAAATCGCCAACCGCACCGGTAAAATCCAACGGTTTTCCTATTTCGGGCAAAGGTTTTACGTTAATACTTTTATTTCCGGCCGAAACAGTTCGGTTAGTACGTTGCATTAATACGCTTCCAAAAATATCACGTCGGTTGGTGGGTACGCGCAAAGCGATATCGAGCGTTAAGGGCTCCAAATCGAGCTTTCCTGTTTTTTGCGGATAAAGTACCGTTTTCCGAAGGACTAAAAACCGGTAATCCTCGCCGTTATATTTTCCGTTTTGTACTTTCTGGCCTTGGGTATCTATATTCTGGCTCCAAAAATCATTATACCTTGGCGTATCAATTTCGTTCCAATTATCGACAGCAATTTTCGGGGAAACGTACAACTTGTAAACCACGGTAATGGCCTCGTTTAAATACGGATTGGTTTTGGAAACTTCTGCTACCAAATGGATATTCTCCGAAGCTAGATACTGTGGGTCGTTGGGGTCTTTTGGAATCTCGACCGCGGCAGTCACTTCAATTTTTACGGGCGTGGTTTTATAAATAGTACCATCAATAACAATAGTAGCTTGCTGAATGGTAAAATTTCCACGTTTTTTAGGAGCCAAGAAATAACTGTAGGTTTTTTTGAAGGTGCGCTTGCCATTAATCCACGAGTTGCTCACCGACTGATTAGGACCGCCAACAACAGTGAAATTGGCAAAATCGGGCGGATTGAAATTATCGCCATCTTGATTCATTTCAAAATCAATGCGCAACCTTTCGTTAACCCCCAATTTTTGCTTACTTACCTTGGCATTAAATTGCACTTGTGCAGAGGCAAGGCTGGTTGTTAAAACTAATAATAGAAATATGTATTTTTTGAATTTCATTTTTTTAGATTGAGATGCTTCACTTCGACTGCGCTCAGTGTAGGCTCGCTCAGCATGACAAAACGACTGTAAACTTCGAGCTTCGGTCTTCAAACTTCTAACTTTTACCAATCTTTATCCGATTGAATGATGACCCCTTTCTGCTTTTCGGCATTCATTTTTTCCTGAACTTTTTGTTCTTGGTTATTCATGGCTTCCAACAAATTTTTTATCTGCTGTGGCGATAACTGTCCGGGCTGTGGTTGTGGTTTCGGCTGCTCTTTTTGCTCGTCGCCACCCTCACCTTTATCTTGTTTGTCATCTTCGGGCTTGCCTTCATCTTCTTCGTCCTCTCCTTCTTTATTGTCTTGGTCGCCCTCGTCTTTGTTATCGTCTTGATTATCGCCCTCTTGGTCTTGATTATCTTGGTTATCCTGATTTTCCTTATTCTGGTCGTTTTCCTGTTGGTCTTTATTGTCTTGGTTTTCGTCCTTGTTATCCTGATTCTCGTCTTGGTTTTGGTCTTTTTGCTGTTCGGCACAGTCTTTCGCCACTGCCAAATTATACCGAGTTTCGTCATCAGAGGGATTGTTTCGTAACGCGTTTTTATAAGCATCAACAGCTTCCTGACACTTTTTTGCTTGCATTAAAACGTTCCCGATATTGTGATATGCTTTGTGTTTTTCTGTTTTTGAAGTCGCCGATTTAGCCGCTGCTTCCAATCTGTAAATAGCTTCATCAAAATTACCTTGCTTAATGTACGATGTGCCCAAATTGTAACTACCCACCGCCAAATTAGGTCGTTCAGAAAGCGCTTTTCGATATTCCATTTCGGCAGCAACGGCATCTTCATCCAATAAGTTATTACCCTGGTAAACAAAATTATTAGCCTTTTTTAAAGCCAACAACTGGGCTTTATCCTCTTCTTGCGCAAAGGAGAAAACAGTTGTAAAAAGGAGTAAAATTGCTAGTAATTGTTTCATTTTTTATTTCTAAGTTAGAAAATATGCTATGTTTTGTTCGTTAAAAATTTTATAAAATATCTCGATTCCAGCAGTTTATAAATTTTCATTGAACAGGTTCAACTTTTTCAGCCAAGCTGTTTTTCGCTCTAAAAGGAAAATATCCAGCAACAAAAAGAAAATACAGAAGCCTAAAAACCACTGAAACTGCGATTTAAAATCGGCAAACTGTTTCGATTCAAATTCGGTTTTGTCCATGGCATTCAATATTTCGCGGATGTTTTCAACAACATCTTTAGTATTCTTTCCGTTTATATAAGCTCCGTTAGCTTCACTCGCAATATTTTTAAGGGTTTCCTCATTCAACTTGGTAATTACCGTTTCGCCTTGGCTATCCTTTTTGTAATTCAGTACCACACCATTTCGTTTTTCTGGAATAGGCCCACCTTTTACATCGCCCACACCAATGGTAAAAATACGAATACCTTCTTCGCTAGCTTCTTCGGCCACTGTAGCGGCCTGCTCGCTATGGTCCTCTCCATCTGAAATGATGATGAGCACGCGGTTGGTTTGCTCTTCGTCATCAAAATAGGTTTTCGCCAGATTAATGGCTTCGTTAATGGCTGTACCTTGCGACGACAACATATCGGTATTCATACTTTGAAGGAACATTTTGGCCGAAGCATAATCGGTAGTGATAGGCAATTGCGGAAAGGCTTTCCCGGCATAGGCAATAATACCAACGCGGTCGCTAGCCAAATTATTGATAATTTGCGTTACCAATTGCTTCGATTTCTCCAATCGGTTAGGCGCAATATCTTCGGCCAACATACTTTTTGAAACATCGATAGCAAAAACAATATCGACACCTTCGCGTTTTACGGTTTCCAATTTCGTGCCAATTTTGGGGTTTACCAAAGCCAGTGCCAAACAGGCAAACGCCAAGCAAAGTACCGTAAGTTTTAAAATGCTTTTGAAAAGTGAGGTATTCGGACTTAATTTTTTGAGCAACTCCTTATCGGCGAACTTCCGTTGGGCGCGGTATTTCCAAAACTGAAGCACCAAAAAGAGCAACACCACTACAGGAATAACTGCCAATGCCCAAAACCATATTTTTTCGTCTAATTGATACATTTATTTAAAATTCCAATTTTAAAAATCTAAATCACAAAAGTTCCACTTTATGAGTTTCCGCCTTCGCGGAAATGCAAAATTTATTATATGAAACTTCTGAAAACGGTAAACCTCAGCAACACTTCCAACATTAAAAGCAAGCCTGCCAAAATCACCAACGGACGGAATTTTTCATCATAATTATAAAATTTAAATTCCTCAATTTCCGTTTTTTCAAGTTTGTTTATTTCATCGTAAATCTCTTCCAGCTTTTTATTATTTGTGGCCCTAAAATACTTTCCACCGGTAACTTCGGCGATTTCCTTTAACAAAGCTTCGTCAATTTCCACCTGAATACGGCCGTATTGAAATTGCCCGTTGGGCAAAATAGCAACGGGCGACAGTGCCATACCGTTGGTACCCAACCCAATGGTATACACTTTTATACCATATTCCACGGCCAATTCGCTGGCAATTTTTGGGTCGATAAACCCAGTATTATTCACGCCATCGGTGAGCAAAATAATCACTTTACTTTTCGCTTTGCTGTCCTTTAAACGGTTAACCGAAGTGGCCAATCCCATCCCAATAGCCGTTCCGCCTTCAATAATCGTGTTATATTTTATGCTTTTTAATGAGCGCAATACAATGGCTTTATCGCTAGTAATTGGGGTTTTTGTGTAGCTTTCCCCAGCGTATTCCACCAACCCAATACGATCGTTGGGGCGTTTTTTTATGAAATCGGCTGCCACATCTTTTAAGGCCTCCAATCGGTTGGGCGACAAATCTTTTGCCAACATACTCGCCGAAACGTCAATGGACATCACGATATCGATACCACGTGTGGTTTTAGTTCGTGTAGACACGTCAACCGACTGCGGACGCGCCAAAGCCGTAATTAACAGCACCAAAGCCAACAAACGCAACACGAATAACAAATGCCTTAATTTGGGCAACCAAGAGTTAGTAACTTTAAAGCCTTTTAAACTTGACATTTTAAGCTCGGCGGTCTGCTTTTTATTTTTGAACACATACCAAAGCACGGCCAAAGGCAAGGCCAACAGCAACCAGAAAAACTCTTTATTTACAAATTCTATGCCTTCAAACATTAGTTTTCTGCTTTTTTAAGTTCTACGGAATTTAAGATGCGCTCTACCATTTGCTCGGCGTAGTTATCATCCAACTTCCAAACTAACAAGATTTGCTGAATCACATTTTCAGAATTGAACAGCAAAATGGTGTAATTACCTTTTTCCTTTTCGTCGGGTACAATGGTAGGAAAATCGCCCGTACCATAAATCTTGAGGCCTTCGGCGCCATTGGGCGTTACAAACTTGTCGTTCTTCACCAACATATTCTCTACACCCTGCTGCTCAATCATTTTCATGCTTTGATCGGCAACCTGTTCCAACTCAATTTTGTTTTCTCCTAGGTTTTTAATCTTAGTGTTTATAACCACAATATTAAACCCATCAATAAGGCTTCCGTAGCCAAACATGGTCATATCTACTTGTTGCTTTGCTTCCTCAGGAATGGGCGGCGGCATGCGTTTTAAAACCTTTGGCGTACTTATGGTTACCGGTGGAACACCATATTGGCTGGTTACCCACTCGCCTTCTAAAAGTTCTTTGCTATCGTGGCCTATTATAGTGTCTTTTACATAATCGAAACCAAATTTTACAGAAAGCCCGGTGATTGTGGCCAAAAGCAAAAACACGCTAATACCCACAGTAAGCCACACTTTTTTACGCTTCTTTTTACGCTCTTGCTCTTCGCGATATTTTTGATCGAGAAGTTTTTCTTCTTCAGTGGGTTCGGGCAAGGCTTCTTTAACGTGATCTATTTCCAAATCGATGGTGTCGCGGTCTATTTTAGCCAACTCGATATCTGGGGCAGATTTAGCAAATTTCACCAAATCGGCACGTTTTAAAATCGCCTCCAGATTTTTAATATCCTCTTTACTCAAATCAACCTGATTGGCTTCTTTTAATAAATTCAATCGGTTAATTAGCTCATCAGTGGTACTTTCCAAAGCATGGTCGTACACTTTTTCATCTAAATATTTTCGGATGATAAAGGTCAATTCAGAATAATAATCCTTTAGGTTTTTTTCCTGTAAATAAGGGGCCTCATCCAGTTTTTTCAATGCCAATTTAGCACGGTCGTATGGCGGAAGCAAAGCTATTTTTTCTTCCTCGGTTAATGGTTTTTTTCGCCAAATAAACCAATACAATAAAAAGGCCACAGCACCGAGCACCAACAAGGTAATGAGCACATATTTCCACCAATCGCAGCCTTGTTTTTCAACGGCTATAATGGGTTTGATATCAAATAAGCCTTTGGTAGAATCGACTACTACATTACGAACTTCAACCTGCAGCGAATCGGTAAAGAATGTTTTATCACCAATGATGATTTTTTGCCTAGGGATGGTATAAGTCCCCGAATCGAACTGCGTGAGTCCGTATTTTTTAATGAGGTTGAATTTATCGTTGTTCTTTAAAGTATCGACATTGTATGATTCAATCATTTCCAACGGCGAAAAGGTTTGCCCCTCTGGAAAAACCACTAATTTGGTAGAATCGACCTCTACTTGAATATGATAAGTAATCTGTTCTCCAATTTTTATAGAATTAGAATTGATGGTTGATTTGACTTGGGAAAAAGAGAATAAAGAACTGAGTATTAAGAATAAAGACAGAAATAAACTTTTGTGGAAGTTTGTTCCTAATTTTAATACTTTACCAATAAATCTGAAATCGTAATTCGTCATTCTTAAATCCAAAATCGTTTATCCTCTTCTTTTAAAATAACCCAACAGCTTTTTCACGTAGCTTTCGTCCACACGGCAATCAATAGCACCGGCACCCGATTTGGTAAAGCTCTCTTTATAGTAATTCACTTTTTCGTTGTAAAACTTACCGTAATTTAATCGCACTTTTTTCGAGGAGGTGTTTACCAACATGAGCTCGCCCGTTTCTTCATCCTGCATTTGTACCATACCTAAATTAGGGATTTCCTCCTCGCGTTTATCGTACACCCGTATGCCCGTTACATCGTGTTTCCCTGCAACTATTTTCATGGTGTGGTGGTAATCGTCGGCAATAAAATCAGACAGCACAAAAACAATAGCTTTCTTTTTCATGACGTTTTGCATGAATTTTAAAGCTTCGGCCAAATTGGTTTGTTTACTTTCGGGCTGAAACTCTATCAATTCGCGAATAATGCGTAATACGTGCGAACGGCCTTTTTTTGGCGGAATATACAATTCAACCTTATCGGAAAACAAAATCAGGCCAATTTTATCGTTGTTTTGAGTGGCCGAAAATGCCAATGTCGCAGCTATTTCGGTAACCACCTCGTTTTTAAACTGCTGTTCCGTTCCGAAAAACTCCGATCCTGAAACATCGACCATCAACATCATGGTTAGCTCGCGTTCTTCCTCAAACACTTTTACAAAAGGTTCATTGTAGCGTGCGGTAACGTTCCAATCTATATTACGAACATCGTCGCCAAATTGATACTGCCTTACCTCACTAAAGGTCATACCACGCCCTTTGAAGGTGGAATGGTATTCACCCCCAAAAATATGATCAGACAACCGACGTGTCTTGATCTCTATTTTACGTACTTTTTTTAGTAAATCTTTGGTATCCATTTGAATTGTTCAAGGTTTGAGGTTTAAGGTTCAAAGTTTAGAAACATTGAACTTGAAACTTGTAACTCGGAACTCATCAAGGCACCTCTATTTCGTTTACTATTTTGTTGATGATATCGACGGAAGTCACATTTTCGGCCTCGGCTTCGTAAGTAATACCAATTCTGTGTCTTAGCACATCGTAAACCACGGCACGCACGTCTTCTGGGATTACGTAACCGCGACGTTTAATGAACGCGTAACATTTTGCGGCAGTGGCCAAGTTGATACTACCACGTGGCGAAGCACCGAATGAAATTAACGGTTTTAAACTGGTAAGTCTGTATTTTTCTGGGTATCGTGTAGCGAAAATAATATCGAGGATGTATTTTTCAATTTTCTCATCCATGTAAACCTCACGCACCGCTTGTTGTGCATTTAAAATCTGCTCGAGCGACACCACTGGATTCACTTTTTCCCAAGCACCTTTTAAATTGGCACGCATAATGAGTTGTTCCTCATCAATTTTTGGGTAGTCGATAACGGTTTTCAACATAAAACGGTCTACCTGAGCTTCTGGCAGCGGATAGGTTCCCTCCTGCTCTACCGGGTTTTGGGTAGCCATTACCAAAAATGGTTTGTCCAACTTAAAAGTATCGTCGCCAATGGTTACCTGCTTTTCCTGCATGGCTTCCAGTAACGCGGCCTGTACTTTGGCAGGTGCTCTGTTCACCTCATCGGCCAAAACGAAGTTAGCAAAAATAGGTCCTTTTTTGATGGAAAAATCATTGACCTTCATATTGTAAATCAATGTACCGGTAACATCAGCCGGCAAAAGATCGGGAGTAAACTGAATCCTGCTAAAGCTACCATGAACCGCTTGCGAAAGTGTATTAATAGCCAAGGTTTTTGCCAAACCTGGAACACCTTCCAACAAAATATGCCCCTGACCGAGCAAACCGATAAGCAATCGTTCTACCATGTACTTTTGGCCAACAATTACCTTGTTCATTTCCAACATCAGCAAGTCAACAAAAGCACTTTCCTTTTCAATTTTCTCGTTAATCGACTTAATATCAATTGTACTTGTTTCTTCCATCATTTTTCATTTTTATTAAAAGCCCGAATATACTGCCCTTATTTGAGCATTGCAAATTGTTAAAATTTTTATTTCACTGCTGTTAAAAATTGGTTAAAAATGAACTTCAAAAGGCGTTAATTAATGGTTAAAACCAAGAAAGGCAACATACTCGCTTTGTTTTATCAATTATTATGATTGCTTTTGAGGTTTTGAAGTAAAGTGTTTTAAGGAATATTCTGAAAAGTGGCATGTCTCATAATTATTTTCAATCCATTGAAAACCAAAACATATAATTAAATCAATTTACATTGGTTTTGATTATTTTTATGCTGAAAACCAAATAAGATTATGAACATAACCTATTTGTTGGGAGCGGGCGCAAGCTATGAAGCATTGCCAATAGTAGAGCAAA
The DNA here is from genome assembly GCA_040429635.1 of Tamlana crocina. NCBI lineage: Bacteria > Pseudomonadati > Bacteroidota > Flavobacteriia > Flavobacteriales > Flavobacteriaceae > Tamlana > Tamlana crocina. The sequence goes on along the minus strand of CP158972.1, from coordinate 435,808 downwards.
TACCAGATAAATTAGAAGGTTTTTTAAACCAATTCTACATTTCCAGTTTTGACTTTGTCATTAAAAATCAACAAAAATCCAGAATTGGTGAAAAACACTTATTCAGATTTAATTCAATCGAGGGACAAAAATTAGAGTTTGAAAAAATAAAAACATTCCACAAAGATATTCTTTGGTTAGTAAATGGAGCTAAAAACCATACTAGTATTGATACTTTTGAAAAAAAATTATATCTACAGGATAATCATACCGATTTAAAAAAACTAAAATACATCTTATCTTGTTTTTTTATTTATGAACAAACCTTCCACTTTGATAAAAGATATGATAGCTTTTTTGCTTCAATATTAGAAAGCCTATCCGAAATACCAAGTAATTTAAAAATTTTATCGTGGAATTATGATTCACAGTTAGAAATTGCTTTTAGTAGATTTTCTAACAAAACAATTGAAGAAAGCAGAGATATTTTAAACGTTTTCTCAAAAGGGAACATGCCCACCTCTTCTGCCGAAAACCTTAACAATGAATTTAATGTTTTTAAAGTTAATGGCACAACCAATTTAAAAAATAAAAAAAACGAAACTTACGACTTGATTGAAGATTATGATATTGATGAAGTCAATTTGGTTTCGAGTTTCTTAGAAATCTATAGCAGCAGAAAACTATTCTCAGACTACGAACCAAATATGTCTTTTGCATGGGAAAACTTTAAAGAAGAGTCCAAGTTTTATAATAATTTGCAAAATTCTGTTGAAGAAACTGAAACCCTAGTTGTAATAGGTTATTCATTCCCTTTCTTTAATAGAAAAATTGACAAGTTCATCTTGGACGCAATGCCCAAACTAAAAAAAATTTATGTCCAAGACCCTAAATATTCTAAAGATATAATTGAAAAAATAAAAGGATTAATCCCTGAAAAACAAGTCCAGCACTATGGCTATTTAGGGCCCATATTATACGAACCTAAAACATTTCACGACCAATTCTTCATCCCTATAGAGTTCTAAACTTAAACCCATGAGATTCCTACCTTCGCAGGAATAAGAATTATGATTAACAAGCGCCTACTCATAAAACACCTTTTGGCCCATAACGACGAAAACAGTTTTTACGACAAAAAACGCAAGATCGATATTAGCCACAAAGAAGGCAAGGCCAAGTTTTTAAAGCATGTTTGCGCACTCTCGAACAGCAACCCCAAAAACAACTCGTACATAGTAATTGGCGTTGACGATGCCGACAATAAAATAATAGGTGTCGATTTTTTTGACGACAGTAAAATACAAAACCTCATCAATGCTTATTTAAGCCATCCACCCATTGTACAGTACGAAAACATTGCTTTTCCGCACTTACCGGAAGATAAAGTGGTAGGATTGGTAACCATTCGCCCCACTGGAAAAATTACTTCGCTGAGAAAAAACATTTGGAAATATTACGGCGGCTCGGTGTTTTTTAGGGACGGCAGTATGAGCATGCCCAAAGTGTTCGATATTGAAATTAAAGATGTTAACTCGAAAATTGTCGAAGCCGTTGAAAATAATGCGCAGAACAATATTGAACACACTCTAGACGGGGTGTTTCATTTTATGGACACCCGAAAAGATTACAACGCTCAATACAAAGTGTTTAAGGAATATTTTGTGGTATGCTGGGCCGGTCAAAAAAAAATGGTAAAAGACGAAACGTTCTATTCGCGGGTGGATATTGAATTGATCAACGAGCAGGTGCGTTTGTTTTTTTCGGCGTTGGATGAAGTGGCCATCACCATTGACGAAGACAGTTTTAAAATATTAGAGTATGTAAATTTAGGGCTTTACGACTCGAAAAAATACTATCCTTTGGAAGAAACCCTAATTAATTTTGAAGAGAACGCACAATACCACATAAAGACTAAACTGCTATTTGAACCGCCACAATTCGATAAAAAAATACTGCACCACATTTACAACACCAACAATGCTATTTTAAACAAACTGAAAAAAGGGCTCAAACTCACCGAACGACAACTATCCGACTTAAAAAATCTGCCTAGCACTTACCTTATTTGCTATTTAAACTCGTTTCATGAAGCCTTAGAAAAACTTAATGAAGCTAAGCCTTATCTTAAAGCGCACAGTGATGAAGTATATCAACTTTACAAAGAAGCCCTTCGAATACTTAGAAAAGTGAAGTATAATTAATTACGATTAATTTAACCCTTACTTAACATTATATCTTGTTTCATTGAAACAAAAATTGTAAGTTTGTACTGCTATTAATCTTTTTAATTAAACCTTGTGCTCCAAATCGAAACAGAGTCAAGGTTTTTTTATTTATACGAAGTTCAGCTGACTGAAAGATTTATTCAAAATTTTTTGATCATCAACCTGAAGCCACTTTCCTAACACCGTAGCATAAATGGTTCTAAAATCGATTTCAAATTTTAAATCGCCATTGTCGTCCAAATTATCCAGTCGCGCCACATTGTTGTAAAGCCCTTGCTTTTTCAAATTTTCACCAATAACAAATACGTTGTTTGCAGTACCGTGATCTGTCCCCACACTGGCATTTTGTTTTACCCTACGGCCAAATTCCGAAAAGGTTAAAATAAGCGTATCTTTAAAGGTGTTATTAGCTTTTAAATCATCAACAAATGCTTCTATGCTTTCGGCGTAGGTCTTTAGCAATCGGTTTTGTTTGTTCAATTGGTTAACATGCGTATCGAAACCGCCCAACGACGTGTAATACACCTTTGTCTCCAAATGCGAATTAATAAACTGCGCCGTAGTTTTTAACTGTTTGGCAAAACCATTATTGGGATATTCTTTTTTTGAACTGACCGTTTTACTAGTTTCGTAAATATATTTCGCTGACGATTCGGCCGCAATCATGGATTTGTATAAATAGCCCAAATTATGTTCGCTTAAATGCACATCGTTGTTGTGGATATTATCAAAAAACGGGTCTTTAGACATGTTGTACAGCGCTTTGGCATCTTGGGTAGCAATAGCATTAAAATGGTTGCCTTTCATGGCCAAGGATAAACTATCATCAATTTCTATGGCCGAATGGGGGTGTTTTCCATATTCGTCCAAGTAACGCCCAATCCATCCACTTTGAGAATACTCATCGGAATCACTTGCCGTTTGCCAAATATCCATCGACCTGAAATGCGACCGATTCGGGTTGGGATAGCCCACGTTGTTGATTATGGAGAGGTATCCGTTATCATACAAGCGTTTCAACGGCGCTAAATTTCTATTCAGGCCTACTTCATCATTTAATATTATAATGTCTTTTTGAGAAATACCCAACGTAGGCCGCTCTTTATAATACAAATCATTCCGGAAAGGCACGACGGTATTCAATCCATCGTTTCCGCCCGACAGTTGCACAATTACCAAACGCTTATAACCCAATTTACTGCTTGCTACTTCCTCGAAAGCCCGAACAAAACTCGGCACAAAAAAGAGGCTACTGGCTAACGACGACTGTTTTAAAAATTTTCTTCTGTCCATAATTAACACATTTGATATTCGGGTAACGACATAAGTTGCACGCAGTATTCCTGTTTAGAAACTTTCTCTAAACCATTTAAATACTGTTTTGCCGCCGGATTCACTTTGCAGGCTAAGATATGTTGCTCTAAATCTTCAATTTTTACATTTTTGAAATTTGTGTTGAAATACTCCCAATCGCTTTCGGCCTTTATTCTTCTAAAAGCGTTTTTAAAGGCTTCCTTTTTCATTTCCATGCGCTGATCTTCACGACCCGATTTCGTTTTGGAAATGTAAGCGCCGTTCAACAACAACGATGGCAACTTTAACCGCAGAACGATGGTATTGCTGTCTATCCAATTTTTACCACCTTTCCAACCTGCTACGTTGGGCGGGCGCAATAAAAATTGACCAAGTAATTTTTGAAGATATAGCAACTGCTTGTCGTTGTTAAATTCGATGGGAACCAAGTTGCTCAACCCTACTAAAAATTCGATGGGCGACTTAATTTTAGTACCAATATTGACCTCATCATAAAACCAATCGGCCATAAAAACATGGCGCATTAGGTTCTCAATATTGTAATCTTTGTAGAACACATCAGCCATTTCAGCAACATGGTTTTCATCGATTACATCGTTTACAAAATAGCGGTATATTTTTCGGCAAACATACTTGGCACACTGTTTTTGCTTTAAAATAATATCGATAACATCATCGCCCGTAAAACGCCCTGTTTCACCTAAAAAGGTTTTAACACCTTCGTCGTGCTGCCGTTTTCTAAAAGCAAAATCGCCTGCAAAATTATGTCCGTAGCCTGTAAAAGCTCGGGCACTTTCTTTAATATCGTTTTCAGAATAATGTCCTACACCAAGCGTAAATAACTCCATAAGTTCGCGGGCAAAATTTTCGTTTGGCCTCTGCTTTTTGTTTTGCTTAGTATTTAAGTATTTGGTCATGGCCGCTTCCTTTGAAATGGCTTTTACAAAATCTCCGAAATCACCAAGCGCGTGCTTCCGAAGTGTATTGTTAAATTTTTGAATGTACACGACACTGTTATCTTCGCACACAAAATGATTGGTCCAAAACAGCGTCATTTTTTCTCGTAAAAGCTCAGATGGCTGCTTAAGCCGATCTACCCAAGCCACATTTAAATCCACTTGCTTTTGCCGACTTATTTTTTGAAGTTTTTGGCGCGTATCCTTATCGGGTCGCCCTTCCATCATCATGCTTGAAAAAGCGGTTTTGAGTTCCGAAATATCAACCTCAAGCGGTGTTACGTTTTTGGATTCGCTTAAAAGATTCCCTACAATTTCCGCCTTGGAATTTTTAGACAATTCTTTTAATGTTTCGGGTAAAATACCGAAACCCGCACGACGATATAAATGCTGAATATAAGAAGTTTCCATAGGCTAAACATTTTATAAAACCAACAACCAATTTTACAACTATTTAGACTAGAAGATATTAAAATGGTTTAAACGAACTAAAAATTAGCGCATTACAAACCAAACTTTATCCCTTGCGCCAAAGGCAATTCGGTAGTATAATTAATAGTATTGGTTTGGCGGCGCATATAAACTTTCCAAGCGTCGCTACCACTTTCGCGACCACCTCCCGTTTCTTTTTCGCCACCAAAAGCACCACCTATTTCGGCTCCAGAAGTGCCGATGTTTACGTTGGCAATGCCGCAATCGCTTCCCGCATGCGACAGAAAACGCTCGGCTTCACGCAAATTATTGGTCATGATGGCCGATGATAATCCTTGTGCAACATTGTTTTGAATTTCAATAGCATTTTCAACATCGCCCGAATATTTCAGCAGATATAAAATAGGTGCAAAAGTTTCATGCTGAACAATTTTAAATTGAGGTTCAGCTTCAGCAATCGCCGGTTTTACATAGCATCCACTTTCATAGCCTTCACCGGAAAGCACACCGCCTTCAACAATAATTTTTCCACCTTCTTCCACTACTTTTTCTAATGCTTGCTGATACATTTTTACAGCATCGGTATCAATTAACGGGCCAACATGATTGTTTTCATCCAACGGATTTCCAATGCGCAATTGCTTGTAAGCATCAACCACAGCGTTTTTCACTTTATCATAAATACTGTCGTGGATAATCAATCGTCGGGTTGACGTGCAGCGTTGTCCTGCAGTGCCAACCGCCCCAAAAACAGCACCAATAACCGTCATTTTTATATCGGCATCGGGCGTTACAATAATGGCGTTATTTCCGCCCAATTCCAATAGACTTTTACCCAATCTACCAGCGACTTCCTGCGCCACGATTTTTCCCATTCGAGTGGAACCTGTTGCAGATATTAAAGGTATTCGAGTATCTTTCGTCATAAATTCACCCACTTTGTAATCGCCATTGATTAAACAGGAAATACCTTCCGGAAGATTACTTTCTTTAAGCACTTCTGCAATAATATTTTGGCAAGCTATGCCACAGAGCGGTGTTTTTTCACTGGGTTTCCAAACACAAACATCGCCACACACCCATGCCAAGGCCGTATTCCAACTCCAAACGGCCACCGGAAAATTAAAGGCCGAAATAACCCCAACCACACCCAACGGATGGTATTGTTCGTACATACGGTGCCCTGGTCTTTCGGAATGCATCGTCAAGCCATGAAGCTGGCGCGACAAGCCGACAGCAAAATCGCAGATATCAATCATTTCCTGAACTTCGCCCAAGCCTTCTTGGTAGCTTTTGCCCATTTCGTACGATACCAATTTCCCCAGCGCTTCCTTTTTTTCGCGAAGTTTATCGCCAAATTGCCGCACCATTTCACCGCGTTGCGGCGCTGGCACCATTCTCCAAGTTTTAAATGCCGAAGTAGCCGCTTGCATCACTTTTTCATAATCTTCCTTGGTGGTTGTTTTTACCCTGCCGATGAGTTTCCCGTCAACAGGCGACATACTTTCAAGGACGTTTCCTGACGAAGAAAAACTATCACATCCCGTTGAAGTCCCTTCATTTGTTTCCTTAATTCCCAATGTTCTAAGTGCTTCGGATATTCCAAAGTGAGCGGCGACCGTTTTCATTTATTATTGATTTTTTATTATTATTTGATTTATTTGCGAATATAACAATTAAAAGTCGGTTTTGCTGAATTTCAACAAAATTGAAATCACTAACTTTATCACCTTTAAAACTTTCCTTTATGAAACCTAGCATTTTTTTGATTTCATTTTTATTGATTGCCTTGTCCTGCAAAAAACAAGCGGAAACCGAACCGACTTCGGAAGCCTTCGAAAAACCATCTTTTTCCATCGTCATTCATGGTGGTGCGGGCACTATTTTAAGAGAAAGCATGTCCGAAGAAAAAGAAACCGAATACCGAAAAGTTTTGGAAGAAGCCATTAAAACAGGCCACACGATTCTAAAAAACGGAGGCACAAGTCTCGATGCCGTTGAAAAAACCATCAATATTTTGGAAGATTCACCACTCTTTAATGCAGGCCGAGGCGCGGTTTTTACCTTTGAAGGGACAAACGAGCACGACGCCTCAATTATGGACGGCAAAACCTTGAATGCTGGGGCTTCGGCAGGAACATCAACCGTAAAAAACCCAATCAATTTAGCACGTGCCGTAATGGAAAAATCGCCACACGTGATGCTTTCGGGCAAAGGCGCCGAAACTTTTGCCGAAGAACAAGGTTTGGAACTGGTTGACCCCAGCTATTTTTCCACCGAAAGTAAACTAAAATCGTTGGAACGCGTTAAAACCAAAAACGATGTTTCACTTTTTTATGATGACGAATTAAAAGCTTCAAAATTAGGAACCGTGGGCTGTGTAGCACTCGACAAAAACGGCAATTTGGCCGCCGGAACTTCAACCGGAGGCATGACCAACAAACGCTGGGGACGCATAGGCGATTCGCCCATAATCGGGGCGGGCACATATGCCAACAACAATACCTGCGCGGTGTCCAGCACGGGTTGGGGCGAATATTTTATCCGAGGGATGGTGGCTTACGATATTTCGGCACTGATGGCATACAAAAACTTGACCTTAAAAGAAGCCGCAAAGGAAGTCGTTCAAAACAAACTGCCAAATATCGACGATGGGCAAGGTGTTGGCGGCATAATTGCCATTGACAAAAACGGCAATATGGTTATGGAGTTCAACACACCCGGCATGTTTAGGGCAACCATGAACGATAACGGCGAACTTTATGTAGGGATGTTTAAAAACTAATAACAAATGGTATAATTTAAGAACAATTTAACAACCTGAAAAAAGCCGAGGGCCAAAATTTAATCGTAGCTTTATTAACAAGAAACATCGCACGCTTCCTTGAGGCTCATTTTGAATTTAATTCGTCAACCCATGCCATTAAGAAAATTTTTGGCTATCGTAACTGTGCTTACGCTAGTCGCATCCTGCAAAAAGAAAGCAGTAGAAACCGACAACCTTTTTAAATTTAGAGACTATATAAGTTACACCTCATCAGGTTTGGTTTCGGTAGTTGAGCCCATTCAAATTAATTTGGCAAACGATGTTGAGGGTTGGGAAATGGGACAAGAAATTACCGATAAAATAGTGTCTATCTCACCACATTCTGAAGGAAAACTAACAGTAGCTAACAAGCACACATTAATTTTTACTCCAGATGAACCTCTAGAACCTGCAACAGAATACACTGTTTCAGTAAAGCTGAACAAGATTTACGACAACATTCCGAAAGGGTTTGAAGATTACACCTTTCAGTTTAAAACTATCACGCCAAATTTCAGTATCGTTACCAATAACCTACAATCCTACAGCAAAAATTGGCAGTATTTAGAGTCTATTTTACGTTCGGCAGATGTGATTAATTTAGAAGATGCCAAAAAATTAGTTGAAGCCTCTCAAGACGGAAAAAATCTGTCCATTGTTTTTAATGAAAACAACACGCGTTCAAAAGTTTTTGAATTTAGAATTGATAGCATCAACCGAAAAATTGAGGACAGCGAAATTCTCGTGAAATGGAACGGAAAAGCCATAAAAGCAGATAATTCAGGCGAAAGCAAAGTGGTTATTCCTGGTATTAACAACTTCACTATTATTGATGTAGATGTTATTCAATCGCCTGAACAGCACCTTTCCATCAACTTTTCCGATCCATTAAAAAAACAGCAAAATTTAGACGGATTGGTCATTATTCAAAATGTAAAAAACCCAAAATATGTTGTTGATGGCAACGTGCTAAAAGTGTATCCAGACAGCAAACTGGTTGGTAATATTCTGGTTGATGTGTTTCAAGGCATTTCCAACGATGAAGGCTTTAAACTCAAAAAACCATTTTCTGAAAGCATTGCTTTTGAAGAATTAAAACCACAAGTTCGATTAATCAGCAATGGTACCATTTTACCAAATTCACAAGAATTAAAATTCAATTTTGAAGCGGTAAATTTAAGTGCTGTTGATGTACGCATCATCAAAATTTTTGAAGACAATATTCTACAATTTCTTCAAGATAACAACCTCAACAGTAACAACGAATACAACATTAAAAAAGTTGGTCGTCGCATTGCCAAACAAACCATTCAACTACAAACTGTAGCCGAAAACACCGGAAAATGGAAAGCCTACAGCATCGATTTATCCCATTATTTTAAGGCTGATGCTGGCGCAATGTATCGAGTGGAATTGAGTTTCAACAAAAATTATTCGTTGTATGATTGTTCTGCAAAAACCTCTGTCACCAATGCAGAAGATGATGAATACGACGATTATTACTACGAAGAAGACTATTATTACGAAGGCGATTACAACGAAACTTTCACCGAAGATGAAGAATTAAAGGAAGAAGAATATTGGGACAACCTCACGTACAGATACCGAAACCACACTTATAATTGGCGTGAACGCGATAACCCTTGTCACGAAGCGTATTACAACGAAAACCGCATCGTATCTCAAAATCTGTTAGGTTCAAACTTGGGTGTGATTGCCAAAAAAAGTACCAACAACTCCTACTATTTTGCAGTTACCGATATTTTAACCACCAATCCGGAAGCCAATGCGTCGGTTAAAATTTACAACTTTCAACAACAGGAAATCGCATCTTTATTTACCGACAAAGATGGACTCGTAACTATTGATGCCGAAAAACACGCGTCGTTTGCCATTGTCACAAAAGGCGCTAACAAAACCTATGTAAAATTGGCTGATGGCAATTCGTTGTCGTTAAGCAAATTTGATGTTTCTGGAAACAAATTACAACGCGGACTTAAGGGCTATATTTATGGCGAACGTGGTGTGTGGCGACCTGGAGACACGCTGTATTTAACTTTTATGCTAAATGATGTTGCCAACAAACTCCCAAAAGGACATCCCGTAAAACTGGAAATCACTGACCCTAACGGCAAGTTAGTTTACAAAAATATAACTGCGGATAACCTCAACAATTTTTATACGTTTACTGTACCAACATCAACCGAAGATAAAACCGGAAATTACAACACCAAAGTTTCGGTTGGTGGTGCAACGTTTCATAAAGGACTGAAAATTGAAACCGTAAAACCCAACCGATTAAAACTTAAAGTCGATTTTGAAAAAGAGATTTTAACCAGCAACGAACCATTAAACGGAACTTTGGACGTAAAATGGCTTCACGGAGCTGCTGGAAAAAACCTAAAAGCTGAAGTGAAAGCGAAATTCAGTACATCGTATTCAGGATTTAAAAATTATATCAATTACGTTTTTAACGACCCAACACGCGAATTCAACACCGAAGAAATCAACGTGTTTGAAGGTAATGTAAATGCTGATGGTTTAGCAAGCATCAACAAAAAGTTGGAAGTCGGCAAAAATGCTCCTGGCATGCTGAACGTACAATTTTTGGTTCGTGCCTTTGAAAATGGTGGCGACTTCTCAATGGATGCTTTTACCAAACAATACGCGCCTTACGAGTCGTTTGTTGGATTGAAATCACCTAAAGGAAATGCTTACGGTTCGTTTTTTACAGATGAAAACCAAACCTTTGATGTGGTTGTGGTCGATAAAGATGGTAAACCTATTAAGCGTAACAATCTTGAAGTAAAAGTCTATAAAATTGAATGGCGTTGGTGGTGGAATTCCTCTTACGATAACCTATCGAGTTACGTATCAAGCACCTACCACAGACCGTATTTAGACACAAAAGTCAATACCGATGCCAACGGAAAAGGCTCATTCAGCATTAAAATTCCAGACAACGAACGTGGTCGTTACCTCATAAGAGTGGTTGACCCAAAAAGTGGTCACGCCACAGGACGAACCGCTTATTTCTATAAAAACTGGTGGCAAAAAGCACCTTCAAACGATAAAGAAGCGGCTAAAATGTTAGTGTTTTCGGCCGATAAAGAACAATATAATGTTGGTGAAACCGCAAAAATCACTTTTAATTCTGGTAACGAAGGTCGTGCTTTGGTAAGTATAGAAAATGGCACCGAAGTTCTCGATTACAGATGGGTAAAAACCCAGCAAGGCGAAACGGTTGTTGATGTTCCAATAACCAATGTAATGGCGCCAAATGTGTTCGTCAACATTTCATTACTACAACCGCATGCTATTTCGGCAAACGATTTACCCATCCGTTTGTATGGCGTCATTCCAATTATGGTGGAAGACCCAAATACCAAGTTGGAACCACAACTAAAAATGCCAGATGTATTAAAACCAGAACAAGAATTTAAAGTTTCGGTTTCAGAAAAAAATAACAAACCAATGACTTACACTATTGCGATGGTCGAAGAAGGTTTGCTCGATTTAACGCGTTTTAAAACACCAAATGCTTGGGACGAATTTTACAAACGTCAAGCTTTGGGCGTAAAAACTTGGGATATTTTCGACGATGTTATTGGCGCATATTCTGGTAGCATCGACCAAGTATTTGCCATTGGTGGTGACGGTAGCGCATTGGCTGGAAAAAACAAAAAAGCCAACCGTTTTAAACCTGTGGTCACCTATTTAGGACCTTTTAATTTAAAAGCTGGTGAAAACAACACGCACAGCATCAAACTGCCAAACTACATTGGTTCGGTTCGCACTATGGTGGTTGCCGGAGACAATACCAAAGAAGCTTACGGAAGTACCGACAAAACCGTACAAGTGAAAAAACCGTTAATGGTGTTGGCTTCGCTTCCGCGGAAATTAAGCCCAGGTGAAAAAGTAACACTTCCAGTAACTGTTTTTGCTATGGAAAACAAAGTGAAAAACGTCAATATTAGCTTGAAATTAAGCGATGGTATTTCCGTAGTTGGTGCGCAAACCCAAAACTTGAGTTTTACAAAACCGGATGAGCAAATGGCGTATTTTGAATTGGATGTGAGTAAAGCAAAAGGTATCAATACCGTTGAAGTCATTGCCTCTGGAAATGGTGAAAAATCGACTTACAAAGTCGAATTGGATGTGGTGAATCCGAATCCAATAACTTCAAAAGCTATCGACAAAACTTTAGAGGCTAAAGCTACAGGTGCATTGGATTTTTCAACCTTTGGTGTTGTAGGAAGCAACAGTGCAACGGTAGAATTTTCAACCTTGCCTCCAATGGATTTCACGCGCAGATTACAGTATTTAATTCAATATCCTCATGGTTGTTTAGAGCAAACTACTTCTGCTGTATTTCCGCAGTTATTCTTGAGTGATATTTTCGATTTAACCTATGATAAAAAGCAAAACATTCAATCCAATATTGAAAATGGCATTAAAAAACTAGCGCATTTTCAGCAGCCTAATGGCGGAATGAGTTATTGGATGGGAGAAAATACCGCTAACGATTGGAGTACCAGTTATGCAGGACATTTTATGTTGGAAGCCGAAAAGAAAGGCTTTGTGTTGCCGTTAACCTTCAAAAGCAATTGGTTAAGTTATCAAAAACAAGCTGCTCGTGATTGGAGACCGAGTTACAGAACTTACAATTCCGATTTAGCACAAGCCTACCGATTATACACTTTGGCATTGGCTGGCGAACCCGATTTAGCCAGTATGAACCGTTTGCGTGAGTTTACCGAAATTTCCAACGAAGCCAAATGGCGATTGGCAGCAGCCTATGCCTTGGCAGGACAAAAAGAAGCGAGTGAAAGCATTTCGCAACGTGCCAATATTGATTTTCAACCGCCTCGTTACAACTATTATACTTATGGTTCGGCAGATAGAAATAGAGCCATGGCATTGGAAACTATGGTCTTGACCAAAAACCCAAAACAGCGCGAATTGGCACAATACATTGCCAAAGAACTGTCTGGAAATCGTTGGATGAGCACCCAAACCACAGCATACAGCCTGTTGGCTATGGCAAAAATGGTGGAAGCCAATGGTGGGAAAGCTTTGAACATAAGCTATACCAACAATGGCAAAACCGAAACCATAAACACCAAAAGTGCCATTGCGCAACGCGAACTCAACGTTATTGATGGCTCTAATACGCTTTCGTTTACCAATAACATTGATAATGTGGTGTATGTGCGTGTATTGAATTTAGGTAAATTGCCGTTAGGTGAAGAAATTGCAGAACAACGCGGATTGAGTGTTTCGGTGCAATACAAAGATTTAAAAGGTAACAAAATAGATGTTTCCAAACTGCAACAAGGTCAGGATTTTGTAGCAACCGTTAGCGTAAGTAATCTTAAAAATGAAAACGTGAACGATGTGGCGTTAACGCAAATTTTCCCTTCAGGTTGGGAAATCGTCAATACACGTTTTACCGATTTTGGCGATACAACAACAAGTCAAGCACGTTATACCGACATAAGAGACGACCGCGTGAATTTCTATTTCGATTTAAGTAAAAAAGGAAAACATGGTACCAAAACCTTTAACGTGATGTTGAACGCTTCCTATTTAGGAACCTATTATTTACCAGGAATTCAAGCCGAAGCGATGTATGATAATGAGTATTTAGTGAGAACTAAAGGCCAGTGGGTAACTGTTGAGAAATAAATGAAAGCAAATGAAATATTAAAACATACCAAACACAGGCCTTTTGAAGTTCCTTCAGGCTCTTGGAAATATTATCAGGAATGGAACAAAGCTATTTTTTTGCATTGGGAAGTTACTCCAGAGCAAACAACACCTTTTCTACCTAAAGACGTATCGGTAGATACGATTCATGGAAAAACTTGGGTGAGTTTGGTGGCCTTTAATATGAATAATATTGGTGTAAGAAGTTTGCCTAAAGTCCCACATATATCAGATTTTCATGAAATAAACATACGGGTTTATATTACTTGCAATGGCAAACGCAGTGTTTACTTTTTAAGTATGGAAGGTGCCAAACGTTCGTCGTGCAAGGTCTTAAAAGCAATGTCTAAATTTCCGTATTATTATTCTAAAATGGAGCGAACGGACTTTAGCTTCGCTTCCAAAAATAAGAATTACAACAATTCATTTTACACTGAATATCGTTTTGACAACAAACAGATTATCAAAGATGAAACCGATATTTGGCTAACCGAACGTTATGCGGTTTTTCAGGATTATAAAAACCATATTATTGAGTACCATGTGCATCACGTAGAATGGCCAATGGAATCTATTTCAATAAAAAAGCTAGAACTAGATTACCCTAAATTCAATCACTTAATCAATAACAAACCTGATAGAATACATTACTCTAAAGGTGTTCAAGTTTTAACTTGGGACAAAAGAAAGCTCACGCTATGAAGAAAGATTTTAAACCCTATTATGCAGTCATTTTCACTTCAACTCAAAAAGAAGATATTGAAGGTTATGCAGAAATGGCAAACCAAATGGAAGCACTTGCCAAAACTCAAGACGGCTTTTTAGGTATGGATAGCGCAAGAAACGAAGTTGGAATTACAGTGAGCTATTGGGAAAGTCTGGAAGCTATAAAAAACTGGAAACAGCACACCGAGCATCTAATAGCGCAACAAAAAGGCAGACAAGATTGGTACAGTTGGTACAATGTGAAAATTTGTAAAGTAGAGCGTGAGTATGAATTCCTGTGAAAGCAGGAATCTCTTTGAACCACCTCGACTTTAGTTTCTATGCTGAAACTAAAGCCACTCCTCCTTACAAGGAGGATAGCTGAATGGAGGAATGAATATTAATGATAATTGCAAATTAGATAATAACCGCAAACCAACACCTTCCCTTAAAAAGGGAAGGTGGATTTGATTTCAAGAAAGAAATCAAAGACGGAAGGGATTAAATATGAAAAACAAAATACACAACCATAAATACTTGGAAGAACGCAGAAAGGAATTACGCAAAAGCCTAACACCTGCCGAAGCGACTTTATGGAAATCACTTCAACGCAAACAGTTAAAAGGCAGAAAATTTAGAAGACAACACAGCATCACCAATTACATTGTGGATTTTTACTGTGCTTCGGAAAAATTAATCATCGAGCTGGACGGTGCGTATCATATGAATTTTGCGCAACAAAACTACGATTACGAACGCACACAGGTTTTAGAAGGATTAGGATTTAAAGTTATTCGATTTGAAAATAAATTGGTTTTTGAAAACTTAACTGAGGTTTTGGAAGAGATAAGTAGTTGTTTTAAGGAATGAACCACCTCGTCTTCAGTTTCTATCCTGAAACTGAATCCACTCCTCCTTACATAGGAGGAGAATAAAATGGCGGATAAAATAAACGAACGAAAAAACCCAAGTTAGCAAACAAGCTAAATTCCTTCCCTTTAAAGGGAAGGTGGCTTTAAACCCAAGTAAGGGTTAAAAGTCGGAAGGGTTAAAAAAACATGAACAGAATATTAACCTACATAAAAAACAACAAAATAAAATCAGCGGTACTTTTTGTATTACTGATTGCTTACTATTTCTGTTTGCCAAAACAACTTTTCAAAGACCCAACCGCAACGGTTATCACCAGTAAAAACGATGAATTATTAGGTGCTCAAATTGCAAAAGACGGTCAATGGCGATTTCCGCATAACGATAGTATTCCAGAGAAATTCAAAACTTGCATTATTCAGTTTGAGGACGAATATTTCTACAAACATCCTGGTTTTAATCCGGTTTCCATTTTTAAAGCCTTACGCGAAAATCTAAAATCTGATGGTATAAAACGTGGTGGAAGCACCATCACCCAACAAGTGATTCGCTTATCCAGAAAAGGTAAAAACCGAACCTATTTTGAAAAAGTCATTGAAATCATTCTAGCAACACGTTTGGAGTTGCGAACTTCCAAAGATAAAATTCTCTCTTATTACAGCAGCAATGCACCTTTTGGTGGCAATGTCGTTGGGTTGGATGCTGCTTCGTGGCGCTATTTCAACAGAAACGCTAATGAACTTTCCTGGGCTGAAAGTGCCACTTTAGCTGTTTTACCTAATGCGCCAAGTTTGATTTACCCAGGAAAAAACCAAGAACGCTTACTCAAAAAACGCAACGGTCTTTTAGCAAAACTGCTTCAAAACCAAATTATTGATTCGTTAACTTATAATTTATCAGTTGCAGAAAGTTTACCACAAAAACCGTATCCTTTGCCACAAATTGCACCTCATTTGTTGCAAAAAGTGGCTCAAAATTATTCTGGCAAACATATAAAAACAACCATCAACACACCATTGCAGCAACAAGTTAACCGTATTACAAAAAGACATTATAATCAATTAAGTCAGAATGAGATTTACAATGCTGCAGTTTTGGTTTTAGATGTAAGAACCAGACAAGTTTTGGCTTACGTGGGCAATACGCCAACCGATAAATCCCACCAAAAAGATGTGGATATTATTGACAAACCCAGAAGTACAGGTAGTATTTTAAAACCGCTTTTATATGCTGCCATGCTCGATGCTGGTGATATTTTACCCAATACTTTAGTCGCAGATGTACCAACTCAATTTGGGAGTTACAATCCCGAAAATTACAACAAAACATACGATGGCGCCATACCAGCTAGTAGGGCTTTGTCGCGCTCGCTGAATGTACCTTCGGTGAGGATGCTTCAGGAGTTTGGGTTGGATCGGTTTCATCATTATTTAAAAATACTTCAGCTTAAAGATTTAAAATACAATGCTAATCATTACGGTTTATCGCTTATTCTTGGTGGTGCCGAAAGCAACCTTTGGGATTTGTGCAAAAGCTACTCGGCATTGTCTTCGACCTTAAATCATTTTTCTGAAACGTCGAGCGAATATTATTCCAACGAATTTTGTGAACCTACATTTTTAGCTTTGGAAACGGTTGATTTCGGAAAAAAAACCAGTGAAAAAACATTGTTTGATGCAGCCTCCATTTACCTCACTTACGAAAGTTTAAAAGAAGTAAACCGACCAAAAGGCGACGAAAATTGGGAGTTTTTTGATGGCTCCAAACAAATTGCTTGGAAAACAGGAACGAGTTTTGGCTTTCGTGACGCTTGGGCCATTGGCACCACAACAGATTATGTGGTTGGCGTTTGGGTAGGAAATGCCGATGGCGAAGGCAGACCAGGTTTGGTTGGAGTACAAACAGCAGCTCCTATTTTATTTGACGTGTTTGATATACTACCTAACAGCACATGGTTCGCTAAACCTTTTGATGAAATGCAAGAGGTTACTATCTGTAAAAAAAGTGGCCATAGAGCATTGCCAAATTGTGATGATACCGAAAACAAATTCATTCAAATTAGCGGATTGAAAACCAAACCTTGTCCGTATCATGTGTTGGTGCATTTGGATAAAAGCGAAACCTTTCAAGTGAATTCTTCCTGCGAAAGCACGAGCAATATCACACATAAATCGTGGTTTGTGCTACCGCCTTTAATGGCTTATTATTACAAAACCAAAAATCCGTTTTACAAACCATTACCCAAATTTAGAAGTGACTGTTTGGGTGAAAACAGTATTTCAATGGCGTTTATTTATCCGAAGGAAAACAACAGTATTTTTTTACCAAAGGATTTTGACGGTTCTATCAACGATTTAGTGCTTCAAATCGCCCATTCAAAACCTGAAACTAGTGTGTTTTGGTATGTTGATGATAATTATATGGGAAGCACGAAAGGCATACACGAACTCACCATTATCCCCAAACAAGGCAAACACGTAATTACTGTGGTAGACGAATTCGGCAATGAAGCTAAACGACATTTTACAATTTCGGAGTAATCTACTTCCTCACAAAAGCCGAAATCATGCTATGATCACTTTTAAAGGTGTAGAATTTTTTAGCCTTTAGAATTTTTAAATCTTTTGAAACCCAAATATGGTCGAGTGATAGCAATGGCAAATTCCAAAACCACGTTTCCTTAAATCCATTGCCATTTTCGGAAAAAGCATGGTTAAAATCTCGTTTTAAACTATCGAGATATTTAGATTCATAAGGAATATTGAAATCACCTAAAATGACGGTTTTGGGTTTAATTTTAACATTTTCGTTTACAAAACCTAACTCCCAAGATCTCGGCACATCGGTACTGCCCTGAACATCAACCGC
This sequence comes from Tamlana crocina, assembly GCA_040429635.1. NCBI lineage: Bacteria > Pseudomonadati > Bacteroidota > Flavobacteriia > Flavobacteriales > Flavobacteriaceae > Tamlana > Tamlana crocina. Next base: position 417,941 of record CP158972.1, on the reverse strand, counting down.
ACAAAAATCGATGCCGGAGCTATTAAAAAACAGCATGTATGTATGGTATTTTGAAACCGTTTCCCTCTGGACTTCAATTGGTGTTTTTGAATACACCACCATATCGGTATCCGACTTATAAAAATAAGCGCCTGGATGTTGCTTTTGCAAGGTTTCAACATCCAAACTCGTGGCTTCAGTTAAAACCATAATATCAGGTAAACCTTCGTTCAATTCGAATGCTTGATTAAAGCCATTCTCTCGGGAAGCGTTCCAAAACACGATTTCAACATCGTCTTCAGAAATAGTTTTAGGAATATTAATTTTATAACTTCTGCCCAACCAAAGCATCAATAAAGCTACGGCTAAAACAAGGTTATATTTGCTCAACCTTCCTAAAAAAACAGAAAGCGCCACCACAATGAAAATGATAACGGGCAACGGAAATGTATAGTAAAGTAGCGAACTGCCATAACTATTTTCCTTAAACACAAAATGAATGGCCAGCAAGGCCGAGATGGCCAGGATATTGAAAAGCAAATAAATGCCTTTTATAATTTTTATAACCATTTACCGCAACGGATAACCTTTTGCCGCCCACCAAGGGTGAATTTCAATTTCCAATCGGCCCGCTTTTACCATGGGGTCGGCATTGGCTAAACTGTCGGCCATTTTTAAGGTGGGCACGTTGTAAATGGTCACGCCACGAATATCGCCATTATCACCAAACGGCCCAGAAATATCGGCATAGCCCAAATCGTACATTTTTTGCAGGTGGGCTAAATGCTGTTCTTGTAAATCGGCTGTTTCTTCCTCGTTTTGCCCCCTAATTGGCCCCGATTTTAAAAAAGCCATAAAATACTGCTGCATTAAAATAGTATCTTGGGTACTTTCGTCAACATAATCAAAGGTTTTGAAACCTTTTTCGGTGAGTTCTTTTTTTATTTGTTTGATGGATTTTTCTGGTTTGAGGTTTGCACTTTCTTCCGCCAAATCGATTGAGTCATTAACCGCTTCAACTGTTTCAGATGTGATTTCAGGCTCCCCTTTTGGTTCATCCTTGCAACTAAAAAACAAAATTGCACTTATTAAAATGATAAAAATTCTAATCATGGTTTCCACGTTTTAAATGGTTTTTGACTCAATTGCGAATTATAGTATTTCGGGTTTCCGGTTACTTCTTCACCCAGCCATTTTGGTTTTTCAAAAGTTTCGTTCTCGTCTTTTAGCTCGACCTCAGCAACCACCAAACCTTCATTATCACCAAAAAACTCATCTATCTCAAAAATATGATTTTTCAGCTTTACTTCATAACGTATTTTATCGATGATGCCCGATTCGCAAAGATTTAACAATTCCTTGGCTTCATTGGCGCTAATTTCCTTTTCCCACTCAAAACGCGACAGGCCATTTTTTGACGATGGCCCTTTAACCGTTAAAAAACCCAAATCGCCCTTAAGTCTTACCCTAACGGCACGCTCTTTATGAGAATTCAAATACCCTTGCACCAATCTCGTTTTTTTAAACGCCTCGGTTTTAAAATCATCCGAAACCACCAAAAATTTACGTTCAATTTCTATCATAACCATTTTAAATTCCAGATTCCAAAAAACAAATTTCATTGGATTCGCTTTGGAATTTAGTTTTTTGAAATTTATAATTTGATATTTTATTCACCCAAAATTACCATAATTTTGCTATATGCAGGCCGAATTCCCCATACGAAAAATAATCCATGTGGATATGGATGCCTTTTATGCTTCGGTGGAACAAATGGACAACCCCGAACTAAAGGGCAAACCCATTGCCGTTGGTGGCGGCGGCAAACGCGGAGTGGTAAGTGCTGCCTGTTACGAAGCTCGAAAATTCGGAGTAAAAAGTGCCATGGCCGGAACTTTGGCCGCCAAATTATGTCCGGATTTAACCTTTGTTAGGCCTCGATTTGACCGATACACCGAAATATCGAAAAAAATAAGACGCATATTTTATGATTATACTGATTTGGTGGAACCGCTCTCATTGGATGAAGCCTATCTAGACGTTACCGAAAACAAAAAGGGAAACCCCAGCGCATCGCTTATAGCCAAAGAAATCCGGGAACGTATTTTAAATGAGGTGGGGCTTACGGCCTCAGCTGGTATTTCCATAAATAAATTTATTGCCAAAGTGGCCAGCGATTACAACAAACCCAACGGACAAAAAACGGTGAACCCCGAAGAGGTGATTTCGTTTTTGGAAGATCTGGACATCAGGAAATTTTATGGCGTGGGAAAGGTAACGGCTGAAAAAATGTACCAAAAAGGCATTTTTACGGGATTGGATTTAAAATTAAAGTCGTTGGAATATCTTGAGGAACATTTCGGTAAATCAGGAAAATATTATTACTACATTGTTCGGGGCATTCACCAAAGCGAAGTGAAACCCAACCGCATCAGAAAAAGTTTGGCTGCCGAACGTACGTTTTCTGAAAATTTATCCAGCGAAGTGTTTATGATTGAAAAACTGGAACATATCGCCCAAGAGGTTTCCAAAAGACTCACCAAAAGCCAAGTTGCGGGGAAAACGGTAACGCTGAAAATAAAGTATAGCGATTTCAGTTTGCAAACGCGCAGCAAAACCCTGCCCTATTTTATTAGCGATAAAAGCATCATTTTAGAAACCGCAAAAGAACTCTTATATCAAGAAAATTTAAAAAACTCGGTGCGCTTGTTGGGCATAAGCCTTTCCAATTTGAATACCGAAAAAACCAAAAAACCAGAAACCCAAAAAACCATAAGTGCCCAATTAAAGTTTGAGTTTTAGTAATTGTTTAAATTTTCAGAAAGCACATCCAACACACCTACCCGACTCTTTCACAAACGGTTACAAATCCCCAAAAAAATAAAATTTTTAGATTTATATTCTTAAAAAAATATGTAGGTTTGCAGCATTATTAAAACATTTGATTTATGTCGTTTTCAGATTTATTTGACAGTGGATTTAAAAAGCGTAACGAAAGCCATTTTGCAGCAATCGTACGCGTAGCTATGGATGATGGCATCATCACCCCAGAAGAACAAGCGTTTTTAGAAAGAACCGCCAGAAACTTAGACATTAGTCAAGAGGACTTCAACTTAATCTTGAAAAACTACAAATCGCACCCTATCAATCCACCGGCATCTTACGACAGACGCTTAGAGCGTTTGTACGATTTAGCACGTATGGTTCATGTAGACAATATTAAAGGCGACCCCGAGCATGTTCTTTTGAAAAAGATTTGCATCGGCTTAGGGTTTCATCCTGAAAACGTAAAGTACATTGTAGATAAAGCCTTAACCTTAATTAAAAATGGGGTAGATTTAGACACTTTTATCGAAGAAATAAGAAACATGAATCGGTAATTCGATTTTATATCAAAACATAAAACAAGGCGCCCAATTTATTGAGTGCTTTTTTTATTTCAAAAAAAACAGCCACCAGCTTTTGTGATTTTTTAACAGCTTTTATTAGTACTTTTGTGGGCGTTTACCATTTATCATGCTGAAGTTTAGCCAAATATTTTTAGCTGTTGTTATCAGTTTTCTTTCTCTTCATTTCAATCGTTTTGAAGAGCAGCCGGATTTTGGCCAAACAGAACACACTTCGCAAAAACACGAGGTTAAAAACAACGGACTGTACAACGCATTTGGTATTGCACCAGAAAATACTTTTGAGCATGTTTTAAACCTTAAAGTTGACCAAGAAAATCTTGTTGAACATCAATTTGCGCACCACAGTCTAGGTAGCGATATTTTGTTAAGCACGCAAAAAAACTATATAAAAACATGTAGTTTTATTGCACCGGGCCTCTCATTAAAGGCACTAATTTTTCCATTCCACTCCTTCTTGTAACCCTTTGATTTTTTAACTGCCCCTTCAAATTTTTCGTTACAAAACCTGTAACGGCATTTTTTGTATTCCTAAAAATCAAATTAAAACATACAAGATGAAAACTTCATTAATTATTATTTCTGCACTTTTAGTGCTTTGCGTATTCGTACCCTTTTTTCTTTTTATTTATAACAGTTCAAAACATACTTCTAAAATAAAACAACTGGTCAAGACCTTTTCAAAATCTGAAAATCTTAATTATGCGGCACAAGAATTTTGGCGTAAAAACTTCATTGGTATAACCGAAAACAACGTGCTAACGGTCGCATACATTAAAGACGACGCATCTAAGATTTTTGATACAAACCTCAACGACATAGCTAGCTGTAAGGTTATTAAAGAATATGCTACAAGCAAAGACCATAAAAGCCATTTAAAAAGCTTAGGCTTAGAGTTGAAATACAAACAAGCACCACTACAACCGCTTTTTATACAGTTCTTTGATGTTGATTTGGACGTCACCGAAGATTTTGAGATGCAACGCATTGAAAAGTGGCACGAACTTATAAACCAAGCCGTAGCAAAAAGAGAGCTTATAAAAAAAGCATCGTAACTGCGTAAATTCCACATGGGCGGCTCCTGAACCTAACAAAAGTAAAGCTGACAAATTGTTTTGAAACGCAAATTTCTTGAGTAATGGATAGCCTTGAAGTAATGTTTCATACAGTGGCGGTCCGTCAGGTTTTGGGGTTAGCCCATTTCATCATTTTACCGTTCAAAAGAAAATATCCTGAGCCAGCCGAAAGGTATTGGCATGAGCATCAACAATGGTTTTTATATCGGGCGAGTAGCCGCCACCCATCGAGCACATCACCGGAATAGACCTATCTTTACAGGTTTGAAGTACAAAACGGTCGCGTTCTTTACAGCCATCAATAGTCATGGCCAGTTTCCCTAACTTATCAGAAGCCACCACATCAACACCACTCAAATAATAAATAAAGTCTGGTTTTTGCTCTTCAATAAGCTTTGGTAAGGTCGACTTTAAAATCTTCAGATAGGTGTCGTCGTCGGTATCATTTTCCAAAGGAATGTCTAAATCACTTTGCTCTTTCACAAACGGATAATTTCCTTTACCGTGCATAGAAAACGTAAAAACAGCTGGGTCATTTTGGAATATCTCGGCAGTACCATTTCCTTGGTGCACATCCAAATCAACAATCAACACCTTTTCTGCCAACTTTTCATTTAAAAGATATCGGGCACCAACAGCTTGATCGTTAAACATGCAAAAAGCTTCTCCTCTGTTTGAATAAGCGTGGTGTGTTCCGCCAGCCACATTCATGGCTACACCATATTTTAGGGCATATTGGCTGGCTTTAATAGTACCGTCGGCAATTACTATTTCACGCTCAATCAACATTTCGCTTAACGGAAACCCTATTTTTATGGCCGCCCGCTGACTTAAGGTTAAATTGAGCAAATCGTAAAAATACACAGGATCGTGCACTTTTAAAATTGGTGTTTCGTCCAGCATTTTTACCGGCTCGAAAAAATTGTGACGAGTACAAGTGCCCTCATGAAGCAATTGCCCCGGGAGCAACTCGTATTTTACCATAGGAAATCGATGCCCTTTAGGCAACGGGTGATTGTATATGGGATGGTAAGCGATTTTTAACATAGCTTGAACTACAAACGAAAAATACTAAGCCTATTTATGCAACTTCAATTGAATGCGCTTTCGCGGAATATCAACATCCAACACTTTTACAATAACCTGTTGGTGTAAATGCACATGCTCGTTAACATCTTTTACAAAACCATCCGACAGGTTGGAAACGTGAATTAAACCACTTTCCTTGATACCCACGTCCACAAAACATCCAAAATTGGTAATATTATTAACTATTCCGGGAAGCAATTGTCCCTCGTGTAAGTCGTTTATGGTTTTTACATTTTGATTGAAAGTAAACACCTTGGCCTGCTCACGGATATCGAGACCTGGTTTTTCCAATTCTTTTACAATATCCTGCAGTGTTGGCAAACCTACCGAATCGGTGCAATAGTTTTTTAAATTGATGTTTTGAAGCAATTCTTTATTGCCGATTAAATCTTGAACAGACTTCCCTAAATCTTTGGCCATTTTTTCAACAAAACCATAACTTTCTGGGTGTACGGCCGAATCGTCTAACGGGTTTTTGGCTTCCTTTATTCTTAAAAAAGCAGCGCCCTGCTCAAAAGCTTTATCGCCCAATCGTGGTACTTTTTTAATGGCATTTCTCGATGGAAATGCGCCGTTTTCGCTTCTGTAATTCAAGATGTTTTCTGCTAATTTAGGACCAATTCCAGACACATAACTCAGCAAACTTTTACTTGCCGTATTAATGTTTACACCAACGGCATTTACGCAGTTTTCAACCACGGATTCCAGAGCTTTTTGAAGCTTACTTTGATCGACATCATGTTGGTATTGCCCCACACCAATGGATTTGGCATCAATCTTTACGAGTTCGGCCAACGGGTCTTGCAATCGGCGGCCAATGGAAACCGCACCACGAACCGTTACATCGTAATTGGGAAACTCCTCTCGGGCAATTTTTGATGCTGAATAAATACTGGCTCCCGCCTCGCTCACTACAAATACTTGAATATCGTTTTTGAAACGTATTTTTCTAATTAAGGCTTCCGTTTCGCGCGATGCCGTACCATTACCAATAGCAATGGCCTCAATTTTATAGGCATCAGCCAACGAACTGATTTTTTTCATCGCACCTAAACTGTCATTTTTTGGCGCATGCGGATAAATGGTTTCGTTATATTTTAATTGCCCTTGGGCATCGAGGCACACTACCTTACAGCCCGTACGGAAACCGGGATCTATGGCCAATACCCGTTTTTCGCCCAACGGCGAGCCCAACAGCAATTGTTTTAAGTTTTTGGCAAAAACCGAAATAGCCGCATCATCAGCTTTTTCTTTTGCGACTTGTAAGGCTTCATTGCTTAATGATGGCAGCAACAACCTTTTGTAAGCATCTTTTATGGCTTGCTCAATTTGTTGGGCGCAATCGTTGTTACTTTTTATAATCCGACTTTCAATTTTGTTTAAAGCCCGTTCGTCGTCAATTTCAATTTTTACTCGGATAAAACCTTCTTTTTCGGCTCGTAAAATAGCCAATAAGCGGTGTGATGGAATTCGACTTAAATTTTCTTCCCAATCAAAATAATCTTTAAATTTTTGTGCGGCTTCATCACTACTTTTCGTTTTTACCACTTTTGTGGAAATGGTAGCAAAACGTTCAAGCTGATATCGAATATTATTACGAATATCGGTGCGCTCGTTTACCCATTCGGCAATAATATGTCGGGCGCCCTCTAAAGCATCATCCACCGAATTAATGGCTCCTTTTACATACTTAAAAGCAACCGACTCCACATCGTTAACATTCTGTGCCATAATGATTTTTGCCAAGGGTTCCAAGCCGTTTTGTCGCGCTTTTTCAGCTTTTGTTTTTCTACTTTTTTTGTACGGCAGATATAAATCTTCGAGCGTGGTTAAATCTTTGACTGTTTCAATTTTCTGCTTCAGTTCTGAGGATAACACCTCCTGCTCTTCCAAAGCTTTCAGTATGGTAGCCTTTCGCTTTTCCAAAGCTTCAAACAGCTCCTTATATTTTACTATTTCACCTATTTGAACCTCATCTAAATTTCCGGTAGCTTCCTTTCTGTAACGCGAAATAAACGGAACGGTACATGCATCGTTTAATAAGTTGATTGTGTTTTGGACGGCAATTTTGGGCAATTGGGTATGTTGGGTGATATATGTAATCATGCTAGTGCGGACGTATAAAATTCAAAACAAATGTAAATAAAAAGACCTGCAGGAGTAAACCCCAACAGGTCTGATTTTATATTTAAAACGGAAATGCCAAATTTGGCAATCACCTTTTATTTTAAGCTACTTTTTTAAGCAAATCGAAACATGGGCATTTGCCACAACGCTTGTTCTCGCCTTTTTTATACTTTTCGCAGCATTTACTTTTTACCTTTTTGGCATTGATTAAACCTGCTTCATGCAAAGTTTTAAGCGCTTTTTTTTGCTTCTTTTTTTCTTTTTTCTTTTTTCCCATGCAGTTATTAGAAAATAAAAACTGCGCAAATATAACTTGTTTTTAATTAATCTAAATAAGGTTTTATGTTAAAATTTACTCTGGGCTTTGTTGAGCGGCCGTGCTAACGGTCAGATTTTCAATATCCCTATCGAACAAATAGAGCCCTCCTTTATCATCACCAATCAGATTAATTTTGTCTAAAATGGTACGTGCCATGGCTTCTTCCTCGATTTGTTCGGAGACGTACCACTGCAAAAAGTTGTGTGTTGAATAATCTTTTTCCTGTAAGCTGATATGCACCAATTCGTTGATACTTTCAGAAACAAACACTTCGTGCTTGTAGAGTTCTTCAAACATTTCCTTAAATGAGTTGAACGTAACATTTGGCGCCGCTAGTGCAGAAACATGAGCATGGCCACCGCGCTCATTAACATATTTAATGAGTTTTAACATGTGATCGCGTTCTTCATTCGACTGGCTATACATAAAACCAGCAACACCTTCTAGGCCTTTAACTTCTGCCCAACAGGCCATGGCCAAATATATCTGAGATGATTCGGCCTCTATCTTGATTTGATTATTGAGCTCTTTTTCTATTGATTTTGATAACATAATTCTCGTTTTTACGTAAAGTTACTGAATTAGCGCGTTTATTTAAAATAAAAGGGACGCTCTTTACCGAGCGCCCCCTTTTAAAAATCAATCAAAAAAATCCCTATTTTCCTACTTGATCTTTAGCTTCTTCAATCATTTTTTCATTAGGTAAAATCGCCACATTTACACGACGGTTTTTAGCTCTACCCTCTGCAGTAGAATTATCGTGCATGGGCTGGGTTTCACCAAACCAGTTAGTGGTTAACCTACCGCTGCTAATGCCGTTATTCGACAAATAATTGGTTACGGCATAAGCTCGGTTTTTCGATAATGTCATGTTATATTCTTCTGCACCTTGGCTATCGGTGTGACCAACCACTAAAATATTCGTATCTGGATATTCCTTAAACACGCCAATAAGCTTGTTTAAGGTAGCTTGTGATGCTGAATTAATACTGTATTTGTTCGTGTCAAAATACACCCCACTACTTTCATCAAAGGTCACCACAATACCATCGTCAACACGTTCTACTTCGGCTCCGGGGATTTCCTCCTCAATTTTTTGTGCTTGTTTATCCATTTTGTTTCCGATAAGTACGCCCGCAGTTCCACCAACAACACCACCAATTACGGCACCCAGCTCACCATTACCGCCTTTACCAACGTTGTTACCAATAATAGCTCCTAAAATAGCGCCACCAGTCGCTCCGATTACGGCACCTTTTTGCTTATTGTTGGCATTCTGTACCGCTTTACAATTAGTGAAACTAATAGCCAAAACAGCTACTAACATGAAAATGGATGTTTTGTTTATAAATGCTTTCATATCGTTTATTTTTATCATTTTATTGTTTAGTGAAATTCATTGTAATGGTAAAGGGCCTTCCTTCTACCATAAGGGTTTGTTGCCATTGCATCATGTTTTCGGACAATGAAGTTAAGCTTAGTCTGAACCCTTTGTTGGTTTCCGATTTGTGCTTTTCGTTGGTGGGCTTCAATAAGAAATCGTATAGTCCGGTTTCTTCATTAACCTCATCAATGGTAAATACAAAATGCCTTTCGCCGGTTTGGCAACCCACATCGCCAATATTGTAAACCCCTGTGTTGTTATTAGGAACAAATTGCCAAGCACTGCCTTCAAAACAGGCTTTTGAGGCGTCATCCAAAAGCATAACATTATACGTGCCAGCCTCACTATAACTAATATTGTTCAACACCCAATTGCCCTTAATGACTTTTTTGGATGTACGAACCGTTTTTGATGCCCCGCAGGACAAAACACTAATTGAAACGAGTAATAAAAGTAATTTTTTCATTGTGTTAGTTTTAATACTTTTTGACCGTTAAATACCATATTACGTTAATACTTTTGGTAAAAACCTATAGTGTTGTTGTAATAAATAAACGCGCCAATATTATTTGATTGTTACTATAAACTACGTTGATATTAATCAAAATAGACTACACAAAATAATGTTCATTTTTAAAGCAGAAACAAAAAAGACTCACAAAACCTTGATTATGAGCTTTTTTAATTATTTATTAAGAAAGAGTCCACAACATTATTTAACAAAGAATTAACGGCTAATGGAAATCCGTAGACAATACACCATTAAATGTTTTGGGCATGGAAAATTGATGGTAGCAATTCCATTTTTAAGGGATAATAACCTTTTAAACATCAGGAAGAGATTATCTAATTACTTTTACACATTTCTATTTCAGAATGGTAGCATAAGCATATTGACAAAAAAAAAGGTTATCCTTAATAGAACAACCTTTTTTTGCCAAAAATAAACTCTTAATGAACTGTAAGTGTATATTGAGGTGTTTTGTTTAGAGGGCAAAAATAGATATACTCGCCTTTTGTTAAATTCGTTTGCTTAGAGCTTTCTACCTTTCCGTCTTTAACTACATTCGTTACATAAGCTGTTTGAATGTGGTTTTCTGGTTTACTGGCATCTTTGCCTTTAGGCACCAAAACAAAACCAACATCAACACCAGCATGGTTGCTTATTTTAAAAACATAAGACCCTTCACTTACTGTTAATCCTTTTTCAGTAAACTCACCAGGAGTTTGCTCTAAAGCAATGGTTTTAACTGCTTTGTCTTTCATCATGTTGTTTTGCGCATTACTGTTTAAAGTGAAACTTAATGCCAATACTAAAATTGCTATTACTTTTTTCATTTTTAAATTATTGTGAGCTTTCGCTCTGGTTATTGATTATTTTTTGAATTTTATGCTGTTACAGCTTCTAATGGTTGTGCCATAGGAAAATCGACAGGCACTTGTGTTGTACTGTGTAAGTAATTTGAAATTGTTTTCTCTCCTACTAATGAAATAACATCTACCAAGCCTCCTTTACTGTATCCTGCGTTAAAGAATTGTTCTAGAACTTTAGCATCTGTGGCCCCTCTTTTTTCTGTGATATTTTTAGCTAACCTTGCTAGAGCATCTAACTTATTATTAAAAGTTGCTTTACCTGCTCGTATCTCTAAAATTTGATCGTCGGTAAATCCGTTCATTTTTGCAATAGCGGTATGTGCTGATAAACAGTAAATACATTTGTTCACTTCACTTACGGCTAGGTTTACAACCTCTTTTTCTTTTGCCGATAGTGATGTTTTTACGTTAGCAAAGTTCAAGTAGTTTTGCAAAGCAGTATCGCTGTGCGCGTATGTCGCATATAAATTTGGCACAAAGCCTAATGCTTTGTTTAAATTATCGAAAATAGTCTGATCGTTTTCGCTAACTTCTTCTCTTGTTGGTACATTAAACGTATTCATTATTTTTAGATTTAATTATTGTTATTAAACGATAGTACAAAGTTGCAGCTTATTTAAACTTTAAAACATGCAACCTTTTCCCTTAAAATTGTCAATTTTTCCTTTTCTGAGCTTTAAAGCATTTTATTGGTTTCCACGTAAGGCATCTCAGCATCACAATAGAAATCGTGAATGTGTTTCTGCTCGCAATGTGTTTTTGGCGAAATGGTATTAACAATACTTGTAGCTTTTCCTCTGAAGATTTCAATTAAATTGAAAATAGATGTATGTTTTAAATTCATGACTTTGTTGTTTTTGTTTTACAGTACAAAGATGCATGAAACGAAAAGGCTATAAAATGTAGAGATTACCCATTGTATTGTCAATTTTTCCCTAATTGACTTTTCTTAGCTGTTTTTTAAAATCTGAAGGTGATAGCGCCGTATACTTTTTAAATAATCGGCTTAAATGAGAGGCATCATCAAAGCCAATTTCATAAGCAATTTCCTTTGCTGTTTTATCTGTATAAACCAGCAAACGTTTTGCTTCTAAAATAATGCGCTCGTGAATAATTTGTAACGGACTGGTGTTTAATTTCGCAAAAGTATTTGATAAGGTTTTAGGAGACTTAAATAGTCTTTCTGCGTAGAAGGAAACATTATGTGCTGTTCTATAGTTCTCTTCTACGAGTAAATTAAAATCGCGCAATAAATCCATCTTGGTGTTTTTTGATACATGCAAAACATCTTGATCAGCTTTTAAGAGACGCGTGACTATAATTATGAATCTTGCCATAAGCATTCTCAACATCTCTGCCTGGATAGTATCTTTAGTGTTTAATTCTTCCAAGAAAACATCGTGTAATGTATTTAGTTTATTTTGCTCTTTGTTTTCTAATTGAATAATCGGAATGTGCACATTGCCAAAAAACAACAAACCGGCACAACTCACTTCATGATCATGGTCTTTTATGCAATAAAACTCCCTGTTAAATTGGTAAACCAAAAGTCCACTTCCCGAGATCAACTTGAAATATTGAACCGTTGTTAGTGCCAAAACACTATTTGGTTGAATAGAATAGGGTATACTATCTACAATTATTTCAAGAGGATTATCGGTACTCCTTATAAACGTATATAAGCTTGGCTGTTTGGCCGTTTCATGAGACTCAAGCAGTGCTTCGTCCCCGATTTTTAAAATGGCATTGGTAGAAAACTCTGTGAATATTTTTTGCATAGACTTTAAGTCTCATGTCTTGCTCAAACATTACATAATTACTTTAATCTTAACTCACCTGTAAACCATTAGGCACTTTGGCATCACTCGGATTAACAAAAACCAATTTTCCATCGGCGCTTTCGGTCATTAATATCATGCCTTCGCTTTCTACACTGCGTAATTTTCTCGGAGCTAAATTCACTAACACAGTGACTTGTTTGCCGACCACTTCTTCGGGTGTGAAGCTTTCGGCAATGCCCGAAACAATGGTGCGCACATCAATACCTGTATCGACCTTTAACACCAATAGCTTTTTAGCTTTTGGCATTTTTTCGGCTTCTAAAATAGTGCCCACACGAATATCCAGTTTTGTAAAATCTTCAAAAGTGATGGTATCTTTTTGTGGTTCAACCGCTTTGTTTGCTGCTTCGTTCGCTTTTTTACTGGCTTCCAATTTATCCAATTGCTTTTGGATGGTTTCGTCTTCTATTTTGGAAAACAACAATTCGGCTTTATTGATTTGGTGACCCGCGGGAAGGAGTACTTCTGCCGTACTGACGGTGTTCCAAGACGTCTCGACTCCGCTCGACGTGACATTAAGTATATTTTTAAGTTTTTCTGAAGTGAACGGCAAAAACGGCTCGCTTAACGTGGCCAACGCCGAAGCGATTTGAAGTGCTACGTACATAATGGTTTTTGTACGGGCTTCATCCGTTTTTATGACTTTCCAAGGCTCTTCATCAGCTAAATATTTATTCCCCAAACGCGCCAAGTTCATTAATTCCTGACCCGCTTCCCTAAATCGGTAGCGCTCAATGGAACTGGCAATCACATCGGGGTATGCTTTTACAGCGGCCAAAGTTTCCTCATCCACTTTTGAGAGTTCTGAAGGCTCTGGAACAATACCGCCATAATATTTATTGGTAAGCACCACTACACGGTTAATGAAATTTCCAAAAATAGCCACCAATTCGTTATTGTTTCTAGCTTGGAAATCCTTCCAAGTGAAATCGTTATCCTTGGTTTCTGGTGCATTGGCGGTCAACACATAACGCAACACATCTTGCTGACCGGGAAATTCCTTTATATACTCGGGCAACCAAACCGCCCAGTTTTTTGAAGTAGACAATTTGTTTCCTTCCAAATTTAAAAACTCGTTGGCCGGCACATTGTCTGGCATAATGTAACTGCCTTCGGCTTTGAGCATGGCCGGGAAAATAATACAGTGGAACACAATATTGTCTTTCCCGATAAAATGCACCAATTTGGTGTCTTTATCTTTCCAGTACGGCTCCCAATCTTTACCCTCGCGCTCGGCCCATTCTTTGGTTGATGAGATATAACCTATGGGTGCATCGAACCAAACGTACAGCACTTTGCCCTCACCACCTTCAACCGGCACAGGGATACCCCAATCTAAATCGCGGGTTACGGCCCGTGGGCGCAATCCGTCGTCAATCCAAGATTTTACTTGTCCGTAAACATTGGGTTTCCAATCCTTTTTGTGGCCTTTTAAAATCCATTCCTTTAAAAAATTCTCGTATTTATCCAAAGGCAAAAACCAGTGTTTGGTTTGCTTTAAAGTAGGCACGTTACCTGTTAATGCCGATTTAGGATTGATTAAATCGGTGGCATTTAAACTGGTGCCGCAGCTTTCGCACTGATCACCGTAGGCTTCTTCATTGCCACACTTGGGGCAAGTTCCCGTTACAAAACGGTCGGCCAAAAATTGATTGGCTTTTTCGTCGTACAATTGCTCGGTGGTTTCTTCAATAAATTCACCTTTATCGTAAAGCGTTTTGAAGAATTCTGAAGCCGTTTCATGATGAATTGGTGCCGAAGTACGCGAATAGTTATCGTATGTTATCCCAAAATCCTCAAACGATTTTTTAATAATGGCGTGGTATTTATCCACCACATCCTGTGGCGACACACCTTCGTTTTTCGCTTTGATAGTGATAGGCACGCCGTGCTCGTCGCTTCCGCCAATAAAGGCCACATCGTTACCCGTTAATCGTAAATAGCGCACATAAATATCGGCAGGCACGTAAACACCCGCTAAATGGCCAATATGAATGGGGCCGTTGGTGTATGGCAATGCTGTGGTTACGGTATATCGTTTTGGTTTGTTCATCAATTCAAAATGGTATTACATTGTCATGGCGATAGCGGAATGACAATACGTTTTTAACGGCGCAAAAGTACACATTTTAAAAGGGATTAAGAAAAAAAATGTACATTTACATCATGACGAAAAGACTACTGATAACCAGCCTATTTTGTGCCTTTTTTTTCTTCGGAATAAACCCCTGTTCCGCACAAAATACAGCTACTGAAAAACCACAATACACTTTGAAACAACCACCATACATTAAAGCAGGCGACACCGTGGCCATTGTAGCGCCTTCGGGCATTTTAAAGAACAGAGTTGGTGAAGTACAGCAAGCCCAAGCCCTTTTAAAAAGTTGGGGACTACACTCGATAGTTGGACAACATATTTTTAATCAGGCTAACCATTTTGCTGGCACCGACGATGAACGTTGCGAAGATTTCCAACAAGTTTTGGACGACCCAAAAATTAAAGCTATTTGGTGCGCACGCGGGGGTTACGGCGCGGTAAGGATTTTAGATAAACTAGACTTTTCAAAATTTAAAAAACAGCCCAAATGGATTATTGGATATTCCGACATTACGGCCATTCACAACCAAATCCATAACGAAGGCGTTGAAAGCCTGCATGCTTTAATGTGCGTAAGTTTAACCAAAGACCTTTCGGAAATTGATGCCAGTATTTCCACATTCAAAAACACACTTTTTGGAGAGCCTTTAAACTATACTTTAAAAGGTTCAAAATACAACCGAAGCGGCACTGCTACAGGACAATTGGTTGGCGGCAATCTTACCATGCTGCATACCATGTTGGGTTCTAAAACCAGCATTGATACTTCTGGAAAAATATTGTTTATTGAAGAAATTGGCGAATACAAATACCACATCGACCGGATGCTGCAAAGCCTAAAACGTGCTGGGTATTTTGACAACTGCAACGGCGTGATAATTGGCGACATGACCAAACTACGAAAAAACACCACGCTTTGGGGCACCTCTATCGAACAACTTATTTTGGACGCTTTGACAGACTATAACTTCCCAATCGCATTCGGCATGCCTGCTGGGCACGAAAAGGACAACAGGGCATTGATCTTGGGCAGAACCATAAATTTAACCGTAAATATTGAACAGTCGTCTATTATTTTTAAGAATCATTAAAATCTGCATTACACTTGTGATTGATTAATTAATGACACTTAAAAATAGTCTCCAAATGAAAAAATTACAGCTATTATCACTCGCCTTTGGGCTTTTATTTACAATTGACATGAAAGCCGACGACGTTATCGTCAACTCTAATTTAAATCTTTACAATCCTGATGTTCGCAAATGTTTGCTTGACGCTTCAAAAAATGAAGGTTGGGAACTGAAATCGGTTTACCTGAATGACCAAAAAGAACTTGTAATGGTTTTCGATAAAGGCAACAACACCAAAATTTACAAAACCAAATAAAAACGGTTTATCCAAAAGCAAAAACCAACTATTCGTTTTCGTTTAGTTGGTTTTTTTATACTCCAAATTGGCTTAAATGATGGTCCAAATGTTTATAAAACATATTGTTCCATTCGGTTTTGGTCAGTTTTCCAAACGAGTGTGACTCTTTTCCATCAAAATAATCAGCGCCCAACTTTTGGGTTTTTACCAAATAATCAGTCAAACGGGCTTTTTCCTGCACGTAGTTTTTCGTATCTGTCACCAAAAATTGTGGTGCTGTTCTGCTATTTTTTTTATATGGTTTATCTCCTACCACAGTATTTTTCACGAACAACTTTAGCATAAATTTGGTAAAACCGTTGGGTTTTGGGTGCTTGTCTTCATAAGCCATTTCGTAAGTTACATTGCAGTGCGCCAACATTTGGTCAACACTCATTTTACCCCACAGCGGCTGGGTGTCGGGCTTTAGTTTGTTAATTCTATTTATAACAGCATTAGTTTCCTTTAAATCGAAGATATTTTTCACAAGTCTAATATTGAACGGGTTAGGCTTCTGCAATTTAGTAAAGAATTTCTACAAACCCACTATCCAGACTGTAAACCAACCTATTAAACCAGCTTCACCAACACCTTTTAACACAAAATAAAATAGGTGATAAATTTTTATTTGGGTTAAAATGAAACGCATTTAAACCAACCTAGTCTAGCCGCTTCTATTAAGTTTACCATAAAACTTTAGATTATGGATAAGACAAAAAAAGAAAAAGGAAATTTTGAATTTGTAAAAGAATCGGAAGACGAAAAAAGAAATTACATTTTCCAAAAAGACGGCATTACCAAAAAAACTGCATTAATCGTTATTGTATTTCTAATAATTTTGATTTTAGCAGTGGCCTTTTCTGGATTATTTTTCGAATCTTAAAACCCGTGCTCCTTCTGCAATTGTTCATAAGCGGCCTGAACCTGCCTGAATTTTTCTTCAGCCCCTTCTTGGTGCTCCTTACCTAAATGCACCACTTTATCGGGATGGTATTTTTTGGCCATTTTTCGGTAGGCCTTCTTTATATCATCAACCGAGGCACTTTTATTAATTTCCAAAATTTTATAGGCATTGTCGCTACTGTTATAAAACATGGCTTTTATGCTTTCATAATCTTTGGCATTGATACCCAAATAACCAGCCATAGTGTAGATTTGCCGTTCTTCAGATTCGGTAACCATGCCATCGGCTTTGGCAATTCCGAATAAAAAATGGATGAGCTGCAAGCGCGAGGCGTGGTCCATCATTTGCCTAATCTGTAAACACACCGGCCGTACAGAAACGTTCTGCTTGCTAATATTTTTAAAGAGTTTAAACGCATGGTTGGCACGTTCCTTTCCGTACATATTTAGAAACTGCTGGCGTACAAAATCCAATTCGCGTTTATCTTGGCTACCATCAGCCTTAATAATTACCGAGGCCAGAATAAGCAGACTAACCTCAAAATCACCCGATTGGGTTTGAGGACGTTGCCGAGGCTGTGTACGGTATGTAGTGCCACCAGCACGTTCTGCCCTTCCCTGCCCAATTAAAGGTTCACCGCTGCCATTGGCAACCGAATCGATTAAACTACCTATAGCCAGCCCGATAATAGCACCTATGGGGCCACCAAACGACCAACCCAAGGCACCTCCAATCCATTTTGAAAAACTCATGTAAGTATATATTTTGTTTAACGTCAAACCTAACACCATCTTTCAATATAAAGACGGAAAAATAAGGTTTACGCTTTGCTATTTAATGAATTAAAAACAAGCGTAAATATAATATTTGTTTGTTGATTGCCTTAACAATTTGTTACACAATTGGTATCTTTGCATCCCGATTGCTCCCGATATTTATCGGGACGGGACAAAAAAAGTTTAGAAAAACGTTAAATAATAAAATTTAAGAATATGTATCCAGCAGAATTAGTAAAACCGATGCGCGAAGATTTAACCAGCGTTGGTTTTGAAGAATTACATACCGCCGAAGCCGTTGATGCCGCTTTAGCCAAAAAGGGAACTACACTTGTGGTGGTGAACTCGGTTTGTGGCTGTGCCGCTGCCAATGCCCGCCCAGGCGCCAAAATAAGTTTACAGAACGCCAAAAAACCAGACCATATCGTAACCGTTTTTGCCGGTGTAGATAGAGAAGCCGTTGATGCCGCTCGTGCCCAAATGATTCCGTTTCCACCAAGCTCACCAAGCATGGCTTTGTTTAAAGATGGCGAATTGGTGCACATGTTGGAGCGTCACCACATTGAAGGCCGTCCAGCAGAATTGATAGCCGAAAATTTAGTTGATGCCTATAACGAGCATTGCTAATAGGTCATTGCGAAGGAAGCATGACTGCGGCAATCTTTTCTTAGATACTCAAAAATTTAGAAAAAGATTCCCATGCAAGCGTTCCGAATGACGACAATATTCAAACCACGATTTTCGTGGTTTTTTTTATGCCTTAACGCAACCTTTCTCACTTAACGGCATCTAACAAATAAAAATTACACCCAATGAAAAAAACCTTTTTCACACCACTGCTTATATTAATTTGTTTCAGCTTGATGGCATTTCAATGTGATGAAAACGATTCATCAACTATGGAAGAAGAGCAAACCGAATTGAGTACATTAAAATCTGAAATTGAAAGTTTCGCCCACCAATCGGAATGCAACACCAATACCGATTGCCAATTTATTGGTTTTGGAAGCAAGCCGTGCGGCGGCCCATGGAGCTACTTGGTGTTTTCTACTTCCATCGACACCGAAAAACTGGAACAAATGGTAGCAGACTACAATCAAAAGGAAGCTGAATTCAATGCTAAATGGGGTATTGTGTCCGATTGTGCCCTTGCTCCCCAACCCACAAGTGTAAATTGCGAAAATAACACCTGTGTTGCTGTGTACTAATTGCTAGTTTATTTATTTTTGGGGCATGCAAAAACTATTGTCATACCCCCTCTCAATTGTATATCTGGTGTTTTTCCTGTTAACACTGGTTATTTTTCATCCCATACAATGGGTTTGCTTTAATCTGTTTGGCTACCAAGCCCATAAAAAAAGTGTTGATGCCCTGCAATGGTGTTTAATGCGCTGTGCTAATATTTTAGGCACTCGTTTTTCTTTTGAAAACGAATACAAGCTCCCAACCGACAAACCTTTAATTATTGTTGCCAACCACCAAAGTTTCCACGACATTTATCCCATTACATGGTATATGCGGAAACACCACCCTAAATTTATCAGTAAAATAGAATTGGGCAAGGGCATCCCCAGTGTTTCGTATAATTTAAGACATGGTGGGGCCGCTCTTATCGACCGAAAAAATCCGCGGCAATCATTACCCGCTTTAATGAAGTTTGGCGAGTATATTGAAAAAAACAAACGTTCGGCAGTTATTTTCCCCGAAGGCACACGTAGTAAAACAGGCAAACCTAAACCTTTCCAAACACGCGGACTTGATATTCTATTCAAGAAAATCCCTTCAGCCGTTGTAGTACCTGTTACCATCAATAATTCGTGGAAAATGTTCCGATATGGCAAATTCCCCCTAGGCTTGGGCAATCACTTGAAATTTACCGTGCATAAACCCCTAGAATTGGCTAACTTTGTAAATAAGCAAGATTTAATTAAAGAAGTTGAATCTTCAATAACAGAACACATAAAATTTTAAAACAAGTACAAATGTCTTTAAAGAATAAGAGGTTAGAAGTGATGCAGTTTTTGGAAAAAGACGTTGATGCTTTAATGGAAAAGTATTTAATTCCCGTTGATACCATTTGGCAGCCTACCGATTTTTTACCAGACTCTGAAGGTACGGACGAAACTTTTTTCGAACAAGTTAGAGAAATACGGGAATTAGCCAAAGAGCTGCCCTATGATTTTTGGGTAGTTTTAGTGGGCGATATGATTACCGAAGAAGCCCTACCAACTTACGAATCGTGGTTGATGGACGTTGAAGGCGTTAACCAAGTTGATGGTGGCGGCAACGGATGGTCTAAATGGGTAAAACAATGGACGGCCGAAGAAAACCGCCATGGCGATGTGCTCAACAAATACTTGTATTTATCGGGAAGGGTAAACATGAAAGAAATTGAAAGAACCACACAGCACCTAATAGCCGATGGGTTTGATATTGGCACCGACCGCGACCCGTACAAAAACTTTGTTTATACCAGTTTCCAGGAATTGGCCACTTATGTTTCGCACAATCGCGTAGCGAAAATAGCCCGTAAAAAAGGTAATAAGCGCTTGGCTAAAATGTGCCAAATAATATCTGGTGACGAAATGCGCCACCACCACGCCTACTCCGATTTTGTGGAGCGTATTTTTAAGGTAGACCCTAGCCAAATGATGATGGCTTTCCATTACATGATGAAACAAAAAATTACCATGCCGGCTCACTTTTTAAGAGAATCGGGAGGTAAAATAGGTACAGCTTTCGAAGAGTTTTCGAATACAGCCCAACGTATTGGGGTTTATACATCTACCGACTATGTAGATATTCTTCAAAAATTGATAGACCGCTGGGAAATCGACAAGATTACCGGACTTAACGACGAGGCCGAAAAAGCTCGCGATTATTTAATGAAACTTCCATCGAGAATGTATCGCTTGGCGGATCGCATGAAAATTCCAGAAAACTCATTCCAGTTTAAATGGGTAGAGCCTGCGGTAAATAAGTAAACAGAACACTAACATAAATCAATTCCTTTCTTAACTGAAAGGAATTTTTATTTTTATAGCATGAACAACCAAAACGATATCATCAACAAAACCAAAGCTTTTGTAAAAGACACCCTGGCCAATGCAGAGGGCGGCCACGATTGGTTCCACACCCAAAGGGTTTTCAATAACGCTTTACTCATTTCTAAAAACGAAAAGGTGGATCCCTTTGTGGTTTCGTTGGGTGCTTTACTTCATGATATTGCCGATAGCAAATTCCATAATGGAGACGAATCTGTTGGCCCAAAAGTAGCTCGTAATTTTTTGGAGGGTTTAAACGTTGAACCTTCGGTTATCGAGCATGTGGTTAGCATTATAGAAAACATATCGTTTAAAGGCGGCAATGAAGCGCAAAAGTTCCGTTCTGCAGAATTGGATGTGATTCAAGATGCCGACCGCCTCGATGCCATTGGCGCTATTGGTATTGCGCGCTGCTTTAATTATGGTGGTTTTAAAAATCGGGTACTTTACAACCCCGACATTCAACCCAATTTGAATATGAGCAAGGAAGAATACAAAAGCTCAGACGCGCCCAGCATCAATCATTTTTATGAAAAACTGTTGCTTTTAAAAGACCGGATGAACACGCAAACGGGCAGAGATATCGCGTACCAAAGGCACAACTACATGCTGGAATTTTTAGACCAGTTTTACAGGGAATGGAACGGTGTTTCGTATTTACAACAATCTTTTAAATCGCCTTCGTAACCCCATTTATTTGGTCTGAATCATCAACTTGATTTCCTTACGGTAATTCGAAGCACTTTTCCCAGTAATTTCATTGAACTGTTTGTTGAAATGCGAAAAGTTATTGAATCCGCATTCGTAGCAAATATCGGCAATACTCATTTGGCTTTCGTTAAGTAGCTTCGTGGCGTGCACCACTCGGTATTCGTTCACCAATTGGGTAAAGGTTTTTCCGGTAGACTTTTTAAAATAACGACAAAACGCAGGTACCGTCATACTCACCTCATCTGCAATTTCATCCAACGAAATGTGGTTTTGGAAATTCTTGTTAA
Organism: Tamlana crocina; assembly: GCA_040429635.1. Lineage (NCBI taxonomy): Bacteria > Pseudomonadati > Bacteroidota > Flavobacteriia > Flavobacteriales > Flavobacteriaceae > Tamlana > Tamlana crocina. Next base: position 396,118 of record CP158972.1, on the reverse strand, counting down.
CGTATTTGAATATCACATCAATTTTAGAACTATCCTGGGCTTCAGCTTCAAACGCAAATCCATCGGCATTTAGCAAAGTATAATCGTCGGTTTTTGATAAATAATTTAATATTTCCAAAAACTTCAATACACGTTTTAGTCCGTCGTGCTCTAAAAGCTTTTCTATTTTAGGCCCGATTTTCTTTTTGGTTTCTACCTTGAACCTAATTCCCTTTTTCGCTCTTTCGAATAAAGCCACAATATTGGCCATTTCAGGCACGCTTAGGAAATCATCACCTAAAAAGTTTGATTTAAATTGAATGGTGGTTTCTGTTCCGGTTGCCGTTAATCGATCGGTAAATCCATTATGCGGCAAGTTAGAGCCTATTAAAATTAATTGACTGTTGTTAAAATAAGACAGGTGGTTACCAATATGTGTTTTTCCTTGTCCTTTATTAATATAAATTAACTCTAACTCTGGGTGAAAATGCCAATACGCACTGTTACGATCCACAGATTCAACGTGCTGTTTAACGAACAAAGAACTACCAAAACTGGGGCTTATCTTTTTTAATGTGGGCTTCTTATTAATCATAATCTGGGACTTTATGCAAATTTACTACATATTATGCTTACACTGTATATTTAATTATCTCAAATATATGTTATTTTAACATAACAGTAAATTAACATTCATTTAACAGTTAAAATAGCATAGAAATAAGTCAAAATTGATGTTTTCCTAACTGTACTTCTACCCTAACTTTGCAGTGTAGAATGATATGAAAAACCTAAGTCATTTTAAACGTCCCTCAAGGATTTTGCGTTTATACTCTTAAAGGTTTATGAATCATTCAACAAACAAAAGTTAATTTTCATAATAAAAAAATATAACTCTTTAAAAAGAGTATAACGAAATTCATTAATAATTAGTTTAATGTCTTATTTAGTTTAGTTTAGTTGGTAAAGCGGGCTGTGGTGGCCCGCTTTTTTTTTGCTCGATTTTGTCAATTCAAATTTCAACTACGGATCAATCTCAAAAGTTGTGTGCGGATTTGATAAGGAATGATATTTTTGCAGAAAAAAGACAAGACCTTGCATTTATCTTTAGACCTACTTAAGTTATTACTTCCCGAACTATTAGTTTCACATTTTGATATTGTAAAACACGATAGCAACAAAGAAGTTCTTCATTTATACTTTGAAGAGAAGAAGGACACTCCAAAAGAAGAGGAACACCGTAGTTTAACAGCTCATGGCTTCCACAAAGAGATTAGGGATCATTTTACTGAAATCATCAACGTTTTGTAAGTGTTGTCTTTCTATTTATCTCCCAAATATACTTAGTTAACTTTAATATATACTATTTTACCCTAACATTAATTTAACATTTAAATAACAGATAATATAACATATAAATACGTCAATTTAAGCGTTTTCCACATCATAAATCGCCCATATATTTGCAGTGTTGAACGTTATTAAATACATGCAATTATGAAAAGCGTAATCAGAAACACAAAAAAAGGAATCTTGATGGTAACCATGATGGCTGCCTTGGCAAGTTTCGCAAACGTTAAAGAAGAATTAACTTTTAAAGATGATATTAAAAAAACGGCTTTAATACTTAATAATGTAAAAAGCGGTGATTTATTAACTATTAAAGATTACAACGGACTGATTCTTTACAAAGAACAAATCAATACCGCCGGGGTTTACAGAAAAGGATTCGACCTTTCTGCCCTTCCGGATGGCGACTACTTCTTTGAAGTAAACAAATTCCTTGAAATTAAAACGATTCCGTTTACGGTAAAATCGAACAAAACCATTTTTCACAAAGAAAAGGAAAGCTCGGTATTTAAACCTTATATTACGCACAAAGACAGCTCTGTACTAATAACCAAGCTTGCTCCAAAATTTGAGCCTTTAAAGGTTAAAATCTATGTCGATTACAATAGTGAGCTCACTTTAATCTTTTCTGAAGTGGTTAAAGACACAAAAAGTATAGAAAAAGCATACAAACTTGAAAAAGATAAAGATTACAAAATAGAAATCAGTTCTGATAACAGGACTTACACGAAATTCATTAATAATTAGTTTAATGTCTTATTTAGTTTAGTTTAGTTGGTAAAGCGGGCTGTGGTGGCCCGCTTTTTCTTTTATAAACTTTCCTGTTTTTTCCCTCATCAACTTTCCTTTTCAGAAAGCATTACCTTTTTTAATCTGACTTATCTGGTCGGTTTTTTTGATTTTCTGAATTCCAAAACTGTAATTCTCGATACAAATTTTTCTCATTTCAACAATCGAAAAATCCACTCGAATTGACGGTTTTTTCGAAATACACAAGAGAGCATAGACCTATTTTGAAAACAATCTGCGAGTTACCTTTTTTCCTAAAAAAACAAAACTGAGCAACCATTCAGTCATAAAAAATAACGCTCAAAGTTTTTATACCGATTCATGTTTTACTTCCTAACGCATTTAAAAATTCTATATCATTTTAAATGCCAACTATGGTTTCCTAAAGCAAAATACACTCAATTAACCCTTAAATATTCTATATTAATTTAACATAAAGTTGATGTAAAAATAACGGATAAAATAACACATAAATACATCAATTTCAATGTTTTAAACACCACTCTTCCATTGTACCTTTGGGGTGTTGAACGTTAAAACCTCAAATTATGAAAAACGTAATCAAAAACACCAAAAAAGGAATCTTAATGGCAATCATGATGACTGCCTTGTTAAGTTTCGCCAATGAAAAAGCTTCATTTACAAACATTAAAAATGACGCTGGAAGAACCACGGTTACTTTTGTTGACGCAAAAGCAGGTAACCTTCTGTCTATCAAAGATGGAAATGGCAATGTGCTATATAAAGAATCCATTCAAAAAACGGGCGTATACACTAAAGGATTCGATTTAACATCGCTTCCTGACGGAGAATACCTTTTTGAATTGGATAAAGAAGTAGAAATCTCCACCATGCCGTTTACCGTTAAAGCAAGTGAAGTATCGTTTAAAAAAGAACTTGAAAAAACACTTTTCAAGCCTGTAACTAGAGTAAAAGGCAATTTGGTTTACATTACCAGATTAACCCTTAACAAAGCGCCGATGGATGTTGAAGTATATTCTGAAAGCAATGGAAGCTACGAGCTTATCCATTCTGAAACTTTTAAGGATACCGAAAACATTGAACGCATGTACAGATTAAGCGGGTTGAACAAAGTAGATTATAAAATAGTATTCAAAACTGAAGGTAGAGTATTTACCGAAACTATTAAAGGTTAATTTTACTAACTCAAATTAACTTGAAGAGCGGGCCGTTTGGCCCGCTTTTTTTTAGAATAATTTTAGCTGCCCATCCTTAAATTGCTCATGTAAATCAATATTCAGTCTGGGCATACCTTTGTTCTTAAAGTATTTATGTCTGGCCAATTTAACCAAAGTGTTGATTTGCTCGGCTATTTTGCCTTCGCCACGCATGCGTGTGCCATAACGCGAATCGTTTAAACTACCGTCATGGCAACTTTCAATTTGGTGCAGCACCTTATCGGCACGGTCGGGCATGGCTGTTTTTATCCAATCGGTAAAAATTTCGCCAATCGCACCGTTTAACCGAACAATGGTGTGTCCAATAGATACCGCCCCATGATCGGCAGCCGCTTTTGCCAAAGGCAATATTTCATGACTGTTAACACTCGGGATGATGGGCGCTAACATCACATTTACCGGAATGCCATTATCACTCAATACTTTTACGGTTTCCAATCGGCGTTTTATAGTGGCCGTTCTCGGTTCTAAAATACGCCGGGTATCTTCGCTCAATGAAGTTATCGAAACATTAACGCCAATCAAATTATCTGCCGCCAAGGCTTTTAACAAATCTAAATCGCGTAAAATCAAAGCGTTTTTGGTAATAATGCCCACAGGGTGTTTGTACTTTAAAAATACCTCCAAGCATTTTCGGGTAATTTCAAACTGTTTTTCGGCCGGTTGATAGCAATCAGTATTGCCCGACATTACTATGGGGTGGGCCTTCCAACTTTTCTTTTTTAGCTGGGTTTCCAATAGTTTGGGCGCATCTTTTTTTACTAAAATACGACGCTCAAAATCCAACCCCGCACTGTAACCCCAATATTCGTGTGAGTTTCGGGCGTAACAATAAATACAACCGTGTTCGCAACCTTGATAAGCGTTCATGGAATACATCATCCCCACATCGGGGCTCTCCACTTTATTGACAATGGTTTTCGGGAAGGTTTCCAGATACAGCGTTTTGTTGTTATCGGCCACCTCTCCTTCCTTTTGGCAGAATTCCAAAAAATCGTCGCGCATTTCGTGGCTCAGTTCGAAAAACCGATTGTGCACATTGCGTTGCGCACCGCGACCTTTTATAAAAGGTTTGGGGTCCATGTTGTAGTAAAATTAAGGTTTTTTGCCCGTTGTGTAGCTCTTTAAAATTACACAATATCGGCATGCAAAATTGTTAAAAGGAAAATGGGTTATTAACAAATCTGCCATGCACTACCTCCGAAAGAAAGTACCTAAAAAATTTTGATTTTGTGAAAATTTTAGTCTAATTTAGTGACAACCAATTATTTAAAACCACAATATCCATTCTGTGCTTAAGCGATTAATCAAACTTCTTAAAAAACTACATATTATGAATTCTTACCCATTATGCGCCAACCACTTTTCAATAGAATGGGGCGGTAAACGTATTGGCGCCAGTGAAATTTCGGGTCTTTCCATTAACCTGCAACCCATTAGTTACAGCGAAGGAACGTTTAGAGCCAATGCCCCCATTGTAATGCCCGGAAAACAAAAAACCAATACCATTGTTTTAAAAAGAGGCATTATGCCGGGCGACAACGAATATTACGACTGGCTTAAATCGGTAAAAGGAAACACCGTTGAACGCCGTGATTTAACCATTTCGTTGCTGAATGAAAACCACGAGCCAGTGGTAACTTGGAAACTAAAAAATGCTTTTCCGGTTAAAATGGAATGGACCGACTTAAACGCTAACAGTAACGAACCCGCTATGGAAATGCTCGAGGTTATGCATGAAGGTATGACAGTTGAAAACGGAGCATAAACAACAATATAAAAACACCCTTTTTAAGGGTGTTTTTATGGTTTTTAAAAGCTTGACTTAAATATTTAAACTCAAATCCAAAAGAGCTACAGCTTCTTTTATTTCTTTTGGAGTTCCATACATTATATAAATTTCATTTCTATAGGCTTCGTAAATATTATCGTCTAATTGCGTTCTATTAATCATCCCTCTAATTCTATTTGAAAACCCATATTTGCTCATAGTCGGTATCCTTTTAAGATCATAATTCAATTTAACAAGATTACCCCTAAAATCCTTATACGCTATACTTTTATCTAATTCGTTAACGCCGATTATCACATTCTTATTAACATCTGTTTTAGGCTGATACAGCCCTAAGGCATTTCCTTGGGTTTCTACATTAGAATCGGAAAGGATAAAAACGGTATTATCTGCTTCCGGAAAACCGCTACCAACACTCTCTTTATCGGTAATAGCCCACTCTCCATTCGTTTTCCTGTAATACAGATAGCTTGTAGCCCACAAACTTCGGTCGTGCCTAAGCGACCAAACACCTGTCATTACATTCATATCCTTGTCGGAACCCGGATGCACACCACTTGGAGCCTTTACGGAAAGGTCTGACTGCACTGCTTTTTCATTCCATAATTTTGTGCCCGAACGATGTTGCTTGATACAATGTCCTGGAGGACGAATGAATGAAATTTGGTAATAATGTTTTATGATACCTATAGAAATTCCATGTTGACCAGAAATATCTTCATAAGTTCCATAATAATCAAATTCGCTTTTAACCTCATCCAGTTGTTTGCCTTCTAAGCCTTCTTCTTCAAGCCCATCTTCATCAGAGTTTCCTCCGTCATTTCTATACGGGTCTTCTCCAATATTTTCCCAACGCGTAAAATCATATTGCCCATCACCATGCCAAAGCGCCATGGGCCTTGGCTCTACAATTAATTTTTTGTTTTCTGATGTTTGTGTAATGGCACATTTTGAACCTAAAGTTTCATAAAACCCCGCTTGAGTTGGATTGTACCGACCGCCATGAGAAGCATCTCTAATCGCCACCTGACCTGCTCTACCATACATATCTGACGACACCCCCATAATATCGCCTAAACCAGGAATGATTACCTCGTTTATCACGCCTCCACCATTTGAGGTAATTCCAATTTGAAAACCTGACGAACCAGATTTTAAATGATGCGTTGTAATTCTTGGATCAGATTCAGATATGATATCAAAAGTCTCCGGCGATTCTGGTGTTTCTTCTGGCTCTTCTAACTCTTCTTCCTGCGGTATTTCAACTTCAGGAGTCTCATCGATATCCGTATTTTTTTGACAATTAAAAAGCAATTGACTTATTAAAAGTAAAATAGTAAGTCTGAATAATTTCATATAGGTATATATTTGATTTACACTAGTAAAACAAATATCACTGAAAGAATTTTTTCATCTATCCTGTAGTATCTGCACCCTTATTATTGCAACGCATTCAACTACATAAAAAATCAATTAACTACACTAAACAAGCCCGTTGAACGAAACCATTTACCCCGCTACTCGCCCGGGAAATCAGCTTTTCGTTTTTCTAAAAAAGCGGTGGTGCCTTCGGTAAAATCAGCCGTTCCAAAGCTGTTTCCAAATTGCTCGATTTCCAGCTCAAAACCATTTACACCATCTTTATAATTGGCATTAACGGCTTTAATGGCCGATGCAATCGCCACCGAAGAGTTATTTAAAATTTTACCCGCTATTTTTTCGCAAAGTGGCAACAGCTCCTCCTGCGAGGTGACGTGGTTTACCAAACCAAATGTTAAGGCTTGTTGGGCATCAATCATCCCGGCAGTCATGATCATTTCCATAGCACGGCCTTTGCCAATAAGTTGCGGCAAGCGCTGCGTACCACCATACCCCGGAATTAGTCCCAAACTCACTTCGGGCAAGCCTAATTTGGCATTATCGCTAGCCACCCGAAAGTGGCAGGCCATGGCCAATTCTAAACCGCCACCTAAAGCAAAACCGTTTACCGCTGCTATAACGGGTTTAGACAGGTTTTCTACAAAATCGAAAAGTATATTTTGTCCGTTAGCCGCCAATTTTGTCCCCTCAGCGACACTGTAATCAGCAAATTCACTGATGTCTGCTCCCGCCACAAAGGCTTTTTCGCCACTACCGGTTACAACAATTACTTTGACGGTTTTGTTGCTATCGGCCGTCTTAAACGCCTCGTGCAACTCTTGAATGGTATCCCGATTTAAAGCGTTAAGTTTTTTAGGTCGGTTTATGGTTATTGTAGCAATACTATTTTTTTCTTCAACTAAAATGTTATTGTAACTCATGGTTTTGTTTTTTATAAAATTTAAATGAAAATTCGCCGTCATTATGACTGTCACGCCGACCGCAGTCGAAGTGCAAATTCAGCACAGCCAAATTTAGGATGAAGACTGCAACGTTTATTTATGCCTTTGGAAAGGTGACCGTAAACGTGGTACCTTGTCCTTTTTCAGTCTCGAATGAGATACTTCCGTTATAGGTTTCCACAATGTTTTTCACCATAGCCAACCCTAGCCCCATTCCGCTGGATTTAGTGGTAAACTTAGGCTCGAAAACCTTGTCAATATTTTCTTCGGAAACCCCCATACCGTTGTCGCTTACGGTAATAACGGCCTGGCTACCTTCCTCAAACACCTTCACTTCTATTTTTCCTGTTTTATGGTCTGGAATGGCCTGAATGGCATTCTTAACCAAATTGGTTACCACGCGAATGAGTTGCGACCTATCGAGCTTGGCGATAACCTCATCGGTACTGGCATTGAAAACTATATGATCTTCATTAAAAATATCTAACGCTAATTTAACAATTTTTACCACGTTTAGCGTTTCGTTTTGCTGCGCCGGCATTTTGGCAAAGTTTGAAAATGCCGAAGCAATAGCGCTCATGGTATCGATTTGCTGGATTAGGGTTTTGCTGTATTCATCTACTTTTTGATGGATATTTTCATCTTCGGGATTAAACTTCCGTTGGAAATTTTGCACCGTTAGCCTCATGGGCGTCAACGGATTTTTAATTTCGTGCGCCACTTGTTTGGCCATTTCGCGCCAAGCCTGTTCGCGCTCACTACGCGCCAGCTGCACAGCACTTTCTTCCAACTCATCAATCATACTGTTGTACGAGTTCACCAAAGTGGTAATTTCTTCACTGGTATCGTTCACCTCAATTTTTTCGTTCCTTTTTTCCAACCTCGTGGTGTTGATTTTGTCGCTAATGGTTTTAAGCGATTTGGTAATGTACTTTGAAAGTAAAAAGGCAATGGCAATAGCCATAAGCAATACCAGTGCAAAGGCATACCCCAAACGAGTTAAAAACTCTTCGAGTTCTTTATCGAGAAAATCGTCTTTTTCTAAATACGGAATATTTAAAATGGCCAACGGTTTCGATTTTTGATCTAAAATAAAGGTGTACGACGATTGGAAAATCTCGCCGTTTTCCTCATGCTTATCGACGTAACGGTGCCTGGCGACTTCTATTTCGCTATTGAACTCCACCGTATTGTTTATGGCATTTAAAATATTGGCACTAATGCATTTGTCGGCGGCACTGGTTTGCAACCCTGCTTTTGAAGTAATCAGCAATCCACCTTCCAAATCGTAAATGTTAATCTGCAATTTATGAATGTCGGCAATATTGTAGATTTCTTCTTTAAAAATAAACGGAATATTTTCGGTTTTTACCTCCCAAGTATTTTGCCTGCCGTTAATAACCCGTTTTATATGCGCCTGTACACTACCTTCTTTCCGCTCCAAACGGCCTTCGTGGTAATCTTTACTTTGCTCCCTGTATTGATATATGGCCACCGCAGCGATAAGCACCGATGCCAAAATAACCAACAAAATCATGGCCAGGAAAATACGGGTTCGTAAGGAGAGTTTTTTTAGTTTCATTCGGAACAATAAAGCCTAAATATAGCAATAATCGAACCAAACAGCTTGTATTAAATCTCAAAATAGTAAAATTCCAAACCCCAATTATTATCGCTTTAGAATTTGGTTTTTGTGATTTCAGATTGGTTTTAAGCCTCCGGATTTTTTTCCCGAATGTTTTTATAAATTTTAAAACCGAGCATAATAAGAATACACAAAACGAAGATGCCCACAATGCCCCAAACCCAGTTAATAGCACTTTTCAACACCACCAGAAATACCACAGCAAACAGGATAAAGGTTGCTCCTTCGTTCCAGATGCGCATAAAACTGGAAGATTTTTTAACCACATCGTTTTGCAATTGTTTAAAATATTGATGGGTTTTTAAATGGTAAACAATGAGCAGAACCACAAAAGCCAACTTTACGTGCATCCAACCTTGCTGCAGCCAATACGGCTGTAAAATGAGTAACCAAATAGCAAAAACAGTCGCTAAAATGGCTGATGGCCAAGTTATGATATACCACAACCGTTTGGCCATTAATTTTAGCTGCTTCCCCAATATTTCCTTTTCGGGGGAAGGTTTATGGAAGGCTTCAATTTGATAAACAAATAAACGCGGAATGTAAAACAAACCGGCAAACCAGGTGATTACAAAAATGAGATGGAAGGATTTGATGTAAGCGTAATATTCCATAACTATTGGTTTATTGCTGAAGCGTTATTTTTAGGCTTTAAATTCTTGATAATTTCGCGATTTAAAAAGTAACCGGTAACTATAGTGGCCAAAACATCGGAAACAGGGAAAGACACCCACACACCAAGTTCTCCATAAAACAAAGGTAATATTAAAATGAGTGGGATAAAGAAAAATCCTTGCCGGCACAAGGTAAGCAACAAGGCTTGTTTGGCCTTTCCAATGGCCTGAAAATAAGCCGCTCCGATAAGTTGCCAAGCAATAATGGGCGTTGCGGCAAACACCCAACGCATTGCTGGCGGCGTTTCTTTAATCACTTCGGCGTCATCGGTAAACAGTTTGGTAATGGCTTCAGGAAAAACCATAAGCAAGATAAATATTATCGTAGCCAATCCAGCGGCATATTTAATCGCGGTATTTATAGTTTGCCTTACCCGGTTGTATTTCAAAGCACCATAATTGAAACCCGCAATGGGCAAAAACCCTTGGGTGATGCCATAAACCGGAAACAACGCAAACATAAGCATGCGTCCTACAATAGCATAGGCCGTTACCGAGGTCTCTCCGCCCAAATTGAACAGAATATTATTCATAAACAGATAAGTGATACTCACCACGGCTTGTCTTGCCAAGGTTACAAAACCCAACGAACTTATTTCCTTTACGATAGGTCTGTCCAGCCCAAAATGCGAAAAATTGATTTTTAATTCGGAATGTTTAGACAGAAAGAACCAAAAAATAAACGCAAAACATAACAAATACGAGCCCGTTGTAGCCCATGCAGCACCGTGCATGCCCCAATCAAAAACATTTATAAAAAGGTAATCGAGCAGCAAGTTTGACACCGACGGAATTACCATAGCATACATGGCAAATTTGGGTTTGCCTTCCGCACGAATTACGGTGTTCCCCATCATGCTTAACGCCAGAAACGGTACGCCGTAGAGCACTATGGTGTAATAGATTTTTGCAGGCTCTAAAATAGCCCCTTTACCACCAAAAGCCGGAATAATGCCTTCAACAAACCACAACCCCACAATAACCATCGTTACAGTCAACAATAAAGTGAGCGTTATTTGGTTTCCGAAGGTTTTGAGTGCTTTTCCTTTATTTTCAGCACCAAGTGCCCGAGATATTATGGACGACCCGCCCACACCAATACTCATACCCAAGGCCGCAATAAAAAACGACACGGGGAGCACGACGTTAATAGCCGCAATGGCCACAGCACCAATCCAGTTACCCACAAAAATAGTATCGACCAAGATATTAAGCGACATCACCAAAATACCAATAGACGCCGGAACCGCTTGTTTTATTAGTAATTTGCCTATAGGCTCTGTTCCTAAATCTTGTGACGAAATTTTTGCCATTAACCCACCTCAATATCGGTTGTAGCCCATTCGTTAATCCACTTAGAGAGTAAATCCACAAAGGCTTTATCGTCATTTAAACAGGGCACGGTGGTGTATGCCTTTCCGCCCACTTCATGGAAAATTTCCTGACCTTCCATAGCGATCTCTTCCAAAGTTTCCAAACAATCGCTCACAAATGCCGGAGTTACAATAGCCATATTTTTCACGCCTTGTTTTCCCAATCGCTCAATGGTTCGGTCGGTATAGGGCAGCAACCATGGATCAAAGCCTAAACGCGACTGGAATGAGGTGGAGTATGTCCCTTCCTCCAACTGAAGCCTTTCGGCCACCAAGCGAGTTACTTCCAAACATTGGTGGCGATAACAAAATTCGTGTGCCTTGCTTGGTGTTACGCAGCAACTGCCGTCGATTTTACAATGCGATTTGGTCACGTCACTTTTTCTGATGTGCCGTTCGGGAACACCATGGTATGAAAACAGTAAATGCTCGTACTTCTTGCCTTCCAAATGACGTTTTATGGAATCCGACAGCACCTCAATATAATCGGGCTTATTGTAGAATGCCGGCACCGATTCTATTTTTAACTGCGGAAAATGCTTTTGACGAAGCTCCTCGGCCAAAACCGTAATGGTTTCAGTGGTTGCCATCGCAAACTGTGGGTATAATGGAAACAACAGAACCTCTTCCACACCTTTATCGACCAATTCCTGAAGCCCATTTTTAATGGTCATGCTACCATAGCGCATGGCCAAAGCCACAGGTACCTCTACCTGTTTTTGTATTTTATTTTGGAGCCTTTCTGAAATAACGATAAGTGGCGACCCTTCCTCCCACCAAATTTTTTGGTATGCCGCTGCCGATTGCTTGGGGCGGGTTTTTAAAATAATGCCTTTAACCAAAGCCGTGCGCGCCACGAGCGGAATATCAATTACCCTTTCGTCCATTAAAAATTCGCCCAAATATTTTTTAACATCTTTGGGCGTAGGGCTATCGGGCGACCCCAAATTGACCAGTAAAATTCCTTTTTCCATATTCTATTTTTTTAGATCTTTCAGGTTTTTACTTTGACTATACTCGGCAGAAGCAAAACCTCAAAGGCCTGTATTTTATCTATCTCTTTAAGCAATAAAAAATACCACCCAATACATGCTGTTTAAATTCCGGATTGGAATATATTTCAATAGTATGGCCCAATCCCGTGTAAAACATGCGCCCGCCATCATACTCCCCATACCAAGCAATGGGATGATAATCGCCATGCTTACCGCCTACGTAACTCGACTCATCTACTGTTAACAGCACTTTTAAATCGGGGCTCATATCTCTGTAATTGTACCACTCGTCATAAAGCACCCACGGACTTTTTAAATGTTTTGTAGACTGATGTGCAGCATCCTCAACATGAACGTGGGCTTCACAATGCTTGGGGTGGTCTAGAAAATAAGCTCCCACCAGCTTACCATACCAAGGCCAATTGTATTCTGTATTAGTAGCAGAATGCACACCCATAAAGCTTCCGCCGTTATTTATATAGGTTTTGAAAGCCTGCTCCTGAGCGGCGCTAAACACATTACCCGTGGTACTCAAAAAAACAATGGCATCGAAATCTTTTAAACCTTCATTTGAAAACACATTCGAATCTTCGGTATGCGTAACCTTAAATTTATTTTCTTTTCCTAATTGCCGAATGACCTCCACCCCTGTCTCAATCGATTTGTGTCTGAACCCTTCTGTTTTTGAAAACACCAAAACACTCTCGGGCGCTTTACACGACAAAACCATTACGCTTAAAAGCAAAAATAAAATGGTTTTCATTGATTTGAATGCATGTTTCAAAATATTATTCTATCGTTGGATTATTGAAATTGATTATTTGCTTTTACTAAGCGCTTTTTGCTGATGATAGAGCTTTGGCCGATCTTCATTATAATCGCAATCTTGAAATATACCACAAGACACATTGGTACGCGCCAACGACTTGGTATTTTGGTCTCCATATTGCTTGGATAAAGCTTCTATTTCTGGACTTAAATATTTCATAAGCATAAAATGTTCTAATTTAAAGACATGATATATTTTTTTGGCGTGGTGCCGTATTTCTTTTTAAAGGCCGAAATAAAATGGCTGGATGTACTGTAACCCACCTTATGCCCTACTTCGTTCACATTATTTTCGCCCGACTCCAATAGTTTTCGTGCCACTTCCATTTTATAGTCGAATAAAAAACTAAAAACTGAATCGCCATAAATCTGTTTAAAGCCTTCTTTCAGTTTTTTAAGGCTCAGGCCAATTTCATCGGCCAACTCTTGCAAACTTGGCGGCTCGGCCATGCGTGAAACGATAATATCTTTCGCCTTTCTTATTTTTATCACGTTGGTTTCATCCACCAAAAACGGGCACTGCTCGACATCGGCATCTTCGCTCCTGTTAAAATACAGGCTCAGCAACTCGTAGGCCTTGCCCTTAAAATACAACGGTTTTATGGATGTATTAAGGTTATAGTTGATAATCTGATTGAGCACAATAGCCATGGATGGTGAAATAACCCCATCTTTATAATATTTTTTGTGACGGTTGTCTTCACTTAAAAACGTGATATAATCAGCCTCTTGCGAAAACAACCCATGGAATTTTTTAATAGAAATCAAAATGGAAACCATCCATGAATGCGGATTAATCTCTAAATCGATAGGCAAATCGCGCTGCGGATTGTACAGCAGCAACGAGTTTTCTTCGAGAATATTCAATCGGTAACGCCCTTCATTGAAAACGAACTGTCCAGAACCCTTCACACAGAAATGAAATTGTATATAATCGCTATCTATTTCTTTTGCAAGGTTTTGCACTTCACTCGCCTCGTTCTTAAACGCCAAAACCATAAAGCCATCTTCTATTCTGGTTTCTTCAAAAGAACTTTTGGCGATACTTTTTCCTGGTTTGATTTCTTTATTCATAGTTGTTTTATTTAGACTGATTCTAAACTAAACGCTTAAAACCAGCCTAATACACTACAAAAATATGACATTTATCAGGTTTTACGAAAAAACACCCTGAAAAAACCACAAACGATATTAAAAGTTCTCTTAGCGTTATTTTTTTCAAATTCGACATCCTATTTTTGCTCCACATTTCAGGTATTAGCATGCAGAAGTACAATATTTCACGTAGTCATTATTTTTACGCCATTGGCTTAAGTTACAAAAAGGCCGACGCCGATATTCGTGGGCGTTTTAGTTTAGATGATGACTCCAAACAAGCTCTTCTTGCCCAAGCAAAAGAAAACAACATTGAAAGCTTGGTGGTTACTTCTACCTGTAACCGTACCGAGATTTATGGTTTTGCACAGCATCCTTTTCAACTTATACAATTGCTTTGCGACAACACCAATGGTACGGTTGACGAATTCCAGAAAGTAGCGTACGTTTACAAAAACAAAGAGGCTATTACCCACATGTTTCGTGTAGGTTCTGGGTTGGACAGCCAAATTTTGGGTGATTTTGAAATCATAAGTCAATTAAAAACCAGCGCCAAGTTATCGCGCAAGCACGGTTTACTGAACCACTTTACCGAACGTTTGGTAAACGCCGTAATACAAGCAAGCAAGCGCATAAAAACCGAAACCGATATTTCTTCTGGCGCCACTTCGGTATCATTTGCATCGGTGCAATATATTCTCAACTCGGTTGAAGATGTTGCCAACAAAAACATTTTACTTTTCGGAACAGGAAAAATTGGACGAAACACTTGCGAAAATTTGGTGAAACACACCAAAAATGAGCATATCACCCTAATTAACCGCACCAAGGATAAAGCGGAAAGAATTGGCGGAAAGTTCAATTTAGTGGTTAAGGATTATGCCAATTTGCAGGAAGAAATCAACCAATCGGATATCCTTATTGTCGCTACTGGTGCACAGCGCCCAACTATCGACAAACATTTAATTCAGTCTAAAAAACCATTATTGATTTTAGATTTGTCCATCCCCAAAAATGTGGACAGTAATGTTAAGGAATTGCACAATGTGCAGTTGATACATTTGGATTATCTTTCTAAAATTACCGATGAAACCTTAGAAGCCAGAAAACAGCATATCCCTTCGGCAGAAGCCATTATTGAAGAGGTAAAAACTGAATTCAACAGTTGGTTGGAAACCCGCAAATTCGCCCCAACCATTAAAGCCTTAAAACATAAGCTCTCTGATTTTGCAGCTGCAGAATTAGATACCCAACGCCGAAAAAATGCCGATTTCAATGAAGCTCAAGCGGCGTTAATCAGCAATAACATCATTCAAAAAATAACCAATCACTTTGCGCATCATCTAAAGGATGACAATATTTCGACGGACGACAGCCTCGAACTTATTAAAAAAGTGTTTCAGTTAGAAGAATCTCCAAAAGCGAATGTCTAAAACCATTAGAATTGGCACGCGCGATAGTGAATTAGCACTGTGGCAGGCCAAAACCGTACAAAAACAACTTGAACATTTAGGACACAAAACCGAATTGGTTCCGGTAAAATCGACGGGCGACATTGTTCTCGATAAGCCCCTCTACGAAATGGGTATTACGGGTATTTTTACGCGTACCCTCGATATTGCTATGCTAAACCACGATATCGATATTGCCGTGCACTCTTTAAAAGACGTACCCACGTTGCTCCCAAAAGGCATTGTGCAAGTGGCTGTTTTAAAACGTGGTAATGTAAACGATACTTTGGTTTTTAAGCACAACGAAGAGTTTTTAGGCGCCAAAGAAGCCGTAGTGGCCACAGGCAGTTTACGCCGTAGGGCACAATGGCTAAACCGCTTCCCAACGCATACCATTGTAGATTTGCGAGGCAACGTTAATTCACGTCTCCAAAAATTAAAGGACAACGAATGGAACGGCGCTATTTTTGCCGCTGCCGGAATTGGCCGTATTGGCATTCGTCCAGAGGAATCAATTAACCTAGATTGGATGATTCCCGCTCCCGCCCAAGGCGCTATAATGATAACGGCTTTGGATGAGGATGAATTTGTAAAAAATGCCTGTGCCGAACTCAACCACGAGGAAACCGAAATTTGCACCACCATTGAACGCCAATTTTTAAACAAATTGGAAGGTGGCTGCACCGCTCCCATTGGTGCATTGGCGTATATTAAAGATGAAGAAGTACACTTTAAAGGCGTATTGCTAAGTGAAGATGGCTCGAAACGCATTGATGTGACCCGAGTTAAAAAGCTGGGTGAACACAACGACATGGCGCAATTCTGTGCCGATTTTGTGATTGAACGCGGCGGAAAACGTTTAATGGACAACATTAAAAACGCAACGAAGAAAACCAACGTGTTTTCTACCAAATCACTTACCGAAGACCAACGTTTACTGTTTAATGAAAAGGTGGTTACAGAAAGCACCGATTTTATAAAAATCAGCTTAAACCGCATCCATCCTCGTTTTCTGAGAAACGAAATACAAAACGTTATCATTACCAGTAAAAATGCGGTGGAAGCGTTGACGACCAATTTTTCGGCCACCGAATTGCAATTCAAAAACATTTATTGTGTTGGGCGAAGAACCAAACGCCTTATTGAAAAGAAAATTGGCAAAGTTACACACGTCGAAAAAAACGCTGAACATTTAGCCAAATACCTTATCGACTTTATTGAAGGCACCGAAGTCACCTATTTTTGTAGCGATTTAAGGCTTGACACGTTACCTACTGTTTTAGAGGAAAACCACATAAAAGTAAATGAAATTGAAGCCT
The DNA here is from genome assembly GCA_040429635.1 of Tamlana crocina. Classification (NCBI taxonomy): domain Bacteria; kingdom Pseudomonadati; phylum Bacteroidota; class Flavobacteriia; order Flavobacteriales; family Flavobacteriaceae; genus Tamlana; species Tamlana crocina. The sequence goes on along the minus strand of CP158972.1, from coordinate 379,308 downwards.
ACCAAACCAAATACGATGGGCAAAAAGTAGAAGAGACCGTTGAAGGCGTGATGTTTTACAGTCCGTCAACCGTGGAAAGCTTTGTTCAAAAAAACAACAAAGAAGTGATTGCTTTTTGCATTGGCGACACCACAGCAAAAGAGGCCCAAAAGCATTTTAGTGACGTAAGAGTGGCCAAAGTACCAACCGTAGAAAGTGTTATTGAGTTGGTAAATGAATATTATGTATAATTAGCCAATAGTTGCTGGTCGTTAGTTACAAAACCAACGACTAGCAACTAACGACTAACGACTAACAACTATGATTAAGAACGATTTATTTTTACGCGCATTAAAAGGAGAAACCGTAAACCGTCCGCCGGTATGGATGATGCGCCAAGCTGGGCGTTATTTACCAGAATTCATGGCCATACGTGAGAAATACGACTTTTTCACCCGCTGCCGCACACCAGAATTGGCCAGTGAAATCACGGTGCAGCCCATCCGCCGTTACGGTATGGATGCCGCCATCCTTTTTAGCGATATTTTGGTCATTCCGCAGGCTATGAATATTGAGGTTCAGATGAAACCTAATTTTGGCCCATATTTACCTAACCCCGTACGTACCTCAAAAGATGTTGAAAATGTAGTGGTGCCCGATGTAAAAGTTGAATTGGATTATGTTTATCAAGCTATAAAAGCCACCAAGGAACTCCTTAATGACGATATTCCACTTATCGGTTTCGCCGGTTCTCCATGGACCATTTTGTGCTACTGCGTGCAAGGCCAAGGCAGCAAAACTTTTGATAAAGCCAAAGAATTTTGCTTTACCAATCCTGTGGCCGCCCACAAACTGCTTCAAAAAATAACCGATACCACCATCGCTTATTTAAAGGAAAAAGTAAAAGCAGGATGTAACGCCGTGCAAGTATTCGATTCTTGGGGCGGCATGTTATCGCCAACCGATTATCAGGAATTTTCATGGCAATACATCAACCAAATTATTGAAGCCTTAAAGGATGATGCTCCCGTTATCGCCTTTGGTAAAGGTTGCTGGTTTGCCCTCCACGACATGGCACAAAGCAACGCTTCTGCATTAGGTATCGATTGGACTTGTTCAGCAAGAAACGCTCGTTATTTAACCGGTGGAAATGTTACGCTGCAAGGTAATTTCGACCCCGCACGCTTGCTCTCGCCACCTTCCGAAATCAAGAAAATGGTACACCAAATGATTAATGAGTTTGGAAAAGACAAATACATTGTAAATTTAGGCCACGGCATTTTACCGAATATTCCTTTGGAGAACGCCAAGGCTTTTGTTGATGCGGTAAAAGAATACGAAGTATAATTGTCATTACGAGGAACGTAGTGACGTGGTAATCTGTTCAATGAAAAGATTGCCGCATCACGCCCAAAAGCGTGATTCGCAAAGACGCAAACAATTATGATCAAAAACATAATTTCGGGCATTAAAGCATATTTTGGGGCTTTTGGTTTAATTTCCAAGCTCAAACTTTGGAAATATTTCGCTATACCCATGGCTATTAGTTTTATTACCGCTGTTATTATTTTTGGTTCAGCTTACGGGCTTTCGGATAACATTGGAAATTTCATCTCCAAAATCTGGATTTGGGATTGGGGCAAAGAAACCTTTTCAACCATCAGCACCTTTATTGGCGGTTTAATCATTTTAGTTATCGGACTCATTCTTTTTAAACATATTATTATGGCGCTTTCGGCACCATTCATGAGTCCCGTTTCCGAAAAGATTGAAGCACATTTTACCGGCAATGTTTCACATTCGCACAGAAACACCTCATTTGCCCAACAATTGTGGCGAGGCATCAAAATAAACGGCAGGAACTTAATTCTGGAATTATTACTTACCATTCCCATTCTGTTATTAAAATTCATTCCGGTCGTTAACATTTTTTCAACGGTATTGCTCTTCTTGGTGCAAGCTTACTACGCTGGTTTTGGTAACATAGATTACACTTTAGAGCGTCATTTCCAATATCGAAAAAGCATTCAGTTTGTTCGAAAAAATCGAGGATTCGCCATTGGCAATGGCATTATTTTTATATTGTTTTTATTAGTTCCGGTAATTGGTGTAATTTTAGTACTTCCTTTATCGGTTACCGCAGCATCAAGTCAAACAATTAAAATTTTGCAGACAGAAAAACACTTAACACCTTATGGTTAAGAAACTAATCTTATCACCTATTCAAAAATTTATAAACATTGAAAGTTTCAGTGGTACCTTGTTGCTTTTTGCAACGATTTTAGCCTTAATATGGGCCAATTCACCATTTTCTGAAAGCTATCAATCACTATGGCAATACAAGTTTGGATTCACCAGTCAAAACTTCGAGCTAAATAAACCACTGATTTTGTGGATCAACGATGGTTTAATGGCCATTTTCTTCTTTTTAATAGGGTTAGAAATAAAACGTGAATTTCTTATCGGCGAACTCAATTCTCTCAAAAAGCTAGCCTTTCCCCTTTATGGTGCCTTGGGCGGGATTATTATGCCTGTTCTTTTGTTTTTTATATTAAACAAAACTCCAGAAACCCAACAAGGCTGGGGTATTTCTATGGCAACCGACATCGCATTTTCTTTAGCGCTGCTTAAAGCACTTGGAAACAGAGTGCCGTTAAGCCTAAAAATATTTTTAACGGCTTTTGCCATAGTAGACGATTTGGGCGCTGTACTTGTTATTGCCATTTTTTACAGCAGCAATATTCAAGCAACTATGCTGTTTGTTGCCTTTATTTTATTGGCTGTACTCTATTTTCTGTCGTATCGCGGATACTTTTCAAAATTCGTAATGGTGTTTTTGGGCATCATCATTTGGACCCTCTTTTTAAAATCGGGCATACACCCTACCTTGGCCGGAATTTTATTGGCATTTTCCGTACCTATTAGGCAAAGAATAAAAACCCCACAGTTTATCGACAACTTAGTAAACATCACCAATAACATAAAAGCTGCCAGCATTTTAGAAAAACCCATTTTATCGAAAGAACAAATTCGTGAGATTGACAACCTAGAGGATTGGACCAATAAATACCAATCGCCATTACAGCATTTAGAGCACAACTTGCACGATTGGGTAGCCTATTTTATAATTCCGATATTTGCGCTAGCCAATGCTGGGGTTGCCATTAACACCAACATGAATATAGAAATCAACTTAGTAACCAATATCGCCATATGTTTGGTTTTAGGAAAAAGCATTGGTATATCGGCTATCGTTTTTCTAGCCAAAAAGCTTAAACTTATTGAAATCCCGTCAGACATTAGTAACCAACAAATTATTGGCGTATCCTTTTTAGCCGGAATAGGTTTCACTATGGCTATTTTTATTGCCAGCCTTGCTTTTATGGAAAGCCCCAAATACATTGATTCTGCAAAAATTGGAATCCTAATAGGCTCGGTAATTGCAGCAATAATAGGCTATTTAGTTTTGCGTTTTAAAAAATAATAATGAAAGACAAATTCTATCAGTACATACAAGAATTACAGGACGTCATCACTTCAAAACTCGAAGCGATTGATGGTAAAGCCCAATTCAAGCAAGATATCTGGGAACGGCCCGAAGGCGGTGGCGGCCGAACTAGAGTGATTGAAAACGGAAACGTTTTTGAAAAAGGAGGCGTAAATATTTCTGGCGTACATGGCAAATTACCAAAATCGATGCAGAACTATTTTAAAGTGGGTGATGTAGATTTTTTTGCCTGCGGATTAAGTTTGGTGCTCCATCCCAAAAACCCTATGGTTCCTACCGTACATGCTAATTGGCGTTATTTCGAAATGTACCCTTCGGCTCCGCTCAGGGCAGGTGAACCTAAAAAGATAATAGATCAATGGTTTGGGGGCGGCCAAGATTTAACGCCCTATTATTTATTTGAAGAAGACGCCAAGCATTTTCACGAAACGTGTAAAATGGCTTGCGATAAGCACAATCCGGATTTTTACCCCAATTACAAAGCCCGTTGCGACGAGTATTTTTATAACGAACACCGCAACGAAGCCAGAGGCATTGGTGGTTTGTTTTTCGATTATTGTAAAGCAACCGACGATATGACCATGGAAAATTGGTACGATTTTGTTACTGAAGTGGGCAATAGCTTTTTAGAAGCCTATGTACCCATTGTTGAAAAACGAAAGGATTTACCATACACGCAAGCGCAACGCGATTGGCAGGAAATACGTCGTGGGCGCTATGTAGAATTCAATTTGGTGCACGACAAAGGCACCCTGTTTGGCTTGAAAACCAACGGCCGCATTGAAAGTATTTTAATGAGTTTGCCCCCACATGTGCAATGGGTTTACGACCATAATCCAAAATCTGGCAGCGAAGAAGAAAAACTACTTGAAGTTTTAAAAAACCCGAAAGATTGGGTTTAAAACAAATCAAAATAAACATTTACAGATGTACCCATTAAGACGAAACCGAAGACTTAGAACCAATGCCGCCATACGTGGTTTGGTTCGCGAAACCATTATATCACCCAACGATTTTTTAGTGCCCCTTTTTGTGGTTGAAGGCAAAGGCGTAAAAGAAGAAATTGCTTCAATGCCCAATTATTTCCGTTATAGTTTGGATCTATTGGAAAACGAAGTGAAGGAACTTTGGAACCTTGGCTTAAAATCGGTGCTATTGTTCGTAAAAGTTCCCGACAACCTGAAAGACAATATAGGCACGGAAGCCATAAACCCCAACGGATTGATGCAACGCGCCATTAAAACCGTAAAAAATGCGTGCCCGGATATGTTGGTCATGACCGATGTAGCTCTCGACCCTTATTCGGCTTACGGACACGACGGCATTATTGAAAACGGACAAATACTAAATGATGATACCGCTGAAGTGCTGTCAGAAATGAGCCTATCGCACGCCCAAGCTGGTGCCGATTTTGTAGCTCCCAGTGATATGATGGACGGTCGTATTTTAACCATTCGCGAAGCTTTGGAGGACGAAGGTTTCATCAATACGGGAATTATGAGCTATTCGGCAAAATATGCTTCGGCGTTTTATGGTCCTTTCCGCGATGCGCTCGATTCGGCTCCCGTGGATTTGATTGATATTCCGAAAGACAAAAAAACCTACCAAATGGATTATGCCAACCGTTTTGAGGCCATTCGTGAAACCGAAATGGATATAGACGAAGGTGCCGATATTGTTATGGTAAAACCCGGATTGTGCTATTTGGACATTGTTCGAGAAATTAAAAATGAAGTGGATGTACCCGTGGCCGTTTACCAAGTGTCGGGCGAATACGCCATGTTAAAAGCTGCTGCCGAAAAAGGTTGGTTGGAACACGACGCCGTAATGATGGAGCAAATTACCGCAATTAAACGCGCCGGCGCAGATATCATCGCGTCCTATTTCGCTAAAGACGTTGTGAAATTGATTTCGTAAATTAGCATCACTAAAACCTATTTAATGAACGCACTGATCCTCTGGGCAACCCTTTCGATATTTTTTTCTTTTTTATGTTCCGTTTTAGAAGCTGTTTTATTAAGTGTAACGCCTACTTTTATATCTGTAAAAAAACGTGAGAATAGAGATTACGCTACCACTTTAGAGCACTTAAAAAAAGACGTTGACAAACCCTTAATCGCTATTCTTACCCTAAACACCATTGCGCATACGGTTGGTGCCATGATGGTGGGTATTGAAGCCGAAAAACTGCCTTTTAAAATTGAAATTTTCGGAATCAATACCGTGGGTGTCGTTTCGGCTATTATGACGTTTTTAATATTGGTCGCTTCTGAAATTATTCCGAAAACCATTGGTGCCACCTATTGGAAACAACTGGCCAATTTTGCGGCTAAGGCATTAACTGTAATGATTTTTCCGTTGAAATGGACCGGCATTTTATGGCTGCTCCAATTAACCACAAAACTTATTGGAGGCACTGGGCACGGCAGCGTTTTAACCCGTGAAAGCTTTATGGCCATGACCGACATAGCTCACGAAGAAGGTGTGTTTCAAGAAAACGAAAGCAAGGTCATCAAAAATTTATTGACTTTTAAGGAAGTATTTGCCAAAGATGTGATGACACCCAGAACGGTAATGAAAATTGAAAACCAAAACACTACCGTTGAAGAATTTTTCAATAGAAACCTCAACCTTCGCTTTTCGCGCGTACCTGTTTTTGTAGATGATCCCGACAACATAAAAGGCCTGGTTTTAAAAGATGAAATTTTTAAGGAAATGGCTTTAGGCAATGGCACAAAAAAGCTATCGGAATTAAAACGAAACATTATTGTTGTTGGCCGAAACATACCTATCCCAACACTGTTTGAAAAATTGATTGAAAGCCGAAACCACATGGCTTTAGTGGTTGACGAGTACGGCTCGGTAAGCGGTTTGGTAACCATGGAAGATGTTATTGAAACCCTTTTGGGACTGGAAATAATGGATGAAAGCGATAACGTTTCAGACCTTCAACTATTGGCCAGGAAAAGTTGGGAAATACGAGCCAAAAAACTAGGTATATTAGAAGACGACCCACTATAAACTATATGGAAACTTGCATTTTCAAATCCCCTTTAGGGTTCACCAAAATTATTGGCGACCATAATGGCATTACTTCTGTTTCCATATTAAATTCTGAAGAAAAAACTTCCAACATCATTCCTGTCGAACTTGAAGACTGCGTTTTGCAATTAAACGAATACTTTGAAGGCACGCGCAAACAATTCAGTTTAAAACTAAATCCGCAAGGTACCGATTTTCAAAAAAAGGTTTGGAAACAGCTGGAGCTTATCCCATACGGAAAAACCATTTCTTATTTGGAACTATCCAAACAACTGGGCGATATAAAAGCCATTCGTGCCGTAGCCAATGCCAACGGCAAAAACCCACTTTGGATTATTGTGCCCTGCCACCGGGTTATTGGCAGCAACGGTAGTTTAACCGGCTATGCAGGAGGGTTAAAGCGCAAAAAATGGCTACTGGAACACGAAAGTCCGTTTAGGCAACAAACCCTATTTTAACCCGCAGAATAAATAAAATATCCCTATATTTAATCCACTAATTATTCTGTAATGAAATTCCTAAAGAAACTCCTGAAGTGGATTAGTATAACTATTGCACTTCTATTAATTCTGCTTTACGCTTTCGATTATGGCTATATTTTAAAAGGAGCCAAAGTGGTTTACTTTACAGGTCACAATACCGCTTTTATTGACGACTATCCTTATTTTGAAAATGATACGATAGCAAACGGAAAACACATTGACCCTTGGCCTGAGCACACCAATTACAACTCGGTGAAGGAAACCGAAAAACTCACCGAAACCAACCAACAATTAGGCACCATCGCTTTTTTGATTATAAAAAACGACAGCATTTGGTTTGAAAATTATTATGATGGCTTTAACGATACCTCAAAAACCAACTCCTTTTCCATGGCTAAAAGCATTACCACGGCACTACTTGGAAAAGCGATTATGGAGGGGCATATTAAAAACTTAGACCAACCTGTTAGCGATTTTTATCCGCAATACAGCTATGCCAAAACAACTGTGGGCGATTTGGCTTCAATGGCTTCGGGCTTGGATTGGGTTGAACATTACACCAGTCCGTTTTCAGTAACCGCACGCGCCAATTACGATGATGATTTAGCAGAAACCATTCTAAATCAAAAAGTAATTAAAACGCCCGGAGTAGAATTTGAATATTTAAGCGGAAACACCCAACTTTTGGGGATGATTATTGAAAAAGCAACCGGCGTTCCGTTGGCAAAATATTTGTCCGACAAATTTTGGAAACCCATGGGTGCCCAGGAAAATGCCCTTTGGCAATTGGACGACGGTGAAAACAGATTGGCCAAGGCTTTTTGCTGCATTTCAAGCAACGCCCGCGACTTTGCCCGTTTTGGAAAACTGTACAAAAACGGTGGCAACTGGAACGGAAAACAGCTGTTAGATTCGGCTTTTGTTAAAAAATCCATCACACCCCGATTTAAAAAAGACCCTGTTTATGGTTATGGCTGGTGGCTTGGCAAATATGTAAACAAAGACTTCTTTATGATGCGAGGCCATTTGGGGCAGTATGTTATGGTTCAGCCCGAAGACAATGTGATTATTGTTCGTTTGGGGCATCGAAAATCGGCCGATGAAGGCCATGGCATTGGTAAATTTACAGACGATATTCAAATCTATATTGAAGAAGCCTATAAAATGTTAAGCCATGATAAGCAAACTAAATCTTGAAAACATATTGTTCCTAGACATCGAAACGGTTCCTGAAACCCAGCATTTTTCAGAATTAGACGAAACCAAACAAAACCTTTGGGAACAGAAATCGCAATACCAACGTCGGGATGAATTTACTGCTGAAGAATTTTACGACCGTGCGGGTATTTGGGCAGAGTTCGGTAAAATAGTTTGTATTTCGGTAGGTTATTTCAATATTTTGAATGATTTGCGCACGTTTCGTGTTACTTCATTTTATGGCGATGAAATAAAAATTTTAAAAGATTTTAAAAACCTGCTCATCTCTCATTTCAGCCAGACCAAACATTTGCTTTGCGCGCACAACGGTAAGGAATTCGATTTCCCGTACATTGCCCGGCGCATGATTATCCATAATATTGAACTGCCATACAAGCTGAATTTATTCGGCAAAAAACCATGGGAAGTACCTCACCTCGACACCTTGGAACTTTGGAAATTTGGCGATTACAAAACTTATACATCTTTAAAATTACTTACGCACGTGCTAGGTATTCCATCACCAAAAGACGATATAGACGGAAGCCAAGTGGGTCAAGTTTATTATGAAGAAAATGATATAGACCGCATCATTAAATATTGCGAAAAAGACACCATTGCCGTGGCGCAGATCTTTTTACGTTTGCGTGGTGATGAACTTTTGTGCGACGATGAAATTATTCATATATAATTTTTATGACAGCTTTGTCAGTTCAAATTTAGAACAACACTGATGTCAGGTCGAGCCTTTCGGCTTAAGCCTGTATCGAGCGGAGTCGAGATGCTCAAGATAGACTAAAATCGAGACCTCAAAAAATCGCTATGAAAAAATATTACATTTATATATTAGAATGTAATGACGACACATTTTACGTGGGTTTTACGTCAAATCTAGAACATCGTATAATGCAGCATAAAATTGGTATCGACCCTAACTCATATACTTTCACAAGACGCCCAGTGAAATTAGTTTGGTATCAAGATTTTACAGAACCCAATGAAGCTATAGTTTTTGAAAAGAAGATAAAAAAGTGGAGTAAAGCCAAAAAGAAAGCTCTAATTGAAGGTAATTATGATATATTGCCCATACTTTCAGAATGTAAAAACGATTCACATTTTAAAAATAAAAGTGTCGAAACTAGTTCTGATAAAGAAAATTAAAATAAATTTTTCACGAACTGAATAGATTTAAAATGCTGGTTTAACCTATTAACCTTATTTTTAACCGAGCTGTTTGTCAGGTCGAGCGGAGTCGAGACCTTTTAATAAAGCTCCATTTCGCTAAACTTCTCGACTCCGCTCGAAGTGACAAAGAGATGAACAATTAAAAAATGGAGTATTAAATTCGAACCAACAATTGAAAAAAAATAATGGAGCTGAAACCCATTTTAAACATAAAAAACCTTTCCATCTCCTTTGGAAACAACCAAGTAATCCACAATATTTCATATCATTTAAACGAAAATGAAATTTTGGGCATTGTAGGCGAATCGGGTTCAGGAAAATCAGTGTCATCATTAGCCGTTTTAGGTTTACTTCCGAAGAAAATTTCAGAAATAACCCATGGTAAAATCCTTTTTGAAAATGAAAATTTAGTAAACCTTTCCAGCAAAGCATTTCAAAAAATCCGCGGCAATAAAATAGCCATGATTTTTCAAGAGCCCATGAGCTCATTAAATCCGTCGATGACTTGTGGGACCCAGGTTGAAGAAATACTGTTTCAGCATACCAATTTATCAAAAAAAGCAGTAAAAGCCGAAACTTTGCAATTGTTCAAAAAAGTAAAATTGCCCAACCCCGAACGTGTTTTTAAAGCCTATCCCCATGAAATTTCGGGCGGACAAAAACAACGGGTTATGATTGCCATGGCCATTGCATGCAAACCCGATATTTTAATTGCCGACGAGCCCACAACAGCCCTCGATGTTACCGTTCAAAAAGAGATTGTTTCGCTTTTAAAAACCTTGCAGGCCGAAACAAAAATGAGCATCATTTTTATAACTCATGATTTGGCTATCATTTCGGAAATCGCCCATAGGGTTTTGGTGATGTACCAAGGCAATATTGTGGAACAAGGGTTGGTCACCGAAATTTTTAAAACCCCGAAACACAACTATACCAAAGCGCTAATAAACTCACGTCCTTCGTTAGACGCTCGATTGAAAACGTTGCCTACTATTCAAGATTATTTGAGTGGGAAAGTTTCCAAAGCTATTATCACAAAAGAACAACGTCAAAAAAACCACAAAAATCTATACAGCAAACCACCACTTTTGGAAGTCATCAACGTGGAAAAAGAATATATTTCAAAATCGGGATGGTTCTCAAAACCGAACAAATTTAAAGCCGTAAATGATGTTAGTTTTAAACTGTACGAAGGTGAAACGTTGGGTTTGGTGGGCGAATCGGGCTGCGGAAAATCTACCCTAGGCAACGCTATTTTACAACTCGATAAAACTACTGCCGGAACCATTCTTTATAAAGGTGTTGATATTACCAAACTATCGAAAACGGAAACCCGAAAACTAAGAAAAGACATCCAAATTATATTTCAAGACCCTTATTCCTCTTTAAACCCGAGAATCCCCATTGGCCAGGCCATTATGGAACCCATGAAAGTTCACAACCTTTATACTTCGGACGCTGAAAGAAAAGAAAAAGTGGTTTCTATTCTAAATCGTGTGGGATTAAGTGAAGACCATTTTAATCGCTATCCCCATGAGTTTTCTGGTGGGCAGCGACAACGTATTGGTATTGCCCGCACTATTGCTTTACAGCCTAAATTAATTGTTTGTGACGAGTCGGTTTCTGCATTGGATATTTCGGTTCAGGCACAAGTTCTGAATTTATTGAATGAACTTAAAGAAGATTTCGGTTTTACCTATATTTTTATTTCGCACGATTTGGCCGTAGTGAAATATATGAGCGACCAATTACTGGTAATGAACCAAGGTAAAATTGAAGAATTGGATAATGCCGATGTAATTTACAGCGCACCTAAAAAAGAATACACCAAAAAGTTAATTCATGCTATACCTAAAGGATTATAGCATGAATATTTTCTTGGTTAGATAAAATAAACTTTTAAAAAACTGCAAATTCTCTCTAAGAGTTTCTTTGAATTTGCTTCCATCATTTGTAGGTTGTTCAGGTAGATTTGTTGCAATATTCATAAGTTTAAATTTAATAGTAGATTTGGGGCAAATCTATCAATTGGTTTGGTTAATTTGGGGACTGCTAATATCAAACTTTTTTTTAAAAAATCAGTTAAAAAACATAATATTTCGATGAAATACGTTTTTATTTAACTAAAAAATGATTTTTCTTACTTTTTTACAGGATTTAATCTACTGAAAGTCGCTTCATTAAACGAACTCTTTTTCCCAAGATTACTTATCTTTATAACACTCTAAACTAAAATTAAGATGTCTTACAAAAAGTTATGGGAAGGCTCTTCCGCTTTTAAGCAAAACAGCCATTTATTTGAATATAAAAACTGGCTTTCTAAAAACTGTCATTTGGATTTTGATTCTTACGATGCTTTATGGCAATGGTCGGTTGATTATGTGGCAGATTTTTGGGAAAGCGTATGGCGATACTTTAAAGTAATTTCACACAGCGATTATGCTTCTGTGCTAAATATGACATCGATGCCCGATTTCAAATGGTTTGAAGGGGCAAAACTCAACTATTCTGAGCACATCTTTAGGCATAATTTAACCACCGAAACAGCCATTATTTTCAGCAACGAGCAAGGTGAATACACCGAAATATCTTGGACGGAATTAAAACAAAAAGTAGCCGCCATGGCCACTTATTTAAAATCGGTCGGCGTTAAAAAGGGCGATTGTGTAGTGGCATTTTTACCCAATGTGCCCGAAGCTACTATTTCGCTTTTGGCGGTCAATTCCATTGGTGCCATATGGTCGAGCACCTCGCCGGATTTTGGAGCAGAAAGCGTAATAGACCGTTTTGCACAAATTAAACCCAAAGTATTCTTCACCGTTGACGGCTACTATTACAACGGCAAACCATACGATAAAACTGAAATTGCCAATAATATTGCCAAAGCATTGCCCACGTTGCAACAAGTGATTGTTTTACCCTATTTAAACAAGGAAGGCCTTTCGGCGTTCCCAAATGATGTTATCAATATCAACACTGTTTTTGAAACCAAAGCAGACGAACTTGCTTTTGAACCTGTAGATTTCAACCATCCCATTTGGGTGCTCTATTCCTCGGGCACTACCGGCCTGCCAAAAGCTATAGTGCATTCTCACGGCGGCATTTTATTGGAGCATTTAAAGTACATGGCGTTTCATAACGATGTGCACAAGGGCGAGCGCTATTTTTGGTACACTACCACGGGCTGGATGATGTGGAATTTTTTGCAGTCGGCTCTTTTAATGGGCGCATCCATTGTACTTTACGATGGCAGCCCCACTTACCCCAATTTTAATAAGCTTTGGGGCTTTGCAGATGATGTTGGCATCAACCATTTTGGAACGAGTGCACCCTTTTTGGTGGCCAGCATGAAGAAAAACATAAACCCTAAAAGCTATTGTAAACTCAACTCAATCCGATCCATTAGCTCCACTGGCGCACCGCTTCCTTTTGAAACGTTTGAATACGTATATAAAAATATTAAAGAGGATGTTTGGCTCTGTTCTATGGCCGGCGGCACCGATGTTTGTACCGCTTTTGTGGGCGGCACACCGTTTTATTCAGTCCATGCCAGTGAAATTCAATGCCGCGCTTTGGGCGTTTCCCTTTACGCCTACAATGACGATGGAAAACCCGTTGAAGATGAATTGGGCGAAATGGTCATCGACAAGCCTATGCCCTCAATGCCCATTTATTTTTGGAACGATAAAAACAACAAACGCTATAAATCCAGTTATTTTGAACATTTTCCGGGGAAATGGCGGCATGGGGATTTTATAAAAATCAATTCAGAAACCAAAGGGATTGTTATTTATGGGCGATCGGACGCGACATTAAACCGACACGGCATCCGAATTGGCACTAGCGAAATTTACCGGCACATAAACACTATAAAAGCGATTGAAGACTCCTTAATCGTAAATTTGGAACTCGATGGCGGCAAACACTATATGCCGTTATTTGTAAAAATGAAACCGAATAACAAACTCAACGATTCCATTAAAACAGAAATCAACGAGCAATTGAAAAAAGAATGTTCGCCACGCCACGTACCTGACGACATTATTGAAGTACCCGACATCCCTTATACCATTAGCGGCAAAAAAATGGAAGCACCCGTAAAAAAGATTTTATTGAAAATGCCCTTGGAAAAATCAATCAATGTTGATTCGATGAAAAATCCAGAATCGGTGAACTTCTTTGTGGCGTTTGCTAAACAGATTTAAAACCGCATCTCAATTTTAACCAAAATCCAAATCATCTGGTGCCTCTTCAACGGTGTCTGGTGTATCACTATCTTCCTCGGTAACTTTCGAACAATCTACATTGATTGTGAGTTCTTCCGGCTCAGGAAATTCATCTTTAGAAATGTTCAACTCTTCATCAGCATAACAGCTTTTCATATACAATCCCCAAATAGGCAGCGCCATAGACGCACCTTGCCCATAGGTAATACTGGCAAAATGTGCGGCACGGTCTTCAGCACCTACCCAAACACCCGTTACCAAATTAGGTACCATGCCCATAAACCAACCATCACTTTGGTTTTGGGTGGTTCCTGTTTTTCCGGCTATGGGATTTTCAAAACCATAAGGGTAGCCCGTAATCACTTCTTTATAAACAGAAGTATTGCCAGCCCATTTATGCCTTAATCTTGTACCCGAACCGCCTTGGGTTACACCTTCCATAAGCTTAACCGTAACATAAGCGCTTTCTTCGCTTAACACATCGTGGGTTTCCGGTTTGAATTGATATAAAATAGTCCCGTTTTTGTCTTCAATATTGGTTACCATTACGGGTTTGGTGTACACCCCTTGGTTGGCAAATGCCGAATAGGCGCCCACCATTTCATAAACACTGATATCTGGCGTTCCTAAAGCAATTGACGGCACGGCAGGAACATCGGAATCTATACCCAGTTTTTTCACCAAATCGGCCACGGTTTGCGGCCCTACTTTATCCATCAATTGGGCCGTAATGGTATTGACCGAATTGGCCAGTGCACTTTTTAAAGTACGTGTTCCGCCGTAATCATTTGCTCCACCAGAGTTTTTAGGACACCATTCTTCTGGGTTACCATATTTATGAGCTTCGATACAAAATGGCACATCGGGAAACTCGTCGCAAGGCGAATAGTGCAGTTGATCTATAGCCGAAGCATACACAAAAGGTTTAAATGTTGAACCAATTTGGCGTTTACCTTGCTTCACCATATCGTACTGAAAATGCCTATAATTTATACCCCCTACCCAGGCCTTTACATGCCCCGTTTGTGGGTTCATAGACATCATACCGGTTCGCAAAAGTGATTTGTAGTACCGCATGGAATCGATAGGTTTCATTATGGTATCGATTTCTGAAGGCTGGCCGTCTTTCCATAGAAAAACCGTCATTTGAGTGGGCTTTTGAAACGATTCTATAATTTCTTCGTTTGATTTTTTCAAGTCGTATTTCATGTGCCTCCAACGCTCGGATTGTTTCATGGAACGATTCATCAAATCGTTGATTTCACTTTGTTCCAATTCCAAAAACGGTGCGGTTGGATTTCTATCGGGTGTGTTCTGATGGAAAAATTCAGCCTGTAGCTTTGCCATGTGCTGCTGAACAGCATCTTCAGCATATTTTTGCATCCGTGAATCAATGGTGGTGTAAATTTTCAATCCGTCGTTATACAAATTCCATTTCGACCCATCGGGCTTGGGATTGTTTTCAATCCATTCTTTCATAAAACCATCCAAATAGCCTCTAAAATACGTAGCGATGCCTTCGCGGTGCGATTCGGGCGTATATTTTAAGTCGATATCGGTTTGTTTGAGCGAATCGCGAACAGCTTCGGTGATGTAATCGTACTTAGCCATTTGATCAAGGACCACATTACGTCTGTTTTTCACTCCCACAGGATTTCGTCTTGGGTTGTAAAGCGCTGAATTTTTAAACATCCCAACCAACATGGCCGATTCTTTTAAATTTAATTCTTTGGGTTCCTTTCCGAAATAGATTCGCGAAGCACTTCGAATACCATCGGCATTATTTAAAAAATCATAAATATTGAAGTATTGGGCAATGATTTCCTCCTTGGTGTATTGGCGCTCTAAACGCGTGGCGATAATCCATTCCTTTACTTTTTGCAGAATACGTTCAACAATGTTTTTTGAACCCTCACCATGAAACAACTGTTTGGCCAACTGCTGTGAAATGGTACTGGCGCCACCGCCACTGCCCAATTTCACTACAGCCCTTAAAGTACCTCGGGCATCGATACCCGAATGGTCATGGTAACGGGCATCTTCTGTAGCAATCAAAGCTTCCACCAAATGCTGTGGCAACTCGTCGTAACTTACTGGAGTTCGGTTATCATTATAGTAGAACTTTCCAAGGGTTTGCCCATCTGAAGAAATAATCTCTGTAGCCAGATTGGTTCTAGGGTTTTCCAATTGGGTATGGTCTGGCATTTCGCCAAACGCTCCCCAAGAAGCCAATAAAAATATTAAGACCAAGGCTAAAATACCACCCGCAAACAGCATCCAAAACCAACGGATGTATTTTGAAAAATCTTGGGTTTGGTTCGTTTCTTTTTTTGCTTTTGCCATTCTTAATTTTATCTTTAAAAGACACTTCGACTTTAGCCTATATTAAGCAAAGACAAAAGACTCAGTGTTACAATTTAATTACTTTTTATATTTTCTATTCTAAAACCAACATCGGTAATACCCTCCAATTCTTTAACGCCATTTACCTTGCCGCGTTCGCGCATAGCATGCTGAATGTTTACCGTATATTCACCCGATTCGTTGAACACCACCCCCTCTTTGTACCACAGTTTATTTTCTTTTACATCGGTATAGCCAGTACCTAAAAGTTTTCCACTTGGCTCGGCCATACGGTACTCTAAAGTGTCTTTAACGGTTTTGCCGTGCGGAAACACCATTTCTACTATTAAAAACAGATTGCTGTATTTATAGGCGTTGGTATTGCGCAAATTAACAAACAGGTTATACGGGTTGATAGAATCTGGCGGGTTGATTTTAAAGCTCACCACCGAATCTTTATGCCACTTATTGGGCACCGATTTATAGGTGTCGAAAACACGATTGGAGTCGCAAGAAATAAACAAAGAAACTAGTAAAACTAGAAATACTAAGACTCTATTTTTCAGCATTTTTACTGTTTTGTGGTTTTCTTTTATTGTTTTTTCTTCTTTTATTTTGATTCCTTTTTTGCCCCTGTCCTTTTTGTTGTCCCTGCTTGGCTTGTCCAGCTTGGTTTTGGTTCTGGGTATTGTTGTTGTTACCTTGGCCTCCTTTGTTCCTTTGGTTGCCCTTTCTTTTATTTCTACGTTTTTTATTGCGTTTTGGATTATCAAAGCGCGTTAAACTATCTTGACCTACAACGTTCCCAAAATCGTTTTTAGTATCTTCCTCCACAACATCGGAAGCATACTCTTCCAAACTGGCAATTTTCTTCTTTTGTTTGTTGAGTTCAATAATTTCGTTGGCTTGTTCGGTAGTTATTTTGTGCCAATTCATCCATTCACCCTCGTAGGCGTACCACATGTGTCCTTTAAAAATATCGGTTTTTTGACACACGGCCGTTCCTTTTTCGGTATATAATTTGGTATCGGTTTTTGGGAAATCTTTAAGCGCATCCAGATAGGTATCGAGCTCGTAATTTAAGCAACATTTTAACTTACCACATTGCCCCGCCAGTTTTTGTGGATTGAGCGATAATTGCTGATAGCGCGCCGCCGAGGTACTTACCGAACGGAAATCGGTTAGCCAAGTAGAGCAGCACAATTCGCGCCCACAGGAACCAATACCGCCTAATCGGGCCGCTTCTTGGCGGAAGCCCACTTGTTTCATTTCGATACGGGTACGGAATTCGCGCGCAAAAACCTTAATGAGTTCCCTAAAATCTACACGCTCTTCGGCAGTGTAATAAAAGGTGGCTTTGCTGGCATCGCCCTGAAATTCGATATCGGAAATCTTCATTTGCAACCTCAAATCGATAGCAAACTGTCGGGCTTTCACCTTCATGGGTTCTTCCCGATCTCTAGCCTGTTGCCAAATATCAATATCTTTTTGGCTGGCTTTTCTGTATATTTTTAAACCTTCTTCAATATTTTCGGGAATGCTTTTGCGTTTCATCTGTACGCGCACCAATTCCCCCGTAAGGGTAACCATACCGATATCGTGGCCAGCTTTGGCTTGTATGGCCACCACATCACCAATACTTAAAGTGAGGTTTTCTGTGTTGTGATAATACTCTTTTCGGCCGTTTTTAAAACGCACCTCTACCCAATTGAACGGTTTTTCGCCACTGGGCAACGACATGTTTGCCAACCAATCGAAAACGGTTAACTTATTGCAACTATCTGTACCACAAGTACCATTATTTTTGCAGCCCTTTGGAGAGCCGTCCTTAGTTGAGCAACTAGCACAAGCCATATGTATTTTATATTGAATTCGCCAACAACAATAGTTATCGCGAATGATGGTTTATATTTATTTTGAAACGCTCCAAAAGGTGTTTATTGTTCTCTTTTGGGCGTTGTTTACAGTTTAAAAAGTTCGTTTTTAACATTTTAAGCAAAAGAACCTTCTCGATGTAAATATAAGATTATTCTATAGACTTGAACGAAAGAATTTTCCTTTGCGTATTTATGCCGAAGATTTACTGCTCTTTCTTCTTTAGAACTTCGAAAATATTTCGCAAATCTTTCTTGTAAGGCAAATGGTCGGCACGTCCTTTTTTGAAAATATCGTTGCTATTGCCCTGGCCTTTTCTCAATGCTTTTTGCTCTTCGAAGGGCAAAGCATGGATCTCTTTACAGTTGGTAGAACAGCAATTGTTCATTTCTTCCTTACACTTATCGCACTGAATAAACAACAAATGGCAAGCATCGTTGGCGCAATTGGTATGCACATCGAACGGCTCGCCGCATTGGTGGCACTGTGCAATAACATCGTCACTAATCTTTTCGGCACGGCGCTCGTCGAACACAAAGTTTTTACCTAAAAATTTGTTTTCCAACTGACTTTCATTCACCTGGCGCGTGTACTCAATTATACCGCCTTCCAACTGAAACACGTTTTTAAACCCTTTGTGCTTAAAATAGGCACTGGCCTTTTCGCAACGGATACCACCAGTGCAGTACATTACCAAGTTTTTATCTTCTTTGTGTTCCTTTAAATCTTCTTCAATAATATCCAACGACTCGCGGAAAGTATCTACATCGGGTGTTATGGCATTTTTAAAATGGCCTATCTCGCTTTCGTAGTGGTTTCGCATATCTACCAAAACGGTTTTTTCGTCTTCTATTAATTCGTTGAATTTTTCGGCCCCTACGTGTACGCCTTTGTTGGTGACATCAAAGGTATCGTCGTTCAGCCCATCGGCCACAATTTTATGGCGCACCTTCACTTTCAGTTTTAAAAACGACATGTTATCCTGCTCTACGGCAATATTCAAACGGATGTCCTTCAAAAAATCGATGGTATCCAAATGGGCTTTGAATTCGTTAAATCGATCCGCAGGCAAAGATAATTGCCCGTTAATACCTTCGGAAGCCACATAAATACGGCCCAAAACGTCCAGTTTGTCCCAAACAATAAATAATTGGTCTCTAAATTCCTGAGGGTTTTCAATTTTAGCGTACTGATAGAAAGACAATGTTAATCGGTCCTTTCCGGCTTTTTCGATTAACTCGGCTCTTTCTTTTGCGCTTAACTTATTGTACAGTTGCATGCTATACTAATTTTTAAGGTTAAAGCCACATGTTGTGGCGTAAAGAAATATTTTAGGGCACAAAAATACGATTTTAGGAGGAAGCCACAATTTAATGCATAAAAAAAGCACCCAAAACCACTGTTTGGATGCTTTTAAATTGAGTTTGAGTTAGTCTACTTTCAAAACTCGATTGGTAAATTTGATAGCAAAATTTTTCCCTCTTTTCCCTTTAGACACATAATTTACTGAAAGGTTGCGTAATAAAATTCGGTTTTTTGGAAATTTATGTTGAAAACTATTATTGCGATATGCCAAAAGATGTAGTACTTTAGCCTTCGGATTTTAAGAAAAAATATTGAAAATGAGCAGTGAAAAAGACGCTAAACTAAAAGCACTAAAACTTACTTTAGATAAATTAGATAAAGCCTACGGAAAAGGTACCGTAATGAAAATGAGCGATGCCGCCGTACAGGATGTTGATGCCATTCCGTCGGGGTCGTTAGGTCTGGACATTGCTTTGGGCGTTGGTGGCTATCCGCGCGGACGAGTGATTGAAATTTACGGTCCGGAATCTTCGGGTAAAACCACCTTAACCTTGCACGCCATTGCCGAAGCCCAAAAAGCCGGAGGTATTGCCGCATTTATTGATGCCGAGCATGCTTTCGACCGTTTTTATGCCGAAAAATTAGGCGTTGATATTGAAAACCTCATCATTTCGCAACCCGATAACGGAGAACAAGCTTTGGAAATTGCCGATAACTTAATCCGCTCTGGCGCTATCGATATTGTGGTAGTCGATTCGGTTGCCGCATTAACACCAAAAAGTGAGATTGAAGGTGAAATGGGCGACTCTAAAATGGGACTTCACGCCCGATTGATGTCGCAAGCCTTAAGAAAGCTTACGGCTTCCATCAGCAAAACCAACTGTACCGTAATCTTCATTAACCAATTACGTGAAAAAATTGGGGTGATGTTCGGAAACCCAGAAACAACAACAGGCGGTAATGCCTTAAAATTTTATGCTTCCGTTCGATTGGATATCCGTCGTTCTACACAAATTAAGGAAACCAATGGCGACGTGGCCGGAAACAAAACCCGCGTTAAAGTGGTAAAAAACAAAGTGGCGCCACCGTTTAAAACCGCCGAATTCGATATTATGTACGGTGAAGGCGTGAGCAAAGTGGGCGAGATTTTAGATTTGGCCGTAGATTACGAAATCGTAAAGAAAAGCGGTTCGTGGTTCAGTTACGACGAAACCAAACTTGGCCAAGGCCGCGATGCCGTAAAATCGCTTATAAAGGACAATCCGGAGCTTATGGACGAGCTTGAAGAAAAGGTTAGAAAAGCCGTTTCTGGAAAGGAATAATTTCAAAAGCCACGAATTCACGAATATTTTTCATTCAAATTATACAGTACTTGTGAATTCGTGGTATAACCACCCCCCTCTCCTTTCCACTAAATCATTCTGATTTAGCCTATCGGAGTCCCACCTCTCCCAAACATACAAACCACTCAATTTAAAACCTTTACAATAAAAAAACAGATTTTTTACGCAACCATTTAACCATTTAGGTATCTACATAGTGCAAACATGTATTTAACCCTAAATTTATTTGCTATGAAAAAATTTGCTTTACTTTGTTTAGCACTCGTGCTGTTCGTTTCCTGTAGCATTGATGACGACGGCACTAGCTACAGTTTTGAGGTATTACCAGTTGAGAGTGTAGACATTCCTGACGAATTTGTAATGGGAGAAACCTACCCTATTACCGTTTCGTATTTCAGGCCATCTACCTGCCATGGTTTTAAGGAGTTTTACTACCAAAAGGAAAACAACCAACGTACGGTAGCACCCATAAACTATGTGTTTGAAAGTAACGACTGCGAAACATTGGAAGATGTGCTAACCGAGGCCACATTTAACTTTATAGTAACCAGCAATGGCTCCTATGTTTTTAAATTTTGGCAAGGCAAAGACGAAAACGACGAATCTCAGTATTTAACCATCGAGGTACCTGTTGTTGAGTAAAAGAAACCTTTTAATTAATACATGTTTAATTTGAGTTTAGACCAACTCATAGAAAATTGTAAAACCGAAAATACTCAAGCGCAGAGCGAACTTTACAAATTGTATTCCAACAAATTGTTCGCCGTATGCTTGAAGTATTCAAGGAATTATGCCGAGGCGGAAGACAATCTGCAGGACGCATTTTTAACCATTTTCGAAAAAATTGAACAGTATAAAAACAAAGGTTCTTTTGAAGGCTGGATAAAACGTGTTACGGTAAATACCGTTTTGCAACGCTACCGTAACGAGAAAGTTTTCGATATCATTAATGAAGAAAGCATTGAAGCGGTAGAAGTTGAAGTTGACGAAGACAGCGTCTCAATGGACTATTTGTTACGGATTATCCAAGAATTGCCAGACCGCTACCGATTGGTTTTTAACCTCTATGTTTTGGATGGCTATTCGCATAAAGAGATTGCAAAAATGCTGAATATAACTGTGGGTACTTCCAAATCGAATTTGGCACGCGCCCGGCAAACTCTGAAGCAGAATATTGAAAAAAGTACAACAATACAGCGTTCACAATTATTATAATGAGTGACAAAAAACACATAGACCGCATTTTCCAGGAAGGTTTTAAAGATTTTGAAGCCCAGCCCAGCGACGCAGTTTGGAAAAACATTGAAGCCCAACTGAACGGAAAAAAGAAAAAACAGCGCGTTATTCCCATTTGGTGGCGCTATGCTGGCGTGGCCGCATTATTGCTGCTCTTTTTAACCGTGGGCAACTTGCTTTTTGAAAATCCAAACTCCAACCCGGTAACCGATACCGAAAATGTAGTTGATGACAACATTAAAACGGTGCTCCCAACAATAGAAAATAGTGAGAGCATCGCAAACGACAACTCAAACAATGAAACCGCAACACCTGAAAACGAAACAGTAGTTGGTGAAAGTAACGTTTCATCAGCAAACGTTGCACCTTCAAACGCTACTTCAGTTGCCAAAACGACTGCTTCACCCAACAACCAAAACAATCAAACAAGGGTTGCGACAAATCAAACTATGGGCAACAAAACACCCGCTATCCAATCCAGCAAAAATAATGCAGTTGCCAATCTTTCTGAAGAAAACACAACAGAAAATTCTTCTGAAGAAAATTCAGGAAACAATACCGTTTTAGCGTCTTCAAACGAAAAAGAAAATAATGATAGTGCTCCGCTATTGGATAAAGAAAAAGCGAAAAATATAATCAATAACGCTTCAGAAGAAAACAATTCGAGAATAGCCAAAACCGAAGATCAAACAGGTGAAACAACCACTTCGGAAAACATCGAGCAAAATAGTGCACGTACGATTGAAGAAGCCATAGACAAAAACAAAGACCTTTTGGAAAACGAGATTTCCAACCAACAAAACCGATGGAGTATTGCCCCCAATGCCGCACCGGTTTATTTCAACACACTTGGCGAAGGCTCGTCTATAGACCCACAATTCAACAATAACTCCAAAACTGGTGAAGTGAACATGAGTTACGGTATTTCGGCCAGTTATGCGGTCAATAAAAAAATAAAAATCCGTTCTGGGGTTAATAAAGTGAATTTGGGCTACAACACCAACGATATTGTTGTTTACCAATCGGTTGGGCTGAGCTCTAATAGCAACGCCTTACAAAATATAAAATCCGGAGGCGCTTCGGGCTATTCGGTGGTGAGTTCGGAAGCTTTAAACGCTAAAGATTTGCCTCAAACATTGCTCACTTCAAACACTACGATAAACCAAGCCTTTGGCTATATTGAAGTGCCTCTGGAGGTGCAATACACGTTATCGGACAAAAAATTTGGAGTTAACCTTATTGGCGGTTTTAGCTCGTTCTTTTTAGATAACAACGAAGTGTATTCGCGCGCTGAAAACGGGCCGATGGTATTTTTGGGCGAGGCCAATAACATTAATAAAGTGAGCTACAGCGCCAACTTCGGACTCGGTTTAAATTATCAAGTTTCAAAAACATTCGACCTGAATTTAGAGCCCATGTTTAAATATCAATTCAACACCTTTAATAACACCTCTGGTAATTTCACGCCATTCTTTATTGGTGTTTACACTGGGTTTGCTATAAAATTTTAATTTTTGGTTAGATGTGGGTATTCATTCATTAATGACTGCTAGCCCTAAAAAAACTGCTCACCCTAGAGCAGTTTTTTTTATTTCTTTACCCCCAAATTGCTCCAATTGCTGATAGATAATACCTCTAGCCTTTTCATTCAGCACTTTGGTGTTTTCAATAGTCAACCCTTCCGTTGATAAAAACTTATGGATTTTTACACGCATCCGTCCGGGGCTACCGCTAAAAAAAGTATACGAAAACCGTTTTTTATTGTCGGCCAACGTTATGGGCACAACAGGTATTTGGTGATTTATGGCCAGCCTAAAGGCGCCATCTTTAAATTCATCCAGTAAGATATGCTCTTCTGGCACACCTCCTTCGGGAAAAATACAGATACTCAGCCCCGATTTGAGTCGGCGTTGGGCTCGTAAAAACACGGCCTGTCTGCTTTTTGGCGAAGAACGATCTACCATAATGCAGGTTCGCTTATAAAAGAAGCCAAACAGCGGGATTTTAGCCAGTTCCTTTTTGCCCACAAACACAAACGGATTTTTAACCGAAACCAGCATCAGCATGATATCGGCCATTGAGGTATGGTTGGCAATAAACATATAGCTTTTACCTTTTTCGGGCGTTTGGTTGCGCTCAATTTTATAAACAAAGCCCATTCCCGTTAAAATGAATTTGGCCCAAAAACGAGCCAACCTAAAAAAGAACGGGTACCAGGATTCCTTTAAAATGGAAATTAAAAGCACCGGAAACAATACGATAATGGGCAATACCACCAAAATATAAAACCAAATGCGGTAAAGTGTCCAGAAAATGTATTTAAAAATTTTCATCGAACCCAAAAATACATAATTGTATTGAGCAATTCTATTAAAAAATTTACCTTTGCCTTTCGTTTAACAATAAAAAGATTCCTGCTGAAATTTATCTTGAGCGGAGTCGAAAGGACAGGTACATGGCAAGGATACTTACAGGAATACAAAGTACAGGAATACCACATTTAGGCAATATTTTAGGCGCTGTAATGCCCGCAATAGAATTGGCTAACGACCAAAATAACGAGTCGTTTTTTTTTATTGCCAATATGCACACCCTAACGCAAATTAAAGATGCAGAAACACTGCGCCTTAACACTTATGCTGTGGCTGCTACTTGGCTGGCTTTTGGTTTGGATTTTGAAAAAACCGTGTTTTACAGGCAAAGTGATATTCCGCAAGTTACTGAGCTGTCGTGGTATTTAAGCTGTTTTTTTCCGTACCAACGTCTAACCTTGGCGCATAGTTTTAAGGACAAAGCCGACCGCTTGGAAGATGTTAATTCAGGCCTGTTCACCTACCCCATGCTTATGGCTGCCGATATTTTGGCTTACGATGCCGAATTTGTTCCTGTTGGAAAGGACCAGTTACAGCATTTGGAAATGACGCGCGATGTAGCTTCGCGTTTCCACTCCAAAATGGGCGAAACTTTTGTGCTTCCAGAAGCCAAAATACAGGAAAACACCAAATTGGTTCCCGGCATAGACGGCGAAAAAATGAGCAAAAGCCGTAACAATACCATCAATATTTTCTTGGCCGACAAAAAGTTGAGAAAACAAATAATGGGCATCCAAACCGATAGCACCCCACTTGAGGAGCCTAAAGATTGGAAAACCTGTAACTGTTTCGCCATTTATAGCCTATTGGCCAACGACGACCAAATAGCGACCATGAAAGCCAATTACGAAAATGGCAACTATGGTTATGGCCATGCCAAGCAAGCTTTATTTGAATTGATTGTTGAAAAATTTGCCACAGAACGCGAACGCTACAACCACTACATGAACAATCTCAACGAAGTGGATGATGCCCTAGCTATTGGAGCCGAAAAAGCAAAACTTGTGGCCGATGATGTGTTGAAACGTGTTCGAGAGAAGGTTGGGTATTAAAACAAACACGCACACTTTTTGTCAACCTGAACTTGTTTCAGGTTCTCACTACAAATAAAAAAATAAAAAGGATGTGATTCTGAAATAATTTCAGAATCACACTTATTGGAAGATTCCTGATTCCGCAGGAATTTTAAACCACCTCAAACATTTTTCCTGGCAACGGGCGCACCACACCTTTCAGTTCCATATTGAGCAGTACGCTGGCGACTTTAAAAATGGGGATTTGGCAATTAATGGCGATCATGTCCAATTGCTCCTTTTCGTTTTCCTTTAGGAAATTGTAAATGGCTTTTTCAGTGTCGTCCAACTCTACAAACAACTGCTTTTGCACGGCTGGTTTTTCTTTGCTTTCCAACTCCCAATTTAAAATATACGGAATATCAGCAGGCACTGTTAGCATATGTGCCTTTTGCTGCTTTATTAAATTGTTACAGCCCGTGCTTTGGCTGTCGGTTGTTCTTCCGGGAACGGCAAACACTTCACGGTTATAACTGTTGGCAATATCGGCAGTGACCAAACTTCCACCTTTTTCGGCCGATTCAATAACAATAGTCGCCTCACTTAACCCGGCGATAACCCGGTTCCGTTTTAAAAAGTTGTTACGATCGAATTTATCGGTGCTCCAAAAATCGGTAAAAAAGCCACCGTTCTTCTCCACCTCAACCATGTATTTTTTGTGCACTTTAGGGTAGATTTGATTCAAGCCATGAGCCAAACAACCAATGGTCTGCAAATTATTTTTCATCGCCGCTTTGTGGGCCGTAATATCAGTTCCGTAGGCAAACCCAGAAACAATTACGGGATTATAAGGCACCAACTGTTCTATCAAACTTTCACAAAATGCTATACCGCTGGTAGTGATTTTCCGAGTCCCAACGATACTGATGACACGCTGACTTTTCAAATCGATATTCCCCGCCTGAAACAGTAAAATTGGTCCGTCGATGCAATGTTTCAGTCTTTCGGGATAATCACTTTCCTGAAAATACAACACTTTAATACCGTTAGATTTTATAAATTCTAATTCCTGTTCGGCTTCCTTTAAATGATGGGTTTTAAACAAATCGCTCACGGTAACGCTTCCAATGCCATCAATTTTTAGCAAATTTTGCTTCTTTTCCTTTAAAACAGCTTCGGCAGATCCGCAATGCGCAATCAGTCGTTTTGCGGTAATGTCGCCAATATTGGGTACATGTTGCAGGGCCAAAGTGTAAAGCAGGTCGTTTTCGGTCATTCTATCTGATTGATTTTTAGTCTAAAATAAAAGAATTTTTAGTCTGTTAATAAATACTTCCACTTAAATTTTAAGCAAAAACATAATTTTTTAACTTTGTTTACATGCAACTAGAAACCTACATTAGCGACTTACTATATAGATATGAATGCGTTACCATTCCAGAGTTTGGCGCATTTTTAACACAAAGAGTATCGGCAACGATTGACGAAGACTCCCATACGTTTTATGCTCCTAAAAAAGTGCTTTCTTTTAATGAGCAAATTCAGAAAAACGACGGGCTTTTGGCCAATTATATTGCCGAAGTTGAAAAAATACCTTTTGAAACCGCCAATAAAAAGATTGAAAAACGCGTAAGACTCCTAAAATCTTACTTAACACAAGGCGAAACCCTGACATTTAAAAATATTGGCGATTTGGTTTTTAATCAGGAAGGAAAAATTCTTTTCGAACCAACATACGAGTTGAACTACCTTACCGATGCGTTTGGGCTATCGCAATTTGAAACGCCTTCCATTGCTCGTGAAGAACATAAAGAAGTTGCGGAAAGCATTGAAAAAGTAATCCCAATTGGTGTTACCCCAGAAAAACGCAAAACCAAACCATATTTAAAATACGCTGCTGTAGCATTAATCGCATTGACGCTTGGTGGTGTTGCTGCTTCAAACTTTTATGTGAATAAAATTGAACAGCATAACCAAATGGCCCAAGAGGAAGCCACAAAGCAGTTGGACACCAAAATTCAGCAAGCTACTTTTAGTTTAAATCCGTTGCCTGCCGCAACCCTAAACGTTACCAAACAAACCGGAAACTACCACATTGTAGCTGGCGCTTTTAGGGTTGTGGAAAATTGCGACAAAAGGGTAAAACAACTTAAAAAATTAGGCTACAACGCCCGAAAAATTGGTGTTAACAAATACGGACTGCACCAAGTAGTTTACGGAAGCTACGAAACGGGTAAAGAAGCTTTAACTGCTGTTAGAGATATTAGAAAATCGCACAACAAAGACGCTTGGATTTTAGTTAAAAAACTGGATTAAATTTGTTGATGTTCATATAATTTTAAAAGCAGGAAGCGCATGTCGTTTTCTGCTTTTTTGTTTTAAATAAACCCACATTAAAAAAAGTCTATCTCGTAAAATTTCGGTGCTGAGTTGCGGTAAAGTAATCCTTAAAAATGCGATTTATATTTTCGTTTTCATTACACGCCCGAATGCCTAACATGGGGAAGAGTTCTATAATGGCTTTTGAAAGTGCTTTTACCGAATTTGAAGCATCATTATGTATTTTGGCCACCCACTTTCCTGAAAAGTCACCGCCAGAATTAACAGTTTCTTCAATTTGAATCACATACTTATTTAATGCATTATCGGCTGCAGCAATGGCACTTTCTAAATCCTCCAATAGTGTTATATGCGGCTGGACAGTTTTAGCTTCATTAAAGAAACCATCGGCCATTCCAATATAATTTACCCAAAGGGTTACATCGGCAAATACCGAAAAATCGATTTTGAAAATAGACGCATCATGATACACTTCGTTATACAAAAAACTATATTCATGGTGCACCCATTTCTCTTTCACCTGAAAAGAATGGGTAGCCGTAGCTTTAAGCCCCATGGCGTTCCAATCTGGAATGATTTCAACTGCTTCCCGGCTCATTACAAACGAACGTACCACATCTGTTCCGTCTTCGTTTTTCAATGTTTGTCCGTTTTCTGTAATTTTGGCATTCAAAGTAAAATGCGACAAATGTGGAGCGCCAGTAGCATATTTCCAAGTTCCTGAAATGATATAGCCTTCGCCTTGTTTTTCAGCTGTACCAAAAACACCGCCACTGCCACCAAAACAAACCGGTTCATTGGAATTCAAAAAAATGATATCGGCAACATCTTTTTTTAAATTTCCGAAGAAAAAGTTAGCACCGCTGCACAGTGTGACCGTCCACCCCAAACTGCCATCGGCTTTCGAGAGTTTACGCAGTTTCTGCAATCCTTCACCTAAAGTACACTCCAATCCACCATGCGATTTGGGCAACCAAATGTTCCAGAGTTTATTCTCAGAAATCCAATTCAAGATTTCTTCCGAAAACGTCTCTTTTCCCAAACACAACTCGTTAAGCCCTTGCATGTTCTTCTTGTTTTTTGTTGTCGAGAATGTTCTTCCATTTAAAATAACCAGACACGGCCACTATGAACAAAAACGTCGTTAATCCTGCATAAACATACAATTCTTTGTAAATAAGCAGTGGTACCGAAATAAAATTACTAATGTTTAAATACAACCAGTTTTCAATTTTTCGTTTGGCCATGAGCCACATACCCGCCCAGGCAAAGGCCACTACAATGGCATCCCAAATGGGCACATCGGAATCGGTATGTTGGGTGAGCCAATAGGCCATCAACGAAAAACAGCCCGCTACAATACCCAATGCAATACCATGTTCTTTGGTGCTGGAATACGAAATGGGCGCTTCGGTATTCTGCTTGCCCAATTTCCAATAAAACCAACCGTAAATACTCATCACCAAGTAGTAAAGGTTGAGTAAAATATCGGCGTATAATTTCGATTTATATAGCACCCAAAGACTGATTAAAATGGAAACAATACCAAACAGGTAGTTGTTGATATTATTTTTTCTGGCCAAAAGCACTTGTACCACGCCAAAGGATGTGCCTATCCATTGCAATAAAGTAAGTTGGGAGAATAAATCAGTCATCATTGAATTTCCATAGATTTTAAAAACGGGCCGATGACACTTTGGTGAAAATACCGTTGATGTATTTTTTGAAAAATCCCTACGTTGGCATTATCCAAATCAGGTATAGAACATATGCTCTTGGGTATCATCTCAGCCCTAAAATAGAGCACCCCATTTTAGTTGCAAAGTTAGGTAAACCTATCTAAATGATTCTGCTAAAACATTAAAACCTTTATCTTTGCAGCATCATTAAATTCGACTTCATGCAAGCCAAAACACCCAAAGAATCGCTTACTATTTTAACCGACATGGTTTTGCCCGGCGAAACCAACCCCTTAAACAATTTGTTTGGTGGTGAACTTTTAGCCCGTATGGACCGTGCTGCCAGTATCGCTGCACGTCGCCATAGCCGCCGCATTGTGGTAACTGCCTCGGTAAACCACGTGGCGTTTAGCCGCGCAGTGCCTTTAGGAAGTGTGGTAACGGTTGAGGCGAAAGTATCTCGTGCTTTTAAAACCTCTATTGAAGTGTTTATCGATGTTTGGATAGAAGACCGCGAATCGGGCAAAAAAACCAAAGCCAACGAAGCCATTTACACTTTTGTAGCCGTTGATGAAACAGGTCGCCCAATTGCCGTCCCGGAAGTAGTTCCAGAAACCGATTTGGAAAAAGAACGCTATGCCGCGGCATTACGTCGCAAACAACTCAGTTTATTGTTAGCTGGAAAAATGAAACCGAACGAGGCCACCGAATTGAAAGCGTTATTTATGTAAAGGAACTCCCTTATCTAGTCTACAATTTTTACATCGATTGATGTTCTGCTTTGCCAACCGGTTACATCGGTAACAGAATAGGCACAATGGTAATCACCAGTATCGACATCGTTTGGAATAGTAATTTGCACTGCTATTTCATAAGATTGTAAATCGCCATCAATACTAAAGTTTTCCATATAAATTAATGGGTTTACTGCGGTTTTAATGGGCAATAAGTCACATAATGCCACTTGGTCATCGTGGGTATGGTGATCAAAATTGTGGTGTAAATCCAAACTGTACGAAGCCAGAGACAAGTTATCAGTTACCATGGCTTTAAAGGTGTAGGTTTGACCTCTCTGTAGTTCTTGGCAACCTTGCGGAAAACCGCCATCGTAATTCACGGTTATGGTTGGTTTTTCCAAATCCTTTTCATCAGAATCACTGCTTGAGCAAGCTGTAAATAGCACAGCCAAAAACATTAGGTTTATATAAATTTTAAATCGTTTCATAGCATATTATTTTAAAAATAAGATTGCTTGGAAAGCCGTTTGAAACTTTTCAAGCAACCTGTTTTTGGGTGTTTCGTATTTACGCCGTTACATCAATGTGGGCATCGAAAGACGTGGTGTTACCCTCTTCGTCTTCAACGGTAAATTCAATATGGTATTCGCCGGCAGGAGCCGTTGCAGGAACATCAATGTGCTCGTGGAACTCTACTTCTGTTTTTCCGTGGTATTTATCACCATCAAAAATTTGTTCGAAGTCCCATTCCACTTCTCCGTCACCAGGGGTTAAACCGTGGGCATGAACATCAACCGTAATGTTATGAATACCGTGCACAGCGTCAATCATAAATTCGGCATGAAAATCGGAACCTCTTGCTACAGTTGCATCAATAGAAACATCGCTTATGGCAATAGGATCCATAATATTAATGTGCCCATCTATTTCGGTGCTATTTCCTAGTTCGTCTGTAACCACCAACTCTACATGGTATTCTCCGGCAGGAATGTTACTGGGTACATCTACATGCTCATGAAACTCAGGGTTTATAACCAAATATTTACTGTCTGTATAAACCATTTCGTAATCCCACTCTACTTCTCCTTCACCGGGTGTTAAATCGTGCGAATGGATGGAAAGTGAAATGCTTTTAACGGTAGCTTCGGCATTTATTTCGGCCTCTAAATGGATGTCGCTGCCTTTGTAAGCTACTGGATCGGTAGAATGTGTGCTGCCCTCACCGAATTCGAAATTTGAAATTACAGGAGCATTTAACGACACACTGTCGTCGTCATTACTACAAGATTGGAAACTTAGGCCCACAAAAGCGGCCATTGCTAAAAATTTAAAACTTGATTTAATCATTGTTGCTTTCATTTTGATTTTTGATTTAAGTGTTTATTATTAATATTTAAAAAGGAATGGTTAAGGATATGGAAATGTTGCGTCCAGCTTCAGGCACATCTATTAAGCGGTAAAAACTGGTATGGTTAAAATATTTGGTATTAAAAACGTTGTTAACCTTCAGCCGCATTTTTACGGTATTATTCCTATTAAAAAGATGGGCATTGGTCAAAAACGAAAGATTTAATACTTGATACCCGTCGGTTTGCTCTTCAGGGGGAACAATTTCATTTTGCCGTGCCGCCACTTTAAAATCGGCCATAAATTGCGGATGGTCCAAAAACAACACGTCGTTAAATTGGTAACTGGCCGACAATATACCCGACAGTGGCGGAGAAAAAGGCAGTGTAAACCCTTCTTTAGCTCCGCTGGTTTGTCTGGAATAGACATATTCGGCAGAAGCTTGAAGGTTTAGTTTTTCGAAAAAAGTGGTGCTCGCTTTAAGTTCGCCACCAAACCTAAAGACCTCGGCTTGCGTGTACTCGTAAATCTGTAAAGTTTCGTAATAATTCGGCGTAGGGTTTAAGTAAATGTAGTTGCTGAAGTAATTTAAAAAAGGACTTACATTAATGCTGAACGCATTGGCATTATGGTTTATTTCGGCATCTATTTGATAAGACGATTCGGGTTTGAGGTTGAGATTACCACGTTCGAACCTGTACATGTGGTAATTTACACCATCTGAAGACAACTCGTTTGCTAAAGGCATTCTAAAGCTTTTCCCAATATTGATTTTATAATTGGTTTTATCTTGAATATAGCTTAACCCCACCGAGCCGCTAAAACTTCCAAAATCCAATGTTTTATTGAGTGCACGTTGCAAATAAACTTGCGATGTGGTGCCATCGGTATTATTTACGGTAGAACGAAACCAATCAAAGTGTTCTTCGGTCTTCACTATGCCAAAATCGTAACGGGCACCTGTAAGCAAATGCAGATTAGGGTTTATTTCCAATTGTGAGTATGCAAATCCGCCAATAGTAAAGCGCTTGTAATTGGGTATTAAAAAACCCCAGCCACCAATGTTGTTATTTTGGTGCTCTACATTTATTCCCGTTACAATGTGATGGTTTTGGTTGGGATTAAAATCATCTTTTATGTTTAGGCTATAGGTGTTTTTTACAAAGATTCTTTCCTTACTATTGTTTGGCTTTGGCATGTAACCATGCGGCACAGGTTCGGAGTTTTCAGACCTGTGGTTGTTTTGAAACCCCAAGTCAATGAGAAGGGTGTGCTGGTTAAGTTTTATCTTGGTATTGTTGGTAACTTTAAAGTGGTTGGTTTCATGAAAAGGCAAATCAATATCGCGGCTAGAGCTATCATAATCGATGTTTGAATTGCGCACTTCCAAACCATGGGCATTGGCAAAAAAACCATTCTTAGAATTGACATTACTAAATGCCGTTTCCGAAGTTATATTTTTCATTGTATAACCCACATTAAAGCTAGCACTCACCTCTCTTCCGGCAGTATTTCTTAAATTATTGTCGTGCAATTCAAAAATGTAGTTCTCGTAGTTTATCCTATCGGTTGGCACTTTATAATCGCCATAATCCCTGTAGGTAAGCCGTGCTTTATAAAACCATTTATTCTTTCTGGCTTGCATTCCTGTGGAGACACCAAACAAATCGTTATTGCTTTCCCCTAATAGATTTACTTCACCTTTAAAACTGTTCTTTCCTGGAGTTTTAGACGGCAGAATGTCCACCACCCCGGCAATAGCATCAGAACCGTACATTAAAGATGCCGGACCTTTAATTATATTTATTGCGTTAACGTTGTATTGGTCTATTTCCAATCCGTGGTCGTTGCCCCATTGTTGCGCTTCGTGTTTTATCCCGTTTTGAACCACCATAACCCGGTTAAATCCAAGCCCTCTAATGACAGGTTTCGATTGGCCAGAGCCAATATTTATGGTACTAATGCCAGGTATTTTTTCGAGGGTTTGCATCAAACTGTTTTCTCTGTTGCTTTCTAAATATTCATTTGAAATACTTTCAGAAATAATGGGAAGTTCTTGGGCTTTTCTTTGGTTAGATTTTCCTGTGAGACTGATTTCGTTAAGCGCCGTAGCCTTTTCATCCAAGAATATCTTAATGTTATCTGATTCTGAATACTTTTTTAAATGGACGGTTTTGGTATCGTAACCCAAACTGGAAATAGTAACAACGCAATAGTTGTTCTTTACATTTTTAAGTACAAACTTTCCTGTGGAAGACGAAACCGCAAAGAGTCCGTTTCCTTTAATAGAGGCACCTTCAATAGGTGCATGTGTGGTAGCGTTTAGCACAAAACCTTCAATACTGGAAGTGTTCTGTGCAAATGCCATGGCGAAAAGGCTGAAAAACAGCCATACGCTTAGCGTTTTTTGGAACATGATAAAAATCTAAAATTGTTTTTGCCCTTTCATTCAAAAGGGTTTAGTGGAAGTGCAAAAGCTTAAATGGAGCAGTAAGCAGCTAAACAAACTGTTTTACAGCACAGCTTTATCTCAACAAACCGTGTGAGTTCGTTAAAATATAAAACTGTAAAAAAACCGCTTAATTATGCACGTTTTGAAAATACTATAAAGCCGGGGGTGGCCTAGAAAAGAGTTGATTTGCAGCAATGGTGTTGCTTAATGCAAAATGGTAATCGGCAATTTCTTTTTCTTGAACAATATCAATTGTACTTTCAACAGAAAAAGATAGTTCTTCAAGAACAAGAGCAGGCGTTAAGTTGTGAGCTATGGCATGGTCGCATACAATACAGTGTTCGGTATGGTCTTGATCACCTGAATGCGATATCACATGCAATCCAGCTACTTTCATAAAAAGAGAAAGCAGCAGGAATAGACCAACTATACTATATTTAAAACGACTGTTTTTCAAAGCCTAAACAAAACGAATCTTGAATGCAATTTTTGATGAATGTTTATTTTTTTTTGCAAATATACTACAAACTTATGTTATTGCGCTACAATAGCATTAAAGAGTTTGTTAAAACAACCGATTCACAAATCCTGTTTGAATCGTTACGTGAAAAAATCAACTTGGTAAAAATGCTTTTTTAGAAGTGATTTTCTGAAAAAAATAATCAACTCGTTTTTTTTGCTAAGCAGGAACAGCTTACATCTTATAAATCCAACTGCTGGGGTTTTCTGTAACAAACCCTTTGGAAATAGTAAAACTCAAAATGGTTTCGC
The DNA here is from genome assembly GCA_040429635.1 of Tamlana crocina. Lineage (NCBI taxonomy): Bacteria > Pseudomonadati > Bacteroidota > Flavobacteriia > Flavobacteriales > Flavobacteriaceae > Tamlana > Tamlana crocina. The sequence goes on along the minus strand of CP158972.1, from coordinate 344,876 downwards.
CGTTACTGGGGTTGGTAAACACCTTACCAATTTCCTGTTTGGTAGATACTTTATCGCCCCTTTTAACGTAAACTTCCGATAGGTTTTTGTAAATGGTGAGATAATTCCCATGCCGTATCATCACAATGGGGTTTACGTTTTTCATGATCAGGATTTCGCTCACTTCACCATCAAAAACGGCACGAGCTTTTGCACCTCTTTCGGTTGCGATACGCACGCCATTACTTTTTATAGTAAGCGACTTATTTATAGGATGCGGTTGCGAACCGTAACCAAGACGCACCACTCCCCTTTCAACAGGCCAAGGCAACTTTCCTCGATTTGAAACAAAATTAGACGCCAAAACCTTTTCTTCCGCCGTTAAGGCAAAACTGGTGGACGATTTAGGCTTCCCGGCCTTTTCGTTCGATTTGGCAATGGCGGCCTTAATCAATCGGTCTATCTCACGGTCAATCCTATCGGCCTCCCGCTGTTTTTCTTTTATTTGTGCAGTATAACGACTTAAATTCTTTTTAATGGCTGCCATCAAGGTTTGATGCTCGGCACGCTCCTTTTCCAACGATTTTTGCACCGTTCGGTTTTCGGCAATCAACTTCTTTTTTTCTTCCTGCTGCTTTAATAAATTTTCGTTAGTGGCCTGAAGTTCGGCCGTTTTATCCTTTATCGTTTCGCCTTGTTTTTTTTGGTGGTCGGTATATTGCTTCATATACTGCAAACGCTTGTAGGCTTGCTTAAAATCATCCGACGAGAGCAAAAACATAATCCTACTTTGCTGATTTTTGCTTTTATAGGACTTCACGATCATTGCGGCATAATCTTCCTTTAACTGCTTTAATTCGGCCCGTAGATTGGTTATTTTATCTTGATTCGAATTAATTTCCCGAGTCAATAAATTGGCTTGCTGGTTGGTGACCTTAATCAAGTTGGAAAGCACATTGATTTTATAGTTGAAATCTTCAATAAGCGAAAGTTCCGATTTGGCTTTTGATTGGTTTTCGTCGCGCAATTCGTTAATCTTTTGGATTTCGCGACGCAATTCCTGCCGGCGGGTTTCCAATTGCTTTTGTTTGTTGTTTTGCGAAAACACAAGGTTACAGCTCAATAAAAAGCTGAAAACAAAAAGAATATTATTTCTCAAAAACGGATTTATCATTAAAGTTCGATGGCTTTAAAACCCGAAGGTATTTTAAACGGAAACCTTAAATCTTCATTCATTGAAACGTTTTTAAATTCTAAATCTATCGCTATTTCTTCATTGGCCTCAACCGCCATAACCCTAATGCGCTCCGGAAATATTTGTTTTTCTACCTCTTGGTACGACAAATAATCAATTTGGAGGTGCCTCATCTCTTGGGGTTGCGATATTTGTTGCGAAGTCACTTTGAAATTTTTCGTGCTCAACAAATAAAAAATCTCGAACAAAGCTAATTGATTTTTGGGTTGAAGCACATAGGATTCGTTATCAACAGCGGATTTGTATTGCCCTTCATTTAAATTATAAATGGTTTCGCCCAACAACAGATTTTGTACTTTTTCAAAATCGAGTTGAGTTCCCAATAAATCGCTTAAATATTGGTAATCGCCATCAAAATAAGTGTTGTCGAGTTTATTGTAAAAACTCACCTTCTCTGGGGTTACCAGCGCACGTAGCAACGAAAAGGAAGCGTTTATCCAAAGGGCTTCATCTTTTTTAGCCCTGAACGACACCGAATGGGTTTGCGATTTTTCGCCTTCGGAATAAGTGATTTTTAACCGAGCTTGCAAGGTGTTAAAATCAGCAGCCTGTTTACCATTAGCCTTGATAAGCTGTTTGGTGGACAGACTGTAGTTGGCTTCACCAGAACCCAGTGTTTTGGCCGATTTACAATTAAACAAAAACAAAGCCACGAAGCTTAAAATAATATAGGGGTATTTATACATTAGTTTTGGGGTTGTAGTTGTTTTGCTTTATCGTTAAACGTTTGTGCTTTAGTGGTATTGCCCAAAAGGGTGTGTGCTTTACTAAGCTGACTGTAAAAATCGGCTTCCATCTTCGCATCGTCGATAATAAAATCGAGTCCCATTTCTAACGACTCAATGGCCTGTTTTGGCTGATTGAGCTCGTTGTGCGCCACCCCATTAATTAAATAAAATAAGGGCTGCGCCGGAAACTTATCAATAGATTCGCTGCTTTTTGCCTGTGCCATGTTGTACTTTTTTAAATCCAAGTACAACAGCATCACGTTACGCAATACTCCGAAATTATTGGGTTCCAATTGTTGGGCAGCTTCAAAATTTTCAAGGGCTTTGGCCTTATTATTTTTAGCCAAGTAATATTGTCCGAGCTCGGTTAAAGTTTTACTATTATTAGCACCACTAACCATGGCTGTGGCTTCCATCAAGTCGGTTTCGTACTTGGGGTTATCGCCCACAAACTGCACAAAATCGGTTAATACTTTGAGTTTGGCATCGGGTTTTATTTCGCTGCTTTTCATCACGATTTTCATCGATTCGATAGCTTTTTCGGCTTCGTCGTCATCCAAATAAAATTTGTATAGTGCCAAATGAACCAACTGAGAATTAGGATTGATTTTTAACAACTCCTTGGCTGTTTCAAAAGCCTTTTCTTTGTTGTTGTTTTCGCTGTAGCGGAAAATCAATGCCAAGTAATTCGACTCTTTTTCGGGGTTACTTTCAACACGTTCCTGCAAATTCTTTATTTGGTCTTTTTTTCTACCCGTCGCTTCGTATATACGGTTTCGCATGATATCGCGACTTACCGAAATTCCAAATTCAGCATCCAATTCGTCCAAAATCTCGAGCGCATCGTCATAATCTTCATTTTGAAGATAAAGCGCTGCCAAATCCTCTTTGTAATCGGGATGGTATTTTACCAACTGCTTCACCGTTTTTATGGCTCGTTTATGGTCGTTTTGTGACACGTAATAACCGTACAGCTCGTCTAAAAACCATTCATTATCAGGGTCGAGGTCTACGGCTTCTTTTAAAGCATCTTCGGCTTCTCCAAAGTTTTTAAGGGCTATGTAGCTTTTTCCCAATTCAAAATGAACCACGGGTACCGATTTGTCAATTTCAATACATTTTAAAAAAGCTTCAGCTGCCCTATCGTAATTCTCAATACCTTTTTGCTTTAAGCCTTCGTAAAACTGCTCTTGGAACTTATCTTCATTATCGCCCAAATCGTCATTGGGTGTACTATTGAAGTTTATTTGGGCATAAATGGCCTGCGGAATGATTAACATTCCGAAAAGGAAAATGAATATGTAGTTTTTCTTTTTCATTTATGATGCGATGTCTCACAATGTTCGACATGACCAAAACTTCAAATAGTGTTCCAAAGTTTGTGAGATTCTGAAACAACCCTTCGACTCCACTCAGGATGACAATTCGAAATGACTCCTATATTTTTTTATTCTAACTCCGAATAATCACCAATACTCACACTTGTAAAATTACCATCGTATTTAACGTTATTTCCAATCATAGCATCATCAAGGTTGGCATTTTTAATACTGGTATTGGTTTGTATCAAACTGTTTTTTATGGTCGAGTTTTCTACAGTACAATCGTTTCCAATAGATACAAAAGGGCCAATTGTAGCATCTTTCAACACCACATTCTCACCAATAAAACAAGGTTCAATAATTTTAGAATTTTCCAATTTTACCGAACTGGCCACCAGTTGCTCTTCTGCATCAGCCTGTAAAAAGCCCAACATACGCTGGTTGGTTTCAATAGTGATATTCTTGTTTCCGCAGTCCATCCATTCATCAACCGTTCCGGTTTTAAACACCTTGCCATCCGCCATCATACGCTTAATACCATCGTTAATTTGGTACTCGCCACCATTCATAACGTTTTCATCTAAAATTTCTTGTAGCTTGCCTTTTAAAACGCCAACATCTTTAAAATAATAGATACCTATTACGGCTTGGTCGCTCACAAAATCCTTAGGTTTTTCAACCAATTCCACGATTTCATCGTTGCCATTGAGTTTAACCACACCGTAAGCTTCGGGATTTTCCACTTGTTTCGTCCAGATAACACTATCGGCTTGGGGGTCTAAATCGAACTCGGCACGAATCAATGTATCTGCATAAGCGATTACCGCGGGCCCAGAAAGCGATGGCTCGGCACACATAATGGCGTGGCCCGTGCCCAGCGGTTTGTCCTGACGGTAAATGGAGGCCTTGGCGCCCAAACTTTTGGCTAAATATTGCAGGCTTTCAACCACATCGTCTCCAAACCAAGCCGGGTCGCCCAAAACAAAGGCAATCTCGTCTATAGGTTGTTTTAAAACTTTGGCGATGTCTTTTACCAAACGATGTACAATGGGTTGTCCAGCCACCGGAATTAATGGTTTTGGAACTGTTAAACTGTGCGGACGGAGTCGAGAACCTCGACCTGCCATTGGGACTATTATTTTCATAATTAATGCCTGCGAAAGCAGGTATCTTTTTTAGTTAAACTTATATTTTAGTCTCTTAATTTGTTAAAATTTAAATTCCAGTTCATGCTTAGATCAGACCAACTGGGATTCATTTCTTCTATTAATTCAACCTTCCAATCCCTTTTCCATTTTTTGAATTGTTTTTCTCTTTTTTCGGCTTCTCCTCCATTTTCAAACACTTCAAAATAAACTAAAGAACTACAATTATATTTTGCAGTAAACGATTGTGGGTATACTTTTAATTTATGCTCTTTAACTCGTTCTTCGATATTATCTGTAACTCCGATGTACAGTACACCATTGGGTTTATTTGTCATGATATAGACATACCAGAGTTTCATTTATATCGACTTAGAGATTCCTGCTTTCGCAGGAATTATTTTACCCCCGTACTACCAAAACCGCCTTCACCCCTATCGGTTTCAGAAAGCACTTCAACTTGCTCCCACTCGGCACGTTCATGTTTAGCAATGACCAACTGAGCAATACGCTCGCCGTTTTGGATAGTAAATTCTTCATTCGAAAGGTTGACTAAAATCACACCTATTTCTCCTCTATAATCGGCATCGATTGTTCCTGGGGCGTTCAAAACCGTGATTCCTTTTTTGGCTGCCAACCCGCTTCTGGGGCGTACTTGAGCTTCGTAACCCACAGGCAATTCAACAAAAAGCCCGGTGCCGACTATACTTCGTTCCAGTGGCTTCAACACTCGTGGTTCGGATAGATTTGCCCGTAAATCCATTCCGGCGGAAGCCAAGGTTTCGTAATGCGGCAAATCGTGTGTGGATTTATTTATAATTTTTATTTTCATGTTATCTTCTTAAAAATTGTTTGATTTGTTGCCTTTCAAAAACAAATACTATTGCCAAAAATAATAAAACTAAGCCTGTATTTAGGTAATAGTTGCTATTGGTTTTTAATGCGATTACCGATATTAAAATGGCCACAATTAAATACAGAACAATCCTTTTCAAATCGTAAGGTACGGCATAATGTTTTTGTCCTAAAAAATATGATAGAAACATCATAACTCCATAGGCTGCCAAAGTTGCCCAAGCCGAAGCCATAAATCCGATTTTAGGAATCATTACATAATTGAAAGCAATTGTGATTATAGCTCCCACTATTGACAAATACATTCCGTAGCGCGTTTTATCAGTTAACTTATACCAAATAGCTAGGTTGAAATAAATACCTAAGCATAGGTTTGCTAAAAGCACAACAGGAACAATATCTATTGCTATCCAGTAACTTTCATCTCTTACAATAAGTTCTTTAAATATATTAAGGTAAGCTACTATAAATACCAACATGAAACTTCCAAAAATCACAAAATACTTCATTATAGTCGCATAAGTTTCTTTTGCATTATGTTCTTTAGCATGATTAAAAAAGAACGGTTCAGCTCCTAACCTAAATCCTTGAATAAAAATGGTCATAAAAACCGCAATTTTATAGCAACCACTATATGCTCCATTAATATCTTTTCCTAACAATTCTGGTAATAGCCATTTATCAAAATTTTCGTTGATTACATAGGCTAATCCAGCAACCATAATTGGCCAACCATATTTGAGAAGTTGTTTAAAAACTGTCGTGCTAAATTGGAGCTTTGTTTTAAAAAAGTAAGGGGAAAGTAACAATAGTGTTACTATGCTCGCTACAAGGTTAGCAATGAAAATATACATTACTAAGTTATTGTTGTCATAACCTGAAAATTCTATTCCCAACTCAGGTATTGCCCAAAGAAAAAAGAAGTTTAACGCAACATATATAAGAATATTAGAAAGCTTTATTGAAGCAAACCTTATTGGTCGTCCTGTCGCTCTTAAATACGCAAAAGGCACCACAACAAGTGTATCTAATACCAATACACCCAATAACAAATTAAAGTAGGTTTGGTCTAAATTGACTAACTGCGAAAGTTGTTGATTAAAACTAAAAACAACTGCAAAAAACAGAACGGTAGTAACCACCAAACTTATTAATGCAGTAGAAAACACCTTGCTTTTTTCTTCACTTTTACTAAAAAACCTGAAGAAAGCAGTTTCCATACCATAAGTTAGCAATACATTAAAAAAAGCAGCATACACATAAAACGTTGTATTATCAGAATAACTTGCGGTTTCTAAAGTATCGGTATGTAACGGCACTAAAACAAAGTTCATTAATCTAGGTAAAACTGTTGCTAAACCATAGATAATCGTGTCCTTAAAAAACTTTTTTAATGCGCCCAAAGTTTGCTAATTAATCTGCTAAAAGTACGTTTTTAGAAAACGCCAACCAAAGATACAGTAATACTTAACGGTTAATTAAAAAACAAAAAACCTAACTTAAAAAAGTTAGGTTTTAAATTTATGAGTAACACTGAAATATATTCAGTATGACTTATTTTAATTATTCAACGCTTCGGCACCACCAACAATCTCTAAAATTTCGTTGGTAATAGCTGCTTGACGCGCTTTGTTATACGTCAGTTTAAGCTGGTCTCTAAGCTCTTTGGCGTTGTCGGTGGCTTTGTGCATAGCCGTCATACGGGCACCGTGCTCAGAAGCAAACGAATCTCTTATGCCTTTATAAAGTTGCGTTTTTAACGACTTAGGAATCAATTGCTCTACAATCTCCACTTTTGATGGCTCAAAAATGTAATCGGCATTAGCGTTGGCTTCACCTTCCACCGGAACGATTGGTAAAAATTGCTCGGTAGTTACAATTTGAGTGGCAGCATTTTTGAATTTGTTGTAAACAATTTCAATCTTATCGTACTCACCAGCCACAAACTTATCCATTAAAAGTTGTGCTATTTCGGCAACGTTTTCGAAAGTTAAATCATCGAAAACTTCACTTTTATTGGCAATGACTTTATTGGTTCTTTTGAACGCATCATTGGCTTTTTTTCCAATGGCCACATAAGATACTTCTTGGTTGGCGTAAGTTTGCGTGGTTAACCTAGTCACTTCCTTGATGATGCTCGAATTAAAAGCCCCTGCCAAACCTCTGTTTGAAGTAATGGCCACAATAAGCACCTTCTTTACCTCGCGCTGCTCTGAAAACTTGCTTCCAGAATCGGCATCCAATGTGGCGCTTAAACTCTGTAAAAGCTCGGTTAACTTGTCAGCATACGGGCGCATGGCAGTAATAGCATCTTGGGCTTTCTTTAACTTTGCAGCCGATACCATTTTCATGGCACTGGTAATCTGCATCGTTGAAGATACCGACGATATTCTATTACGTATTTCTTTTAAGTTTGCCATTTTTTAAATTTTGAATTCAGAATTCAGAATTAATTATACTTTCCTGCTAAATCTTTTGCTACCGTAGTTAAAGTATCTGTAGCTTCATCAGTTAATTTACCTGATTTTAAGGTATCTAATACACCTCTGTGCTTAGCATTCAAGAACTCAATAAAATCTCTTTCGAATTCTTTTACTTTATCAACAGGAACGTTTCTCAACAAGTTTTTAGAACCGGCATAGATAATGGCGATTTGGTCTTCAACTGTGTAAGGATCGTTTTGTGCTTGCTTTAAGATTTCAACGTTACGCTTACCTTTTTCAATTACGTTTAAGGTAGAGGCATCTAAATCTGAACCGAACTTAGCAAACGCTTCCAATTCACGGAACTGCGCCTGATCCAGTTTTAACGTACCAGATACTTTTTTCATCGATTTAATCTGGGCGTTACCACCTACACGAGATACCGAGATACCTACGTTAATGGCAGGACGCACACCAGAGTTAAATAAATCACCATCCAAGAATATCTGTCCGTCAGTAATCGAAATTACGTTAGTTGGAATATATGCAGATACGTCTCCCGCTTGTGTTTCAATAATTGGTAAAGCCGTTAATGAACCACCTCCTTTTACGATTGGCTTTAACGATTCTGGTAAATCGTTCATATCTTTAGCGATAGAATCATCATTGATTACCTTTGCAGAACGCTCTAACAAACGCGAGTGTAAGTAGAAAACGTCACCTGGGTAAGCCTCACGTCCTGGTGGACGACGTAACAATAACGACACCTCACGGTAAGCTACCGCTTGTTTTGATAAATCATCATAAATGATTAATGCCGGACGACCAGTATCGCGGAAGTACTCACCGATAGCAGCACCCGTCATTGGAGCATAAACCTGCATTGGAGCAGGATCTGATGCGTTTGCAGCAACAATAGTAGTATAGGCTAAAGCACCTTTCTCTTCTAAAGTTTTTGCGATGTTTGCAACTGTTGAAGCCTTTTGCCCAACAGCAACATATATACAGTATACAGGCTCACCTGCATCGTAAAATTCTTTTTGATTCAAGATGGTATCGATACAAACCGTAGTTTTACCTGTTTGACGGTCGCCAATTACCAACTCTCGCTGACCACGACCTACAGGAATCATCGCATCGATAGATTTGATACCTGTTTGTAATGGCTCGGTTACTGGCTCACGGTAAATAACACCAGGTGCTTTACGCTCTAGTGGCATTTCGTAAGTTTGGCCTTCAATAGCGCCTTTACCATCAATTGGATTACCTAAAGTATCAACAACACGCCCTACAATACCTTCACCAACGTTTACAGAAGCAATACGCTTAGTACGTTTAACTGTAGAGCCTTCTTTTACACCAGTTGACCCACCAAGTAATACAATACCAACGTTATCTTCTTCAAGGTTAAGTACAATACCTTCCAATCCGCCTTCAAATTCTACTAACTCGCCGTATTGTGCGTTAGATAATCCGTAAGCACGAACAATACCATCACCTACGTTTAATACAGTTCCTACTTCATCTAATGAAGCACTAGCTTCAAAACCTGAAAGTTGTTTTTTTAAGATTGCTGATATTTCAGCTGGTTTTACTTCTGCCATCTTGTTATGTATTTCGCCCTTCTTTTTAAGTAAGGGCAAGTTTTAATTTAATGTAAATTCTCTTTTTAATTTGTTTAGTTGATTAGCAACACTGGCGTTATATTGAATATCGCCTATTCGTAAAATGAAACCACCTAAAATGCTTTCATCTACAATGTTTTCTATTTCAACGTTTTTGCCTGAAAGCTCTTTTGCTTTGGCCAATACTTTCTTCTCTAAATCGCCTGTTAAAGCCACTGCAGTTGTAACCGTAGCCAACTGAACACCTTTAGATTCATCGAATAACTGATTGTACTTTGAAGCCACTTGGCCTAAAATATCCAATCTGTTATTCGCAATTAAAGTATCAATTAAGTTTTGGGTGCTTTTATCTGCCGATTTAAACACCTCCAACAACACTGCTTTTTTTGCTGAAGCAGGTATTACCGGACTTTGAAGCATAGCGCTTAAATCGTTGCTTTCTGCAATGGTGCTTGCAATAAGCTCCATATCGCCATTAACAGTTTCGGCTGTTTTTTGGTCTATCGACAGTCTTAACAATGCTTTTGCGTAACGTACTGCTGCTCTTGACATGGGCTGCTTAGTTTAAAGATTTCTCAGTCAACATGCTTTCTACCAACTCCAATTGCTTGTCTTTGCTAGAAAGTTCTTTGCGAACCACTTTTTCAGCGATTTCTAAAGCCAAACCAGACACTTGTCCTTTAAGCTCTGCCATAGCTGCTTTCTTTTCGCTTTCGATAGCTGCTTGCGCTTGCTCAATCATTTTATTGGCTTGAACTTCTGCTTCTCCTTTCGCCTCCTCAATCATTTTATCTTTCATTTGGCGCGCTTCCTTAAGCAAGCTATCTCTTTCAGCCTTAGCCTCATTTAGCAACTTTTTGTTATCTGCTTGAAGATTTTGCATTTCCAATCTGGCTTTTTCAGCAGATTCCAAAGCATCCTTAATACCATCTTCGCGACTTTGCAAAGACTCTAAAATAGGTTTCCAAGCAAATTTTCTCATTAATACAATTAAGATCAATAAGATGATGGCTTGCATAAAAAACAATCCTGGCGAAAAATCATTTAATAACTGGTCCATATATAATTATATAAAATACGTTTTGTATTGTTTTGTTTAATTTTTTAAAAACAGCTTCTGCAACCAACCGTTGCAGAAAACTGTTCTTTTTGTTTTTTTGGGATGATTATTTCCCTAAGATTAACGCACCGAAAGCCAAACCTTCCAATAAGGCACCGATGATAATCATGGCAGTTTGGATTTTACCAGCTGCTTCAGGTTGGCGTGCAATACCTTCCATAGCTTTACCACCAATTTGACCTAAACCGATACCACCACCGATTACGATTAATCCTGCTCCAATTAAATTGTACATACTAATTGATTTTAAAAATATTAATTAAACAAATTCTTATTAATGGTGATCGTGTTCTTCAACAGCCATACCTATAAATAACGATGATAACATCGTAAAAATAAACGCTTGTAAAAAGGCTACCAAAATCTCGATAACCGAAATAAACAATGCTAACACCAACGACATTCCTGTTGATGCTACTGGGCCGAAGGCCTCTTTCATTGTTATCATTAATGCAATTAAGCTCATTACCACAAAGTGGCCCGCCGTCATGTTAGCGAACAAACGCACCAACAGCGAGAATGGCTTAATCAACACAAAACCTACCAATTCTATTACTGCCAAAATAGGTCTTAATACAACTGGTACGCCCGGCATCCATAATGTGTGTTGCCAAAAATCTTTACTTCCACTAAATAAATAGATAATCATAGTGAATACTGCCAAACAAACTGTTACAGCAATTTGACCCGTTACATTGAACCCTAGTGGCGTTAAACCCAACAAATTCAATATCCAAATGAAGAAAAACACAGTCAACAGGAAGCCCATAAATTTTCTGTACTTCTTCTCACCAATATTTGGTCTTGCAATTTCGTCACGAACATAAATTACTAACGGCTCTAAAACACGACCGAAACCAGTTGGTATCGCTCCTTTTTTGTATCCTTTTGCCAAGGCTCCAAAACCTAACAACATTAACAATCCAGCCAACAGCATACCGAACACACTTTTAGTGATAGAAAAATCCAACACTCGGCTGGCATTGGTAGCATGGTGCTCATCGTCAAAATTTACTTGAGTAGCTCCTGACTCTAATTCGTATATTTTACTGTGAATCTTGGTTAATTTTACACCATCTTTTTCAACAATAACAGAACCGTTATCGTCGTGGTGAAATTCTGAAGACATAAAAACCCTTAAACCTTCGCTAGTCCAAACAATAACAGGAAGCGGAAAGCTTACATGAGAACCCGTTTTGTTGTTGGTATATAAATGAAAATCGTGAGAATCTTTTAAGTGATGCGCTATGTATTCTTTAATTTCTTCTGGAGAATCTATTTGTTCTCCCGCACCGTGGTGGTTATCGTCTTGCACCGGATCTTTTGCAAAGCTCGATACTGATGTCAAAAATAAAACTAAAACTGCAATAAACTTGACAGATTTTTTCGCTACCATCATAATTTTTAAAAATAAAGAATTTAGCTCTCTAAAATTTTGTGCAAATGTACACAATAATTTAAAAACCCAAACCCTTTTTTTACTTAGTTTTTTTGCAACGAGTTTTCAACCTTTTCAAAAAACCTAAACAACTTAACTATTTGTTATTAAGTAACTTTGAAACCCCTACTGCTTCTGCTGTTAAAAACAGGAATAAAGGCACTACTAATGCTATGCGTTCGCTCTTTGTTAAAACCTCATTTTCGAACACTTCATTTTTAAAAATCAAAACAAACAAACCCAATTTAACCAATGTAAAGGTTAAATAGACATAACCTGCTTGGTTAGGCCTAACATCGCTTATCAGTTCAACGCTAACATATATTACCAATGAAGCTACCGCATGAAACAAGTACACCTGCAACAAACTAAAGGATTGAATGGCAACAAAATAGTTATGAACGGAAAAAGCAACAGCAAATAATAACACTGCACATAGTGCAAAAACGAGTATTCTTTTTATCATTTATTTTTTATTAGTGACATCAATTACCTGTTTAATAACAGCGAACATAGCCAAAAACACCGATAAAAGTGTGACTATCTTATAATATAGTTGATTTGAGTTGTTGAATTTTACATCTAACCACTCACCCAACTTACTTCCCAAATAAATGGTCAACCCCATTTGTATGGCAATAGTGGTAAACCTAATATATTTATTGATTGGCTGTTGGGGCTTCTTGTTTTGGTTGTTTTGCAGACTGTTCGGCATACTTAGTGTTTTTGGCATCGCCCTTCATGACACAAGTAACATTAAAAGTTGCTCCTGGCTCGACCGATAGTTTTCCAGCAACTACTTCACCTTCAATATGGGCAGACGATTTTAAATTTAATGTACCGGATAAGGTGAGCTTTCCAGAAAACTTACCTTCAAAATGGGCATCGGTACCATTTAAAGTACCATTTATGAAACCCGTTTTACCTACCGCTACCTTGCCAGAAGTATTAACGTTTCCTTCAATAATGCCATCAATTCTTAAATCGCCCTCGCTGCTAAGGTCTCCAACAACTTTAGTCCCTTGGGCTATTATATTTTGTCCGGAAGTATTTTCTGCCATTTGTTTACCTTTTTTGTTTTCAGAGAACATAGTGTTAAGTTTAATTGTTATCGATATTCAAATACGTATCCAAATTTTTATGGATTTGAATGATTTGATAATTTGCGGACGACACCACAAAATAGGGGATTTTTATTTTTTTTCGGTCTTCTTTGGTCAACAGCTGATCAAATGTTTTGGCTACTTGCTCGGTTTTCAGACCATGCACCAACACTAATTTGGTGTCTGCATTATAAACATCCATGGACGATTTCAGATTGTAGTACCTAATGTTTTCCAGAACCTCATCCAAAGTTTTCTTAAACGATGTTACCGTTTCGAAATCAGTACTTTTGAATTTGAAAACCACTTTGTAGTTGCCCGATATACTATCGTAAACCACAAACTCCTTATTTGCTAATTTAGGTAAAATATTAGTTTCTATATCTTGTGCCTCTTTACCTTCGGGGGTGTTGGCGTAGGTAGTCGCCACATGGTTAATAGCCGCTTGATAAGCCTCGTAACCCTGCAAACGCCCCATGGCCGTAGCTTTAAGCAACTCAAATTTTGGTACGATAGGCTCGCCATCAAACCTGTTGATGTATTCTTCACTTTTTGAAACCACCTCGGCATATTCCTGATTAAGATGTTGTTCGTACAACGACTCGTATAAACTGCGCGGACTGTTTTCATCATTTTCCGAAACCAATTCCGGATTGGTTAAAATCAACGCATAGCGCGATTCGGGATGCTCCGAAATAATTTTTTGTTTGGCAATCGCCGCTTCGTCATTTTCACCCAAAGCCTCATAAATTCTGTACAAATTATATTTTGAAGGCAGCACCAAACGCTCTTCGGGGTTGCTCTTCAGTAAATCCTGAAACTTACTTTTTGCCAATTCGTATTCACTGAACTTTTCCTTGTAAATCAATCCCAATTGATAATACGCATAGTTGCGCTCTCTTGAGATGCTATCGATAACTTTTTCTTCGGAAGGAATTTTCGAAATATAAAACTGCGGGTCGAAACGTTCATCTTCATCAGCAGAAGCCACCATATCGGTTGTTGAAGCACCTGCATTTCCTCCGCTGGTAATCGCTTTGCTAGACCACCTCCAATTGTCTTCCAATTTTCTGTCGCCCCAAATTTTAACAAACTCGTTTTTACCATATGATACCGTGGTAGGGTTATAAAAATAGAACGCCGTTGCCTGTTGCTTATTTCCCGGAGGGCCAATACGCTGCCCCACTTGGTTGTTCATAGTCACCAATCCACTGTTTCGCTGTGCCGCTTCCTGTGCCTTTTTTTCTTCTTCGGCTTTAGCTTTTAAATCTTCCACCACAGCTTCAAAATAGGCTAAGCGTTCGGCTTCGGGCATATTTACCAACCTCAAAATACTGTCATCAACCTTAGCCACAGCCTCGTAATGAATCACATCATCCAAATTCTCGCGCTTCCGCTTTATAACTCGGTAAGGTTTTGAGTTTTCAACCAAACTCCCCATCGTACTATCATAGTATTTTCCAGCCTTGGCATAAATAGACGCATCGAAATTCATATCGCCCAGCGTTTCGTAATTTTTGGCCACTAAAATGTTGTCTTCAGAATTGGTACGGAGCGATTTGTTGTAATAGGCCACCGCCAAAGAATCGGAACCATTTTGTAAATGGTACTCGGCAATTTGATAATAAATACGATCTAAAAACGGACGGTTTTCACGATTTTCCTCAAGTTCGGCAAGGAGCTCGGTAAGTTCCAATTTATTGCCATTTTCAAAATCGAAATTCTTTACTTTTTCCAGATACGCGCTAATCATGTAGATTCTTGGCGTTTTACGGTTCAACTCGATGACTTTATCGAACGCCAAGTTGGCGCTATCCTTGTAACCCAACTGGTTGTAAAGTTGCCCTTGGATAAAACGATAACGGCCACGCTCATCGTTACTTTTTGTAGCTACCGACGCGGTTTCCAACAATGTAATGGCCGTATCGACCACCTTAACGTTTAGGTAAGCTTGTGCCAAAATGGAAGTGGCATCGGCCAAATCCTGACCTTCCAATTCTTCCTGCCTAAGTAAGCGTTTTAGGTTTTTAATGGCCAGCTCGTTATTGTCCAATCTGATATTGGCCTTTTCCCGCCAAACCTTAGCTTGGTTAATTTTATCGCTCGCCGGATATTTATAAAGAATATAGTTGAAGGCTTCAAGAGCAGGCACGAACCGCTGATCGAAATAGCGTGCTTTTCCCAACAGCAAATAAGCCTCATCCATTTGCGGATTCTTCTCTTTGCCCTCAATATTGATGCTGTGCTTTTGAATCGCTTTAACCGCTTTTTCCTCAGCACGGGTAAAATTCTCGTTTTTAGATTGCCCCGGCAGCACCACATCTTCAAAAATCTGCATGCGTTCTATGGGCAAAACCTCCCAATAGTTATCGAAATACGCATCGTTTAGGGTTTGCCTACCTTCTTCCAAGGCACTGTAGCCATTGAAAAGCGCATTGAACTCGGCAGTTACGGCATGGTAATTTCGACTAATAAATCGGTCTTTTTTTCTTGAACAGCCCACCGCCAAGAAGATTGAAAAAAAGACAACAAGTATGGTTTTATAGGTTTTCAATGCTGGTATTTTTAGTCTAAATAATAACTGCAAACTCACACCATTATTATAATAGAGTGGTAAAAATAAGCATCTTTTTGAATTTAGCTATAAAATGCAAACACTTTTAAATAAAACGCTTAGCTGTCAAAAACTTACATTGAAACCAAACCCCAATCCGTACTATTGATATTTTTGCGCAATACCCTGTACTTCCATACCCCAAGTTTGCCCAAAAGCCATTGCTTTTTGGGTTAATCCCAATTGCTTTTTGGCTAGTTTTTTGCCTAAGTCGGTATTGTAAAAAGCGGTAAGTTTTTTAATTTCCTCATGAGTAAATTCGGTCATATACAATTCAGCGATTTTATCGTATATCCCTATTAATGTACCTTTGGCTTCTTTAGTATAAGCTTCTTTTTTATCGGCAGAAACCATAACCCCGATTTGGTCAATGGCATTTACAAACGCATCACCAGCTCCGGTTAATTTTAAAAATTCAATGGTTTCGTTTTTAAAATCTGAATGGTCTTGCGCCTGAACTTGTGTAATAGCAAACACTAAAAAGCCATATAACAACAATAATTTTTTCATGCTCTCTTTTTTATCTGTTTTGAATACGGTGTATTAGTTAAATTTTTAATCCAATTGTTACTCCCAAAGTTAAAATTTACACCTCAACTTCACTATTTTTGCTAAAAATTATTTTTTCATGTCATCATTTCACAAGCTTTCCGTACAAAATATTACTCGGGAAACCGATAAATCCATCAGCATCACTTTTAACGTTCCGGGCAACCTGAAAGACACCTTTTCTTTTCAAGCGGGACAATACATTACATTAAAAACTGAAATTGATGGCAACGAAGTGCGTCGTGATTATTCGCTGTGTTCTTCTCCCAAAAGTGGTGAATTGAAAGTTGCAGTTAAAGAGGTGAAAGACGGTACCTTTTCATGGTACGCCAACAACACTTTAAAGGCTGGTGACACTCTAGACGTAGCTCCGCCTCGAGGCCGATTTGTTTTTACACCAAACGACTCCAAAACCAAGAACATCGCGCTTTTTGCTGCAGGTAGTGGTATCACCCCTATTTTAAGTATTATTAAATGTGCTTTGGAAGAAGAAGTTTATAGCAAAGTTATTTTGGTTTATGGCAACAAGACCACTGAAGAAACCATGTTTTTAAATGAGCTATTGGAACTTCAAAACCAACATAACGAACGTTTTTCCATTCAATTTGTATTTAGCCAACGCGATGAGGACGACGATTCCATTTTCGGAAGAATTGAAAAAAGCACGGTGAACTACGTGATGAAAAACAAGCACAAACATATTGATGTAGATGCCTATTACCTTTGCGGACCCGAAGCGATGATACATACGGTAAAAGATGTTTTGACCGGACATGACGTTGATCCGAACAGAATCCACTTCGAGCTGTTTAAAGCCGCCAAGCCCGCCGACGTTAAAGTTGAAAACGATACTGTTGCCCCGGGAAAAACACAAATTACGGTAACCGTTGATGACGAAACCTCAACTTTTGAAATGTCTGCAAAACAGACCATTTTAGAAGCGACCATCGATGAGGATTTAGATGCTCCCTACTCCTGCCAAGGCGGTATTTGCAGCAGCTGCTTAGCCCGTGTTACAGAAGGCTCTGCTACCATGAGACAAAATAACATTTTAACTGAAAATGAAGTGGCCGAAGGTTTGATATTAACTTGCCAGGCCCACCCAACAACGCCAACTATTTCAGTGGATTATGATGATGTGTAAGCCCCCTCTGCCCTGCGGGCATCTCCCCCAAAGGGTGAGAAGTTTAAATAATTGACTTAATTTTTTCAACCACAGTTTCAGGAAAAATACTCCCAGCTGCAGCTTCGTAATTTTCAGGATATTTATTGCCGTAAACCGATGTTGGAATTAAAGGGAATTGGTTCCTATCGGGCAAAATGGCGTAATCTTTAGGTTGGTTGAACGGCGCAAACCCAGCATAGGGATGCGTAACGCCCCAAATGGTGACGGTTTTTATGCCCATCATGGCCGCGATATGGGCATTACCAGAATCCATGGAGAGCATTACTTCTAAATTGGAAACCATGTCCAGCTCTTCATCAAGGCTTAATTTTCCAGCGATGATTACTGTGTTTTCAAAAGCAGATTCCATTTTATTTAAAATGTCAATCTCTTTTTTGCCACCGCCAAACAAAACGATTTTATAATCTTTGCTAAGGGTTTCAATCACTTTTTTGGTGAGTTCCAACGGATACATTTTTCCGCTATGGGCAGCAAAAGGTGCTATTCCAATCATTTTTTGGGAAGATTCTCCGAGTAAATCCTTAAGTTTTGTACTTAGCTCTGCTTTTTCGGGAAAGGAAGGATTTGATAAATCTACCGGATAGCCCAAACCATCAAATACATCGGCATAGCGTTGATGGGTGGTTTTTAGTGGTTCAAAAATCTTCCCAGAAGTTAACTGCTTTTTTTCCTTTCGTCCTTTATCGATTGAAATAAAACGTTTGCATCGCAAAAAATGTTTTAAAACTTTTGTTCGCAACACATTGTGCAAATCGGCAATCGCATCAATTTTTAGAGAAGACTTCTCGACTCCGCTCGAAGTGACATTGATATTCAGTTTTTTTATTTCTTTTGATAGCTTGTAGAGTCCGAAAACACCTTTATGCTTGCCTTTTAAATCGGCCGAAAAAACATTTACATTTTGGATGTCCCTAAAAAATGGCGCAAAAAAAGCCCGAGTTAAAAGGGTTACTTTTAACTCGGGATGTTGTTGTGTTAATGCCCTTAAAACCGGCACCGTCATGGCCACGTCGCCCATTGCGGAAAAGCGGATGACTAAGATGTTTTTTGTTGGTTTGGGCATTTGGGTTTGTTTGTTGAGGAATTCTAAAAAGTCGTCATTCCGAACAAAGTGAAGGAATCTTTAAAAATCAAAGTTTTGATTATGAGATTGCTTCGAAATAAAATTTCTCGCAATGACGTTCATTTATTACTTTTTAGACACTCTCCTACTTTTGCGAACGAAGCACAGGGTTCAATTCGTCGTCGTTGTACATTTTCATTTGCTTGTACACCTTCATGTATTTATCACCATTTTCAATATCGCTTAAAAGCGTATCGATAGCGGTTGAAAGATCTACGCGCTGCTCCAACAAAACGTCCAATTTCTTTTGGCAAGCAGTACGGTGGGCTTCCGAAGCGTCTTCGCGGGTAGCCTCTTCGTTCATGTGGTAAATTTTCAATGCTAAAATTGACAAGCGATCAATGCCCCATGCTGGGCTTTCGGTGTTTATCGTCGCATCAGCTTTCGCTTCAACATGCTTATATTTATCCAGAAAATAGCTGTCGATATACTCCACCATATCGGTGCGGTCTTGGTTGGAAGCATCAATTTGTCGCTTCAACTTTAATGCTGCCACGGGGTCGATTTGTGGATCACGAATAATATCCTCATAATGCCACTGCACGGTATCAATCCAACATTTTCTGTACAACAAATGTTCGATTAATTCGCTCTCTGGGTAAGCGTTCTCAAACGGTTGATCTACCATATTAAAAACGTGGTATTTTTCTATAACGTCCTGAAATATTTTATTTGCCTTATCTGTAAACATGTTTTTGGTTTTAAAAAGCACAAAACTACGTAATTTAAACAATATTTTAGGCTCGCTTGAATCGCATTGGGATTGTTTTAACTATTCTCAATTAATTTGTAAACGGGTTTCATTAACTTTAAAAATAATTTTACACCAATGAAAATCCACAACCTATCGCTTCAAAATTCCATTTTGAACACATTTATTTCTGAAATTAGAAACACCGACGTCCAAAACGACCGCTTGCGTTTTCGGCGAAATATTGAACGCATTGGTGAGATTTTGGGTTATGAAATGAGTAAATCACTATATTATGAGTCGAAAACGGTTGAAACCCCTTTGGGAAAATCAACAATACCACTGCCTCAAAACGATGTGGTATTATGCTCTATTTTGAGAGCAGGTATTCCGTTGCATAACGGATTGCTCAATTATTTTGACAAAGCCGAAAATGCTTTTATTTCGGCGTACAGGCACCATAAAAATAATTCCGATGATTTTGAAATTATTGTGGAATACCTCGCCTGCCCCAACTTGGAAGGCAAAACATTGATTTTGGCCGACCCGATGTTGGCCACTGGACAATCACTTGTCGCCACCTTTAGGGCTTTAAGGCCCTTTGGTAAACCGAAAGCCATCCATTTAGTGAGTGTTATTGGCGCTCAACCGGGCATTAAATTTATTGAAAACCATTTTGACGAAAACGTGCATTTATGGATTGCCACCGTTGACGAAAAACTAAACGACAAAGGCTACATTGTTCCGGGGCTTGGTGATGCGGGCGATTTAGCTTTTGGCGAAAAGCTACAGCATTAACAGTACAAAAGGCACAATAATCAATACACCCAAAAACACTTCCCTGAACCATTTTTCGGAAATGGATTCGATATAATTTGAAACCACAACGGCCAAGGGAGCGAACAAAAACAAAAACTCGCTTCCGTTTTTATTGGGCGTTAAAAGTACAATTACAAAACCAATAACCGCAGCCAAAACCACCGTTTTTAAAGTAGTTCTATTCGACTTCTTTTTCTGCTTAATATTCCGAATATAAAAGAACAATGACCACAAACCAAAGGACAATAGTAAGGTAATGGCAATTAAAAATTTCGTGGAATTGTATTTTGAAAAATCAAAATCAACCTGAAGAGACAAATCGAAAACATTAAAAAAACCACCATAAAAAATCACTGATGCGGCCACCGAAATAACAAACACCGCAGCGACTCCCAAAAACGGCACCACCCAATGCCTAATATTGTTATCGGAATACAAAACCAGAGATGCCAAGATTAAAACAAAAAATAAAATAACCCAAAAATAGAATAGACTGGCCACCGCTATCCAAAATGCAGCATCAAAATACTTCTTTTTCAACTCACGTTGCGAACGCACACTCAGCAACCTCCGCAAAGCCAAAAGCACAAAAAAATTAGCCAATAACACTTCTGCTTCGTTTGTGGTTTCTACAATGGTTAAAAAAAACAGGCTGAATAATAATAGTTCGTAGTGATTCTTTTTAGATAAACTATTTTTTCCAACTACAAAATTTAAAAGTAGAATGGAGCTATAAGCCACCAATAAAAGCAAGGCCTGTTTAAACAAAAAACCACCTGTAATAGCATCGTAACCCATATGGGTTTTGGCCACTATAAAAGCCAATAGTGTAATTAAAAACACAATAACGAAGTTTACAGGTTTAGATTTATTAAAAAAACTTGTTATCATTATCTGTTTTTGTATTTTTGCGTAGTAAATATACTAACTATAAAACGGTTGGTAAACAATAAACAAACACAAAATGAAAGACTTATTTTACGCTATACAGGACTTATTTGTAAATGTACTGTTTGCTCCGTACGATGCCTTAAAAGCACTTGAGTTAGAAAACTGGTTTGCCGCCAATACCATTTCATGGATTTTCATGCTTATTGGTTTTGTAGCCATGGTTTACTGGATGAAACAGTTAAAAATATTTAACGACAACAACGAAGAAGACAAAAGCATTTCTTCGCACTCGTTTCTATAAATCGAATCCGATATCTTTACGATAATTCATCTTATCAAAATGTAGTTTTTCTATATTTTGGTAAGATTTTTTTATGGCCTCTTGGTACGTATTTCCGTATGAAGTTATCGCCATAACACGGCCACCAGAGGTTACAACTTTCCCGTCTTTTAATTGTGCGCCGGCGTGGAACGCAATAGAGCCATTGATAGCCTCAATACCCGTTATTTCCTTTCCTTTTTCGTAAGCCTCAGGGTAACCTCCCGAAACCAACATGACCGTTGTAGCCGCACGTTCGTCTATTTCAATATCTATTTCGTTTAAAGTACCATTGCCCATCGCCTGAAGCACCTCAACCAAATCGTTTTTCAACCTTGGGAATACTACTTCGGTTTCTGGATCGCCCATCCTAACATTGTATTCAATTACTTTTGGGTCGTCATTTTCCACTTTTATCAACCCAATGAACACAAAGCCCACGTAAGGCAGTTTGTCTTTTTTAAAGCCTTCAATAGTTGGTTTTACAATGCGCTCCTCAATTTTATTTAAAAAATCCTCGGTAGCAAAAGGCACGGGCGAAACCGCTCCCATTCCACCTGTGTTAAGGCCAGTATCTCCCTCACCGATACGCTTGTAATCTTTAGCGGTTGGTAAGATTTTATAGTTTTCACCATCAGTCAACACAAAACAACTCAACTCGATACCATCCAAGAACTCTTCGATAACCACTTTGGTACTAGCTTGACCAAATTTGGCATCGACCAGCATGCTTTTCAATTCGGCTTTGGCTTCATCCAAATCATTTAAAATCACCACTCCTTTTCCTGCTGCCAACCCGTCTGCTTTCAGTACATACGGTGGTTTTAAGGTTTCTAAAAACGCATAGCCTTTTTCAACGGTTTCGGCCGTAAAGCTCTCGTAAGCTGCCGTTGGAATGTTGTGACGCATCATAAATTCCTTGGCGAATTCTTTACTGCCTTCCAACTCTGCGGCTACTTTTTGTGGCCCAATGACCTTAACATGCTTGATGGCATCGTCGTTTAAAAAGTAATCGTGAACCCCCGCCACCAAAGGTGCTTCCGGGCCAACAACCACCAATTCTATATTTTCATTCAACACCAATTCTTTAATAGCCCCAAAATCGGTTTCACCAATATTTACGTTGGTTGCCACTTCTGCCGTTCCGGAGTTACCAGGAGCCACAAATAACTGTTCGCATTTTGGGCTTTGTGCTATTTTCCAAGCAAATGTGTGTTCTCTTCCGCCTGAGCCAAGAATTAAGATGTTCATGTTCTGTGTGTTTATTAAAGGCACAAAAATAATTGCTTTTGATTAAAGCTACTAATAGATGGGCGAGTTTTTATTTTTAAAAGCTACCCTTTCAGTTTTATGATGACGTGCCATGCCAAATAGTACGCCGATTTTAATAATGGTAACCGCTCCACTTGCCGTAACAGTTTCCAATTCCATTTTATTAAATCGAACTTATTGTTAGACATGGAATCATTGGTTTTTCGGTATTCTGAAAGGACTTCGGGCAGTGCATGGGCTTCCTCACCTGTTTTTAATATTTTAAGCCACAAAGCATAATCTTGTCGTTTTCTAATAAGCGGCATATACACTTTTCCCAATTTAGTCCGGTTATAAATGGCCGTTAAGCACCCTATTTTATTGGAATAAAGCATGTCGCTATAACTCAAAACTTGGGGCGGATTTAAAGTTTTATTTAAAGAATCTCCAGATTCATCAATCCATTGGTATGCGGTGTGCGTTAAATTATACCCCTTATGCAGCATAAACCGGATTTGCTTTTCGAGTTTTAATGGTAACCATTTATCGTCGCTATCCAGAAAAGCGATAAACTCGCCCTTCGCTTCATTAATGGCTTTATTTCTGGCCACGGCTGCTCCTGAATTTTCATTAAGCTGAAACAGTTTAATTCGCGAATCTGACTTCTGAAGTGTTTCGATTATTGAAATGGTATTATCGCTTGAGCAATCGTCAACCAACAACATTTCCCAATTTTGATAGGTTTGATTGAGCACACTGCTTATGGTTTCCGAAATGTGTTTTTCAGAGTTGTAACAAGCTGTAATGACCGAAACAAGGGGGGTGCTATTGCTCATTGATGTTTGATGGTTGAAATAAAACTTTTCTTTTTTCCTTTTTTTGTAGCTACCAATTCGGCATCGGTATTTATTCTGTATGTTATGTCGCCTTTAAAATAACTTTCAATTTCTTTTGATAAAAGTTGTTTTTCTTTGGTTGATAAGTCGGAAAAAATATTGAAATCCAACTGTCCTTTTTCCTTTTGAATCACTTGATATTCCAAATTCAACCCATGCTTTTCCGAAAGGTTTTTAAAAATATAATAAAAATACAAACTGGGATATTTGTCGCTAATTCCGTAAACCGTTTCGCCAATTCTACCCAAAACGTCTTCTAAAATGAGATGTGCTTTTCCGCAGTCACACGCCTTACTTTTTGGAGCCAATTTTATATAATCGCCTAATTGATATCGAATTATCGGAAAAGAAAGCATGTGCAAATTGGTAACCAAAATTTCATTGTTCATTTCTTCAACAATTACACCTTCCATGTTTATGTGCATATTGCCTTTGGGGCATTCAAAAGCAATGATTCCAGCTTCTGCTGCGCCGTATTCGCTAATCATTTTTGTTCCAAAGGCCTGTTTGATTTCAGGCTGATAGTAATCGAAAATCTTTTCAGAAGTGCCCTTAACCATTTTGATTTTACTCGGCTTTTTAGTTTCTGAAGCATTTATGGCCCTTGCCGTTTCGTAAATACTTGATGAGTAACCATGGATATATTGGGCATCTTTTAGCTTTTTTATAAATCGCTTCATTTCGGTTTTTGAATACGAAAACACCCGAAATCGATTTTGAAAAGCATCTAGCAATCGGGTTTTCAATTTATAGAAAAGCGACTGATTGAATCCCCAAAAGTAGCCATTTCTATCCCAAGGATTTATGCCATAATTGCTGTAATTATGGTTGATGACTGCCCTGTTGAACGCATCGGCATATTCGTTTCTTGTAAACACCAACGATTGGCCCGACGTCCCCGATGTTTTGGCCTGAAATGTTTTTTTGAATTTATAATTCGTATGGATTTCTGAATTATGCTGAATCAGTTCTCTTTTGGTGATGGTGGGCAATTTTTTTAAATCGGAAAGTGATGTAATATCGGATGGTTTTATTCCTTTTTTATCAAAAGTCTTTCGGTAAAATGGCGAATATTGATAGGCAAATGCAATGAGCTCCTTTAGTTTTTTCAATTGAAAACCTTCCAACTGCTCCAACGAATAGCCCTGCGAAACATTCAAAAATTGATGGATGCTTTTTGAAGAAGGGTTCCTCAAATTTCGTCCCAAAATATAGAGCCATTTATAGATCATGCTTTCTCAAGTAATTGGTTCCATTGGTGTTTTACCACCTCCCATTGATAGTTTTCAACTTGCTTTCGAGCTTTTTGGGTGATTTTACCCGAGTCGTTTTCAATTAAATCCTTAATGCTGTTAACCATAGCGACAACGTCGTTTGGTTTCACCAAGACCCCAGTTTCTTGGTCTTTTACCAAATGCTTTATTCCTCCTACATTGGTGGATACAACCGGTAATCCTAAAGCCATGGCTTCAATGATGCTAACTGGCATGTTATCGACATTGCTGGTGTTTATAAAAACATCGAATGCTTCCGATTTTTTGTGCCATGCTTCTTTTGTTAAAACACCTGTGAATTTCACCGAGCTTTCCAAATCAAGTGCTTTCACAAGTGCTTTTACATTTTCCAAGGTACCATCACGATCGGGGCCTACCATGCACAATGTGGCATTTGGGTAATCTTTCTTTAGTTCTAACAATACTTTTATGGCCATTTCGGGGTTATAAATTTTGGCAAACGACCTTACATATAACAGTTTCGGATGTAGTGTTTCTCTAACTTTAAACGGATAATTTTCTATTTCGAGTACGTTGGGGATGCAAAGGGTTTTGAAGCCTGCATTTTGAAAAGCCTCCAACAAATATTCGGATGGTGCCACGTTAACATAGGCGTTTGAAAAAATGGTTTTTGACATTCGAGGCGATTTTTTCAACCTTTCAGGAAGGTTTCCGCCGTGTAAAATAGGAATATAAGGCTTTCTAAACCATTGTAGCAAAATAGCACAGCAATAGGCGTAATAAAAGTTTAACGTACTATAGGTATCGATTAAAACGACATCAGTAGTTTGTTGGTGATTAAAAATACTGAAAACCATATCGAGCATTCGGAACACCACGTTAGATTGACTCGACGTTTTTATTACAGTATAGCCTTCTTTTTGTAGCAAATTACTAAGTGTTTCCAACGTGGAAGGATAACCCGTTTTGCTAAACAGATTGTTTCCTATGTATAACACTTTTGTGGTTTTCATAGCGCTTATTTATTAATAAGCTTTTTCCTCGCCTTTTAACGCATTGGTCAAAGTTTGTATCATTATTTTTAAATCCAATAACAACGACCAGTTTTCTATGTAAAAGATGTCATATTTTACTCTATTGATAATATCTTTATCGGTTTCTATCTCGCCCCTAAAACCACTTATCTGGGCCAATCCTGTTATGCCCGGTTTTACAAAATGGCGCACCATAAACTTATCTATTCGTTGCGCGTACATATTGGTATGGCTTACCATATGCGGCCTTGGTCCCACAACCGACATATCACCGAAAAGTACATTAAAAAACTGAGGGAGCTCGTCAATACTTGTCTTTCTAATGAAAGCCCCCACTTTTGTAATGCGGTTATCGCCCTTTGTCGCTTGAAACAAATGCGCATCTTTGTTGGGCGTCATGGAACGAAACTTGTAACAGTCGAATTCTTTGTAATTAAACCCGTTTCTGGATTGTTTGAAAAATACGGGGCCTCTTGATTCCAGTTTTATGATGATGGCCAAGATGGGCGTAAGCCATGATAGCACAAAAATGATAATGCCAAGGGAAAACACAATATCGAAAGTTCGCTTGGTCAATTGGTTAACCTTTTCTTGAATAGGAATAGTCCTTAACGATAGAATAGGAATATAATCATAATATTCGTATTTTAACTTTTTAGAATATATATCCTTGTTATCTGGTATAAATTTTAATTCCCGTAAATTATTATCGGCAAAGTCGATCAATCGGTTTATTTGTTTGTTGGATAAATCGGCCACCGAAAAGTAAATTTCATTGATGTCGTTTTCAATAATAAAGTCGAAACATTTTTGCAGCGAAAAACCCTCCTTTTGCGTTTTAAACTGTTTTTTGAAATCGTAACCAAAATCCAATCTGGTTTTAAAAATACGCATTAATTGCCTAGTCTTTTCTGTATCACCAATAACAACTACCCTTCTAAGGTTTCCTCCTAAAACTGCTCTATATTTATTTAAGAGAAAGAAAAACAAAAACTTAAAAAATGAAACTAATCCAAAAACCGTCAACAAATAGTTTCCAAGCGACAACCGACTTATACCAGGTTGTTTAAAAAACCCAATAAAAGCATATAGTATAATTGAAAAGAAGATAATTTGTCTAAACAACAAGGTGATAACCTGTATGACTTTAGTGTATCTATTGACCTCATAAAACTGATTTTTAAAAGCAATGACAAGCCAAGATGCGAAGGCATACCCCAAAAACAAATAAATGTTATTCAGGTTAATCTCAAACAAGAATATAACACCGCCAATGATACTAAAATCAACGAGGTGTAAAATAGGTTTTATTAATCCGGAATAGCGACCTTGTTTAAAAGTACTCAATAGTTATTTTTTTATGTGTTGGGCAAAATCTTTGTGTTCGCTTTTAAACAGCTCGTCTTTGGTTAATGTACTGAAATAATCGTAGGTTATTTTCATGCCTTCCGCTCTGTCTATTTTCGGCTCCCAATTTAATATTTTTTTTGCTAAACTAATATCAGGTTGGCGTTGCAGGGGATCGTTTTGAGGCAAATCTTTGTAAACAATCTTTTGTGTGGTGCCCGTTAGCCTTATAATTTCTCCAGCAAAATCTTTAATAGTGATTTCGTGCGGATTCCCGATGTTAACAGGGTATGCATAATCGCTTAATAATAACCTGTAAATGCCTTCAACTTGATCATCGACATAACAAAACGAACGGGTTTGCAACCCATCACCAAAAACGGTTAAATCTTCACCTCGCAGCGCTTGACCTATAAATGCGGGTATAACTCGACCATCATTTAATCGCATTCTAGGGCCATAGGTATTAAATATACGCACAATTCGAGTTTCTAAGCCATGGAATCTGTGATATGCCATAGTGATAGACTCCTGAAAACGCTTGGCTTCATCATATACCCCTCTTGGACCAATAGTATTTACGTTTCCGTAATAATCTTCGTTTTGAGGGTGCACTAGTGGATCGCCATATACCTCAGAAGTTGAAGCTATTAAAATACGTGCATTTTTAGCCTTTGCCAACCCTAATAAATTATGAGTACCCAAAGACCCTACTTTTAGAGTTTGAATAGGGATTTTTAAATAATCGATAGGACTTGCCGGTGAAGCAAAATGAAGGACGTAATCTAAATTCCCTTCAATTTCAACAAACTCCGTTACATCGTGTTTTATAAATTCAAAACGGGGATGATTCGCTAAATGCGCTAGGTTTTTTTTATCTCCTGTAATGTAATTGTCCATTCCAATTACATAAAACCCTTCCTTAATAAATCGGTCACACAAATGTGAACCCAAAAAACCTGCCGCACCAGTAACGAGTACCCTTTTCATTTTAAATATTTTTCATCCTATGGTTCCACTTCCAATTTTGTAACATACAAAGCCTATTTCCTCGAGCTTTTTATTATCCAAAATACCCCTTCCGTCAAAAACAAAGGCAGGTTTTTGCATATTTTCATAAATTTTTTGCCAATCGTAGGTTTTAAACTCGTCCCATTCAGTTAAAACAGCAATAGCATGGGCATCTTTACATACTTCGTATGGATCATTCTTAATTTTCAATAAATCTCTATTTCCCTCCGAATGTCGTGAATTTAAATAATCTATATCTGTATAAATCTGTTCCTCTGTTACCTTAGGGTCATAAACGGAAACCTGAGCTTGCTCATTCAGCAAATTATCGGCCACTTTTATGGCGGCAGATTCACGGGTATCGTTAGTATCCTTTTTAAAGGCCCAGCCTAAAAAAGCTATTTTCTTTCCCGAAACGGTATTATAAAGGGTGCGTACAATATTATCCGAGAATCGGTTTTTTTGATAATCGTTCATCAAAATAACTTGTTCCCAATAATCGGCTACTTCGTTAAGTCCGTAGCTTTTCGCAATATATACCAAATTAAGAATGTCTTTTTGAAAACACGACCCTCCAAAGCCTACTGATGCTTTCAAGAATTTCGGGCCAATTCTGGAGTCCATTCCTACCGCCTTTGAAACTTCTTTGATATCTGCCCCTGTTTTTTCGCAAATAACAGACATGGCATTTATTGAGGATACACGCTGCGCCAAAAAGGCATTGGCTGTTAACTTTGAAAGCTCTGATGACCAGACATTGGTCGTTAAAATTTTGTCTTTTGGCACCCATTCGGCATAAATATCAACTAAAGCCTGAATGGCTTGCTCTCCTTCCTCAGAAGTATCTCCCCCTATCAACACTCTATCGGGTTTCAACAAATCTTGCACCGCCGTGCCCTCAGCTAAAAACTCTGGGTTTGATAGTATTTGAAACTTAACGCCATTACCCGTATGGTCCAAAATATTTTTTATTGCTGAAGCAGTACGCACTGGGAGGGTTGATTTTTCAACTACAATTTTATTTTCCTTGGCTACTTTTGCAATTTGGCGGGCACAAAGCTCAATGTATTTTAAATCGGCCGCCATGCCTTTCCCTTTCCCATAAGTTTTTGTAGGCGTATTTACCGAAATAAAAATCATATCGGCTTCATCAATGGCAGTATCTACATCATTAGAGAAAAATAGATTTCGCCCTCTAGCTTCTTTAACAATTGCATCTAAACCGGGTTCGAATACAGGTAGTTTGTTTAAATCGGCATCGTTCCAAGCATTAATTCTTGACTCGTTGATATCAACTACTGTAACTTTTATATTGGGACATTTCTGGGCGATGACAGCCATGGTTGGCCCGCCTACGTATCCGGCTCCGATGCAGCAGATTTTGGTCGTTTTCATTAAAGAACTATTACTCCAGGTGGAAAATGCAAAAATATAATTAATTTAATATTAAGTCACTATATATCTTCTCAAGTTTAGATATATTGTTCTTTAAGTTGAATTCTTTATTAAATAAAACAAATGAGTTTTGTTCAAATTTTGTTCGAAGCAAATCGTTGTCAAGCAACTCACAGGTTTTTGATGCCATATCATCCACATTGAAATTCTCAACAACAAACCCATTATAATTATCTTCAACAAGGTCTCTGTTTCCGTCGCAATTAGTAACTACACACGATTTTGAAAGCGCTAAACTTTCAATAATTGAGTACGGCAAACCTTCATACCTTGATGTTGAAATGTATAGCTTCGAGTTTTCTATTATTTTTAAAATCTTTTCACGCTCTATCCATTTTACCAGAGTTATATTTCCTTCCAAATTATAATTCCGTATCTGGTTTTGTACATGCTCTTTGTTGGGGCTATACTCACCAACCCCCATTAAAACCAAATGAATATCCGGCTTTGATTCTTTTATCTTTTTGATAACCTCAATCATCATTTCAATATTTTTTTGATAAGAAGGCCTGCCAACGGTACAAATGTAGTTTTTTGGGAGCTTTACACTGGTATATTCATCGTTATTTCTTTCAATCGGCAATATTGAATTATTAAACAGAATTGTTTTTTCAGGTTTATATCCCACATCACTTATTCCTCTTTCTATTTCTGATTTTGAAGTAGCTAGAAGATATGAATTTCGTCCAGCAAAAAAAGATTCTATAAGTAAAAATATTCTTCTTTTTAATTTACTATTAGTACTTAAATAAGAGTAAGCATGGGGTGTATGAAGGACTTTTACTTTACAAAAAAGAGAGGCAACTCTTGCAATAATACCTCCTTTTGCACTATGCGCATGAATTAAATCAGGCCTTTCCTTCTTTATTGCCATTATGGTTTGGTAGATTGCCTTGAGATCCTTTACTGGGCTTATTTCTCTTTGGATGTCAATATTAAATTCAGGTATAGCGTTATTGCTTTTATCATAATATCTTTTTTTACCATTTTTTTGTTTGTGAATTATTATATTTTCTACTTTATTGCAATTTATATTTTCTACAACTAAGCGGAGATATACTTCAACTCCCCCAACCGAATCCAAAACATGCGCTACTTTAATTCTTTTCAAATCTAATGTTTCTATTTAATGTTATTTTACCAAAAACTGAAAACCAAAAAGCCGAAAAACTGATTCCACTGAATAAAATCAAAAAATCATCTGTTAAATTTGACAGAAAAAAATGTAACCCAAAAAACATCATAATGAGACTTTTATTTACTATTGCCAAATAGCCCAATACGCTAAAAAACACCACTAATCCAATGATACCAAATATACCATATTTTAGAAAATAATCTAAAAATTGGTTATGTACAGGAAATTTATATTTAAACAAAAACTTTTGATTAGTTTTTTTGTAGTATTCAAAAAGAGCGAGCTTTGCTTCAGTAGCACCATAACCGAATACAAACTTTTTCCTGACGAGTTCTAAAGTAGATTTCCAAATAGTAACCCTAGTAACCAAGGCGCCATAAATTTGACTTTCAGGATTTTCAAATTCATCTAAGCGACCAACCTTGTCCATATCGGCGAAGCTTTTTTCGGTAAATTTTTTTATCGAATAAGGAAAAACCTTTAAAAAAACCGTTATTCCAAATACGAATAATACAAACGTCAGAAGTATAATTTTCACAGTTCTCTTTCTATTCTTATCTCGAAACACTTGGACAAATGATATAATTAAACATCCAAAGACTGCTGAAGCAATGGCAACTCTGGTGTTAACATACATCAAGAAAAAAAAAGACAAAAAAAACATAAAACCATTGGCAATAACCTTCCATTTTCTTCGTCCATCTTTTAATAAAAGGTAGAAACTTATAACAACTATGAAGGCAATAGCCATATTTAAGGCGGGTGCATGATTACCGAAACTATTTGAGAAATGATAACCCATCTCCCAGAGATGTTTCCCTTTTAAATATTTCAAAAAGTTATCGGGATATAAAAAAATATACCTAATGAACAGAATTGTCAAAACAATTAACATTAGGTTTCTGTAGTGTTTTACCAAGCGTTTTAAGTCTAATTTTCCTTTATAACCCAGAATGAACAACGGAAAAATAAGAAATAGGGAGTGCTTTTCGGTAGCTTTTACCGCCAAATAAAAACTACTATTATTCCAAATAAACAAAAGATCTAAAAGCAAAGGTATAGCTATTGTTCCAAAGAGCCACAAACTAGTCTTTGTATGGTGCATTTTTTTAATAAAAAAAACGTTAAATAGCACAAAAAAAGCAATAAGTACGTTAGCTAATTTCATTGATATGAATGAAACAGGAAGCAAGCATAAAAAAAAATGAAAAATATTATGATATTTCCTTTCTAAACTCTTCATAATACATTAAATAATAAATTAAGGGAAAAATACCTGCCTTATGACGAATAGCAGATCCTAGGTCCGGTTCAAATACCCCCTGTACAATAAAATAAGAAATTAAAAAGTAAAACAACCACAATTCATAATTCTCTTTTTTACCATTATTTAAACAGTTACCATAACGTTTGTAAATTATCACGAATAAAATAAGTTGCCAAATACCAAAAACTACTATTTGAGGTGATAAAATGTGTCTAAATATTGAATTTAGAGGAAGGTTCACCGTAAAAAAACCATACAAAATCCCAAATGATTCACCATACCATGTGTCTGTTTTGATTGGAGAAATTATAGCCGAATTACTGTCTGTATCTCCTATTTTGGCTCTCCACTCATTATGACTTTCCCTTGTATTTTGGGATATAAAAACCCCTTTAATAACACCATGACTCAAAGATAGGAAAATAACAAATAATAATCCAAAGACAAGATTACCCATCCTTTGGGACTTAAACTTTATTTTGTTTATAAAAAATAAAAACAAAGCTGTCAAAACAACTAAAAAATAATACTCTCTAAAAAAATATGCAAAAAGAAGT